>CALWYB010000015.1 GCA_944385665.1 uncultured Oscillospiraceae bacterium
CATTCTGGACAACCTGCGCTGGGGCAACGCGGACGCCACCGAGGAGGAATGCGTCCAGGCCTGCCAGGCGGCCTGCGCCGATGAGTTCATCGACCGCTTCCCCGACGGCTACCACACCCGCATCGAGCGGGGCGGCGCCAACGTGTCCGGCGGCCAGAAGCAGCGGCTGTGTATCGCCCGGGCTCTGCTGAAAAAGCCCAAGGTCCTCATTCTGGATGACTCCACCTCCGCCGTGGACACCGCCACCGACGCCAAGATCCGTGCCGCCTTTGCCCAGCGCATCCCCGGCACCACCAAGATCATCATCGCCCAGCGGATCTCCAGTGTGGAGGGGGCCGACCGGATTCTGGTGCTGGACAACGGCCAGATCAACGGCTTTGACACCCACGAGCACCTGCTGGAGAGCAACGCCATCTACCGTGAGATCTACGAATCTCAGGTCCAGGGCGGCGGCGACTTCGATCAGCCCGCGTGAAAGGAGGAATCGGTACTATGAATCCCAACATGAAAAAAGCCAGCCCCACCGTGGTCCTTAAACGGGTGCTGCGCTATATGCTTCACAACTATAAATTTCACTTTCTGGCGGTCGTCCTGTGCATCCTGATCTCCGCCTCCGCCAACGTCACCGGAGCCACCTTCCCCCAGACCCTGGTGGATGACTACATCGTCCCCATGATCAACAGCGGCTCCACCGATTTCAGCGGCCTGTGGAGCGCGGTCTGTCAACTGATCTGCCTGCTGGCCGTGGGTGTGGTGGCCTCCTTCGCCTACAACCGCATCATGGTCACCGTCAGCCAGGGCACCATGCGTCACCTGCGTGACGACCTGTTTCACCGCATGGAGTCCCTGCCCATCAAATACTTCGACACCCACGCCCACGGCGACATCATGTCGGTGTACACCAACGACGTGGACACCCTGCGTCAGCTGCTCAGCCAGAGCATTCCCCAGATCATCAACTCCAGCGTCACCATGATCGCAACTCTGATCGTCATGATCCGCCTCAACCCGGTGCTCACCATCATCTCGGTGCTCACCGCCGTCCTTATGTTCCTGATCACTTCCAACTTCTCCAAGCTGTCGGGCCGCTACTACGTCCAGCAGCAGCGGAATCTGGGTATTGTGGACGGCTTTATTGAGGAGATGCTGGACGGCCAGAAGGTGGTCAAGGTCTTCTGCCATGAGGAGGCCGCCAAGTCGGACTTCCGCAAGGTGAATGAGGAGCTGCGGGAGAGCGCCGACAAGGCCAACCGCTACGCCAACCTGCTCATGCCGGTCAACGCCAACATCGGCTGGCTGAGCTACGCCTGTGTGGCCATCGTAGGCGCCATTCTGGGCATCAACGGCATGGCCGGCATCACCCTGGGCACCGTCATCACCTTCGTGGGTCTGAACAAGAGCTTCACCCAGCCCATCACCCAGGTGAGCATGCAGGTGAACTTTGTGGTCACCGCCGCCGCCGGCGCCCAGCGTGTCTTCGACCTGATGGACCAGCAGCCCGAGAAAGACGAGGGCTATGTGGAGCTGGTCAACGCCCGGGAGGATGGGGAAGGCAACCTGTCCGAGAACAAGGAGCGCACCAACGTGTGGGCCTGGAAGCACCCCCACAAGGCGGAGGGCACCATTACCTATACCCGCCTGGAGGGCGGCGTGGTACTGGACCACGTGGACTTCGGCTACGACGAGAACAAGCTGGTCCTCCACGACATCAGCCTGTGGGCCAAGCCCGGACAGAAGATCGCCTTTGTCGGCGCTACCGGCGCGGGCAAAACCACCATCACCAACCTCATCAACCGTTTCTATGACATCGCCGACGGCAAGATCCGCTACGACGGCATTAACATCAACAAAATTAAAAAGCCCGACCTGCGCCGCTCCATGGGCATCGTCCTTCAGGACACCCACCTGTTTACCGGCACGGTCATGGAAAACATCCGCTATGGCAATCTGGAAGCCACCGATGAGGAGTGTATGGCGGCGGCCAAGCTGGCCAACGCCGACGGCTTCATCCGCCGCCTGCCCGACGGTTACGACACCATGCTCACCGGCGACGGCGCCAACCTCTCCCAGGGTCAGCGGCAGCTGCTGGCCATTGCCCGGGCGGCGGTCGCCGATCCTCCTGTGCTGATTCTGGACGAGGCCACCTCCTCCATCGATACCCGTACCGAAAAGCTGGTGCAGGACGGCATGGACGCCCTGATGTACGGGCGCACCACCTTCGTCATCGCCCACCGGCTGTCCACCGTGCGCAACGCCGACTGCATCATGGTCATGGACCAGGGCCGCATCATCGAGCGGGGCACCCACGACGAGCTGATTGAAAAGAAGGGCACCTACTACCGCCTGTACACCGGCAACTTTGCGGAAGAGCCCGCTTAACGGCATAAAAAAATCCCGGAACGATTTCCATCGTTCCGGGATTTTTTATCCGTCATTCCTCCCGCATTCTCTGGAAGGCCTGAGCAATCAGCTCCTGAGCCCATGCCTCGCTCTGGGAGGTATCGATACACAGATGATAGTGCAATGCCATCCCCCAGGCCCGGTTGGTGTAGTACTGGTAGTAGGCCGCCCGCTGCCGATCGGTCTGACGGAGCAGCCGCCGGGCCTCCTTCTCCTCAAACCCCTCGGTACGCATGAGCCGCTTCACCCGGTACTCCAGAGGGGCGTGGAGGAAGACCCGCAGGCACTTGGCCCGGCCCTTGAGCACCACGTCGGCGCACCGGCCCACGATGATACAGTCCCCCTTCTGGACCGCCTGACGCATGACCTTGGCCTCCGCCTCAAAGATGGCGTCGGTGGGGGCGGGAGTCTGCTCGGAATAGCCGTACATCTCGCTGGCCAGGTCGTGGAGCAGCGCGCCGGCGATCTTTTCTTCCCGCTGGGCGATGTACTCCTGGGAGTAACCGGTGGAGCCCGCCGCCATCTGGATGATCTCCTTGTCATAAAAGGGGATGCCCAGCTGTTGGGACAGTGCCCGGCCAATGTCCCGACCGCCGCTGCCGTACTGCCGGTCAATGACAATACACACGTGTTCTCCAGGCTGCTCCGTCTCCTCCGTGGACTCCCCGGACTTTTTGCCAAACAGGACCCGGGGCAGGATCTCCAGCTTCCGGCCAAAGAGACGGGCGATAAAGCCCACCAGGATGGCGGCCACCACGGTGCCCTCCCGAACGCCGTTGAGCTGGCCCTGGAATACAAAGGACAGCACGGCGGCAATCACCGTCATGGACACGTCAAAGCACACCTTCGTTACGCCGAACTCGGTTTTCCACCGGAATACGATGGAGCGCACAAAGGACTCGCCGGGCAGCATCACCACGTCGGCAATGACCTCCAGAAACACGCCAAAGCCCAAAATCACACAGCCGATGAGCAGGTCCACCACCTTCACCGGGTAGGCATGGGGCCGGACAAAGGACAGCAGCACCATACACAGATCGATGAAATAGCCAAAGGCGATGGACACCGGCACCTGGAGCAGATGCTCCAGCTTAAAGTCCCGGCGCAAAATCAGCAGCTGCAAAAAGATTAGCAGCAGACTGAACAAAATCGTAAACTCGCCCAAAGTCATAGGGAAATTCAGGCTGAGCACATAGGGGATGGAGGAGATGGGCGAGGTGCCCAGGTCCGCCTTGGTGATCAGACTGACGCCCAGGGAATTGATGAACAATCCCACCAGAAATACCAGATATCGCTTTGCTTTTTCCATGCTTTCTCTCCCACTTTGTTTCGTCGCTTGCCGCGTCCTTCTCACGGCGCAGTGCCTTTTCAGATTATCACTCCTTTTTCAACATGTCAATATAGACATGTTTATATTGCCCGATTTTTCCCTTGCCTTTTTGTCCGTTTGTGGTATGATACTGGAGCAAGCGTGAAACTCCCCAACCAAAAGTGAGGTGATCCCCATGGGCACATTGGGCTACGCCATTCTTGGCCTGCTTCACCGCCGCAGCATGACGGGCTATGAGCTGTCCAAGGAGTTCGAGTCCGGCCTGTTTGAGGTCTGGAGCGCCAAACACAGCCAGATCTACCCCGAGCTCAAGGGTCTGTACGAGGCAGGACTCATTGAATACCAGGTGGAGATCTCCGGCACAGTGCTGGAGAAAAAGGTATACACTATCACCCCCGCCGGGCAGCAGGCCCTGCGGGACTGGGCCCAGGCTCCCTGCGGCCCGCTTCAAACTCCCAAGGACGAGTTCCGGCTGCGGCTGTTTTTCTCCGACTGCATCCCACCCCAGCGGCGGCGGCAGCGGCTGGAGGAGCGGCTGGCGCAGCATCGGCAGCGGCTGGCGCAAATCGAGAAAGACCGGGAGAAATTTGATACTCTGCCTCCCCGGGAGGGCCAGGCCTTCAGCGACTATCTGGTGCTGCTGGGCGGCATCGCCCGGGAGGAGGCCACCTGCCGGTGGCTGGAGACCTGTCTGGAGCTGTGCCGGCAGCAGGAGGCATAAACAGCAAAGGCGGCGGAAGTTGTGGAAACTTCCGCCGCCTTTGTTTTGTTTGTTTACTTGTCGCTGACCGCCATGTCGTAGAGCTCGTTGCGGGACAGGCCCAGCTCCTTGGAGGCCTGCTTCACCGCGTCCCGCAGGGAGGCGCCCTCCCGCCGCAGGGCGTGCACCCGTTTTAAACCGTCCTCCAGGGTGACCTCCTCCTCTGGGGCAGGCTCTGCACCCTGGACCACCAGGACAAATTCTCCCCGGGGCGGGTTCTGGTCGTAGTATTCCGCCGCCTCTCCCAGGGTGGTGCGGCGAATCTCTTCGTGGAGCTTGCTCAGCTCCCGGCACAGGGACACCGGCCGGTCCGGCCCAAAGGTGTCCGCCAAGTCTTTCAAGGTGGCGGGCAGCTTGTGGGGGGCCTCATAGAAGATCATGGTCCGCTCCTCTCCCCGGAGCGAATCCAGATGGCGGCGGCGGTTCTTCTTGTTCATGGCTAGAAAGCCCTCAAAGGTAAAGCGCCCGGTGGGCTGACCGGAGGCCGCCAGGGCGGTGACCAGGGCGCAGGGGCCGGGGATGGACACCACCGGCACCCCGTTCTGAGCACACAGGGCCACCAGATCCTCCCCCGGGTCGGAGATGGCGGGGGTGCCCGCGTCGGTGACCAGGGCGCAGCTCTCACCGGCCAGCAGCCGCTGCAAAATGGTCTGGCCGCTGTTTTCCGCGTTGTGGCGGTAGTAGGAGACCATGGGCTTTTTCAGCTCCAAATGGTTGAGGAGCTTCATGGTCACCCGGGTGTCCTCGGCGGCGATGAAGTCCGCCTGGGCCATGGTCTGGGTCATGCGGGGGGAGATGTCCCCCAGGTTTCCGATGGGGGTGGGAACTAAATATAAGGTTCCGGACATGGAATGAACCTCCTCATGTTATTCCAGACAGGGCAGCACCTGCAAACCGGGCCTGCCCTGGCGCACCCCCTCGGCCAGCAGGGCATAGGGGGGCTTGGTTGGGGTATGGGACAGCAATTTCAGCCGCTTGGGCTCCAAATCCCAGCGGCGCATGGTTTCAAATAGGTCGGCCATCCGCTCCGTGGGGAAAGACAGGGCAAAGCGCCCGCCGTTGCGCAGCAGCCGAGCCGCCGCCCGGCACAGGTCGTCCAATCCTTCCCGCTCCATCCGGGCCGGGCCGCCGTCTTTTCCGCTGCCCGGGGCGTAGTAGGGCGGGTTGGACACCACCAGGTCAAAGCTGCCCGGCAGAAAGGGGACCTGAGACCAGCTGCCGGTCCAGATCGTCCCCTCCAGGCCATTGCGCTCCAGGTTCTCCGCCGCCAGAGCGGCGGCCGCCGGGTCCTGGTCCAGACCGAACAGGGTCAAACCGGGCTGACGCTCCTCCAGAAGCAAGAGCAGCACGCCGCTGCCGGTCCCCAGGTCGCACACCCGCCAGCCCTTGCGCACCGTGGCAAACCGTCCCAGGGCCAGGGCGTCGCTGCCCAGAGGGAACACGCCGGGCCGCTGCTCCAGCTGGTAGGGACCCAGCAGCTCGATCTTACCCATGGGCCGCCGCTCCCCCGCTCTCCTTCACCAGGGACACCAAGTGCCGGGTGATGCGCCCGGTGAGGCCCCAGATGGCTTTCCCCTGCCAGGGGTAGACCGGCACGTTCTCTCCGCCGGGCTGCCACTTGTAGTCCCTACGAATGCCCAGCAGGTCGTAAGGGAAGCCCTCCCCTGTCTGGGGCAACAGCTTATAACTATATTCCAGGGGCGGATGGCTGCACAGGTGGTCCAGGGGAACCAGGAAGGTCTCCTCCACCTCGGCGGGGCTGATTTTCATATTCTCCAATCCCGCCCGGTCTACCACCCCCAGGATGGGATAGAGGATGAAGTTGGCCCGGTGGGCGATAAAGTCCAGCCGCCCCAGCAGGCGGATATGGTTTTGCGGGATGGCCAGCTCCTCCCAGGTCTCCCGCAGGGCACAGGACTCCGGGCTCTCCGTCCCCTCTATTTTTCCCCCCGGGAAGCAGACCTCCCCGGGCTGGCGGTGGAGTTTGGCGGCCCGTACCTCGTAGAGGACCTGCCATCCCTGTTCTCCCTCCACCAGGGGGACCAGCACGGCATAGCGCCCGGTGGCATCCATCAGGCCCGGGGTGCGCTCCTTCAACAGGCTGCTCAGCTTTTCCAGCTCCATCAGGCCACCCCCAAATTGGCGGCCAGCAGGTTAAACACCAGCAGCAGGCTGACGATCGCCCCCACAAAATAGGCGATCTCCCGGGGCCAGCGCCAGAACAGGGCAGAAAAGCCCCCGGTCATGCCCAGGTGGACCAGCAGCATCACATTTTTGGGCCGCCGGATCACGTCCACCCCGCTGCCCGCCACCTGGACGGAGACCTGCTCGGGCAGCAGCTTCCAGCCTATCAAGCTGCCCAGCAGAGCCAGCAGCACAATGAGGTAGACGATGGTGTTCCGGTTTTTTTGCAAAAAATCCTTCTGTTCCCGGAAGCGCTCCCGCTTTTTTCCCGCCATAACTTCTCCTCTCTGCCAAAAAACACGCCGCGAGGGCGTGTTTTTTGGCGTAAAAGGGGGTTTTTACTCCCCTGGAATTACATCTTCTCCGGTGCACGGACACCCAGCAGGCCCATGCCGTTGGCCAGCACGGAGCGCACAGTATCCGCCAACTTCAGCCGGGCGCCCAGCACCGCGGGCTCTTCGCCCTTGATGCGGCAGGCGTTGTAGAAGCGGTGGAAATCGCCGGCCAGAGACACCAGATAGCGGTTGATGATGCTGGGGTCGTAGTTCCGGGCAGCCAGGTGGATCTCCTCGGGGAACTGAGCCAGGGCCTTGATGAGGGCCTGCTCTTCCGGGGTGGTCAGCACCGCGGCGTCCACATCGCCGGCCTGAGGCACCTGGGCGCCCTCCTCGGCCAGACGGGCAATGAGGGAGCAGATCCGGGCGTGGGCGTACTGGACATAGTACACCGGGTTCTCGCTGTCCTCCCGGACGGCCAGATCCAGGTCAAAGTCCAGGGGGGTGGTGGAGGACCGGGAGTTGAAGAAATACCGGGCGGCATCCACGCTGATCTCGTCCAGCAGGTCGTGCAGGGCGATGGTCTTACCGGAGCGCTTGGACATCCGCACCGGCTTGCCGTCCTGCATCAGATTGACCAGCTGCATCAGCACCACCACCAGGCGGTGGGAGCCGTCCAGTCCCAGGCCGTCCAGGGCGGCCTGAAGCCGGGCCACGTGGCCGTGATGGTCAGCGCCCCAGACATTGACTGCCTTGTCAAAGCCCCGCACCTCCAGCTTGTTGCGGTGGTAGGCGATGTCGGCGGCAAAGTAGGTGTAGAAGCCGTTGCCCCGGCGCAGCACGTCATCCTTCAGGTCCAGCTTGTCCACCTGCTCCTGGGTCTTGCCCTCCCGCATGTACTTCTCCTTGAGCAGCTGGGTGGTGTTGAGCCACAAAGCCCCGTCCTTCTCATAGGTCCAGCCCTTCTTCTCCAGCAGCTCCACCGTCTGGGCCACATAACCGCTGTTGTGCAGGGAGGACTCAAAGAACCACTGGTCGTACACGATGCCGTAGCGTTTCAGATCGGCCTCCATCCGGGGGATGTTCACCGACAAGCCGTACTGGGCCATCTTGTCCAGCCGCTCCTCCTCGGGCAGGTCCTTCCAGCTGTCCCCGTGGGCCTCATAGATGGCCTTAGCCAGCTCCTTGATGTCGTCGCCGTGGTAGCCCTCCTCGGGGAAGGGGAAGTTCTCCTCCCCCACGATGAGCTGCATGTACCGGGCGTTGATGGACATGGCAAACTTGTGGATCTGGTTGCCTGCGTCGTTGACGTAGAACTCCTTCCAGGTGTCGCAGCCGTCCCGCTTGAGGACGTTGGCCAGGGTGTCGCCCAGCACGCCGCCCCGGGCGTTGCCCATGTGCATGGGGCCGGTGGGGTTGGCGGAGACAAACTCCACCATGACCTTCTCCCCGCGGCCCTCAGTGTTGGCGCCGTACTCCGCGCCCTCCCGCTCCACGGCAGAGAGAACCTCGCCGTACCACTTGGGTGCCAGGGTAAAGTTCAGGAAGCCGGGACCGGCAATCTCTACCTTCTGGAAGTAGCTGCCCTCCAGGTCCAGGTTGTCCACAATGGCCTGAGCGATGGCCCGGGGCGCCTTGTGCAGGGCCTTGGCGCCCGCCATGGCAAAGGAGGAGGCGTAGTCCCCGTGGGCGGTGTCCTTGGGGATTTCAATGGTGGCCTTTACCTGGGCGCCCTCCGGGAGCAGTCCGGCCTGGGCCGCCTTCTCATAGGCCTGCTGGGTCAGCTGCGCCACCTGGGCGCGGGCCGCTTGGATCATATTTGACATTTCGTTCTCACCCTTCTTCAAACCGGCCAGTCCACCGGTCGATACAAAGTATATATTACTGCTTGAGGCTGATGCCGTCCGCTTCCTTCACCTTGATCTGGAAGATGTTCCGGCCAGCGATGGCGTGGTCGATTTCGATGGCATAATCGATCTCAATGTCGCCGCCCTTGTCGTCCAGCTCGGCCAGCAGGTGGCGGGTATTCACCCCGATGGTCATGGCGCCGTAGGGGGTGTTGTACATGGACATGTGCCGCCGCCCCTCCTGGAACACCATCTGGGAGTTGAACTCCCCTACCCGCATCAGGGTCACCCGCTCGGGCTCGATCTGGAAGGTAGTCAGGGTCCCCTCCAGCCCGGTCAGCTCGCTCTCCTGGTAGGACAGGGTGTAGCTGCTGCCCTCCCGCTCCAGGCGCCCCTCGGTCACCAGCTCGATCACATCCGGATCGGCGTTGTCATACTTCTGCGTCCCCTTAATGGAGATAATCACATCTTTTTCCATGGGTTCCTCCCTGGTATACTCAATCTGCTGTCGGGCACCGGGTCCGGCAGAAAAACAGTGGAGGTATTATACACTGGACCGCTCCCCATGTAAAGGGTTCCGGGCCGCCGCCGCAGTATCTTATATATTTTATGCGATTTTCTTTGGAAAAACAAGGGGGAGTTTCCCTTCTTCCACAAAAGAAACGGAAGGCCGCCGGCCTTCCGTTTGGTCTTTATTCACAGGCACTCTTCCTTAGGCTGCATGAGCTCTTCTTTTTTCTCCCTGTGAGTGAGAAATACCCCCGCGCACAGTGCAGTGAAAGGAGCCACCGTCACCAGGCCGAAGGAGCCGATCACCGTGTGGATGAGCTCGGCCGCCACATACTTGTAGTTGAGAATGTTCTCCACCGGAGTACCCTGGGCCATGAATACCATCAGCAGAGCCATATAGCCTCCGGAGTAGGCAAACAGCAGGGTGGTGGTCATAGTGCCCATGGCTGCCCGGCCCACGTTCAGCCCCGAACGGGCCGCCTCCTTCCAGCTCAGATCAGGCCGCTTCTCCACCACCTCATAGACCGCCGAGGTAATATCCACACTCAGGTCCATAATGGCCCCCGAGGCCCCGATGAAGATGGAGGCCATGAAGATCCGGGTCAGATTCAGGTCCTGATAGCCGGAGTAGAGCAGGCTCTCTGAGTAGGACATCACCGCCCCGTGGATGTGGAACAGGTCGGTGAACAGCACGCCCAGCACACAGGTGACCAGGATGCCCAGAAAGGAGCCGGAAACCGCCGCCCAACACCGCCGGTCAAAGCCGTACACCAGGGCGATGATGAGTACCGTGAGAAACAAGGTGATAGCCAGGCCAATCCAGATGGGGTTATAGCCCTTCAGGTACAAAGGCACCAGCACCTTCCACAGGGTGAGCACCGTCAGCACAAAGGAGGCGATGGCCCGCACCCCGGTAGGGCCGGCAAACAGGATAAGAAACACGGCAAAGCCGATGGCCATGACCAGCTCCCAGCTCAGGCGGAAATGGTCACTCATGGTGACGTTGGTGATGGTATCCCCATCATGGCTCACCACCACCAGGGCCTTGTCCCCGGGCTGAAAGATCTTATCCTGCTCCAGGGAGCCGTTGAGCATGTTGACGCCGGAGACGGTCTGGCCCCGGAACATGCCGTCCAAAATCTCCAGCTGGCAGCGCTGCTCCCCCGAGCGCACCAGGCCGGTGTCGATAATGGCCGAGTCATCCACCGCCACCACCCGGGCGGTACACCGCTCCGCCTCCTGGTAGACCAGCGCCCCCTCAAAGCCGGTGGGCAAAAACAACAAAATCAATATGGCCAGCAGGCACACCGCCACCGGGGCGTGGTAGCGCAGCATCTCCGGCTTTCTGGATCTGAGCATAGATTCGAACTCCTTTTCTTCCCGAACTCATCATAACAAGCCCGCCCCGCCTGCATTCAGGCGGGGCGGACCCAACGGCTGCAAGATTCTTTTAGGCAATGCTGAGCATGTCAGCCAGCTTGTTGTAGATCTCGGTGTTGTCGTAGTAGCCGTCGAACACGTCGCTGCCCACGCCCTGGGCCAGCACAGCCACGGGCAGGCCGGTGTGGCTGTAAGAGGAGAAGCTCACGCCGGACTTATTGTTGATGATGTGGGTGATGGTGACGGTGAGGGGCTCGTAGGTGCCGTAGAGCACATACTCCTGCTGCTCATCCATGCCGGTATCCGCCTCGTTGATGCTCTTCTCATAGGCGGTCTTCAGCTGGCTGAGCTCGTAGTCGGTAAGCACCAGCTTGTCTCCCTCCTCACCGGAGGTCTTCAGACCAAACAGCTGAGTCACATCGGCCATCACGTCGTCAAAGGAGGTCTTGTTCTCCTTGTACTTGGCCACATAGTCGCTGTCAAACTTGGCGTAGGAGATCTTCTGGCTCTCCAGTAGGTTGAGATAGGTGTCGTAGTCGGTGCCGGCAAAGCCGATGGTCAGGCCGCCGGTTTCGTGGTCGCCGGTGACTAGGATCAGAGTCTCGTCGGCGTGGTCCTTGGCAAAGTCGATGGCCACCTGCACCGCGTCGGCCAGAGCCACAGTGTCGTGGATGGAGGAGCCGGCGTCGTTGGCGTGGCAGGCCCAGTCGATCTTGCCGCCCTCACACATCATAAAGAAGCCCTTGTCGTTGTCCAGCACCTCGATGCCCTTCTCCACGTAGTCGGCCAGAGACCACATGTCCTCGGTGCGGTCCAGCTCATAGGCCATGGCATCGCCGTCGGCCAGATCCTCGTCCACCAGGATGGCCTTCTCGGTGTCAGCGCCCACCGCCTCGGCCTCCTCGTGGGTCATGGCCACGGTGTAGCCGGCCTCTTTGGCCAGGTCGTAGAGATTAGCCTGATCCTCGTTCTTGCCGGTGGGGGACAGCAGACCGCCGCCGGCGAAGTAGTCAAAGTCGGAGTTTACCAGCTCCTGGCCGATCTCGTAGTAGTTGCTGCGGCTGGCCTGGTGGGCATAGAAGGCGGCGGGGGTGGCGTGGTTCAGGTTCACCGAGGTGATGACGCCGATCTCCCAGTCTTTCTGGTCCTTGAGCTGCTCAGCGATGGTCTCGTAGGGGGTGGTGCCCGTCTCATCCATGTTGATGGTACCGGAGTAGGTCTTGTGTCCGGTGGAGATGGAGGTGGCGGTAGAGGCCGAGTCGGGGCAGAAGCTGTTGGAGTCGTAAGTAACCGCGGAGCCCACTGACTCAAAGTTCATAAAGTTCAGGTACTCCGGGCCGTCCAGCTTGGCCCCCTGGTTATCGTCCAGGCTGGGCTCAGCCTGCCAGTAGTCGTCGTCCTTCAGGGCGCCCAGGTAGTCCGAGGTGGACTGGATCTGGGGGTAGCTCATACCGTCGCCGATAAAGAGGAACACATACTTGGGCGCTTTCACCTGCTCCGTCTGGGACATGTTTTCCCCATTGACGCTATTCTGGCTGGTGCCGGCAGCAGACCCGGCGGTACAGCCGGCCAGAGTCGCAGCGGCCAGCGCCAGGGTCAGGGTTGTCGCAATCCGTTTTTTCATGGTTCAATTCCCTCCAATAAGACTCGCCGCCCGTCTTTCCGCACGCGGGACGGCAAGGCATATTGTATGGGGAATTTGTAAAATCATCCACCGGCTCCCGGTGAAACTCCGGTTAAAAGCAAACCATCACTTCTCCCGGGGCTCCAGCAAGTCGGCCAGGGAGACGCTGTCCAGATAGTTCTCCACCATGGTGTCCAACTTCTCCCACAGGGGGCGGGTGCGGCACTTGGCCGCATTTTCGCAGTGCCCATCCAATGCCTGGCAGTTCACCGGGGACAGGCTCCCCTCGGTCAGACGGAGAATGGCCCCCACGGAGTACTCTTCCGGCGACCGGGTCAGGCGGTAGCCGCCTCCCTTGCCCCGCACCCCCGCCAAATCTCCGTTGCGGGCCAACAACTTGACGATGCTCTCCAGATATTTTTCCGACAGCCCCTGCCGCTGGGCAATGTCCTTCAGGGGAATATATCCCTCCCCTCCGTGCTGCGCCAGATCCACCATGACCCGCAGGGCATAGCGTCCCTTTGTGGATACCATCATATCCCGTTTCCTCCTGTTGCGGTTCTATTCTTTGCGCTTATTTGAAAAAGCGCCGATTTTTCTATCAAATTATACCATAGCAGAGCAAAAAGGCAATCGTTGCTTTTTCTTATTTTGGTGCATGACTTGCTGCATTGTTTCTGCCGTTCTCTCCCTTAGAATTTCCAATTTTCCCTCTTGCACCGACCAAAATGCCGCCCCCGGCGCCGCACCCCGGCGGCGCAGGAAGCTTTTTCTCCGTCCTTCCCCATCTTTTCCGAAATATTGTTCCCACCTTTCCCTATTTTCCCCACTATTTTCTCTTGGGAGAGCCATTCCGTTCTCGTCACTAATTCCAAACAAAACCGCAGAAAAACCATGGAATTTCTCTGTTGTCTCCGGGCAGGATCTGTTGTAAAATGAGGTAAGCTATGGTAATATGATGCTGACAAACGTGAAAGTTTTCTTGCAAAATCGAAGAGGAGGAAATTTTATGCGGGGAGTCCACACCTTTATCAATGATTTGCGGCGCCAGGTCTTCACCGAAGTGGCCCGTCTGGCCTTTGAAGGCGGAGACTACGCCAAAGCCATTGAACGTCTGCCCTACAAAATCATTCCCGGCGAGGTAGCCCGCCACCGTCAGAATATTTTCCTGGAGCGCGCCATTGTCAGCGAGCGCATCCGCCTGGCCATCGGCCTTCCTCTGCGGGATGTCGACGAGTACACTCCCACCAGCGCCAACATTGAGGACAGCGCCGTGGCTCAGAAGTACTATGAGCCCCCCCTGATCAACATCATCAACTTCGCCTGCAACGCCTGCCCCCCCAAGCAGGTCCGGGTCACCAATATGTGTCAGGGCTGTCTGGCTCACCCCTGTATGGAGGTTTGCCCCCGAGACGCCATCTCCCTGGTTCAGGGCAAGAGCTTCATTGACCAGTCCAAGTGCATCAAGTGCGGCAAGTGCGCCGACCAGTGCCCCTACGGCGCCATTCTGAAGCTGGAGCGCCCCTGCGCCGAGGCCTGCGGCATGGACGCCATCGGCTCCGATGAGCTGGGCCGTGCCAAGATCGACTATGACAAGTGCGTCTCTTGCGGTATGTGCCTGGTGAACTGCCCCTTCGGCGCTATCTCCGACAAGAGCCAGATCTTCCAGCTCATCCAGGCCATCAAGCGGGGCGACAAGGTGGTTGCCGCTGTGGCTCCCGCCTTCGTCAGCCAGTTCGGCGACAACGTGACCTCCTCCCAGATGCGGGAGGCCATGCGCCAGGTGGGCTTTGACAAGGTCATTGAGGTGGCCGTAGGCGCCGATATGTGTACTGCCGAAGAGGCTGAGGACTTTCTCAAGAAGGTCCCCGCCGAGCAGCCCTTCATGGCCACCTCCTGCTGCCCTGCCTGGAGCGTGATGGCCAAGAAGTTCTTCCCCCAGTTTGCTCCCTATATCTCCATGGCCCTCACCCCCATGGTGCTCACCGCCCGTCTCTACAAGAAGGACCACCCCGATGCCCGCATCGTCTTCATCGGCCCCTGCGCCGCCAAAAAGCTGGAGGCCTCCCGCCGTACCATCCGCAGCGATGTGGACTTCGTGCTCACCTTTGAGGAGATGCAGGGCATCTTCGACGCCAAGGGCATCGTCCCCGCCGACATGCCCATCGACCCCGACGACGAGTTCAGCACCGGTACCGCTGCCGGCCGCGGCTTTGCGGTGACCGGCGGCGTGGCCGCTGCCGTGAAGGCGGCCATCAAGGAGATCGATCCCGACCGGGAAGTGCTGGTGGAGCACGCCGACGGCCTGCGGGAGTGCCGCAAGATGCTGCTGCTGGCGAAAACCGGCAAGTACAACGGCTACCTGCTGGAGGGCATGGGCTGCCCCGGCGGTTGTGTGGCCGGTGCCGGCACCATCACTCCAGTGAAGAAGAGCACCGCTGCGGTCACCAAGTATACCAATGCTGCTCCCGTCAAGAACGTATCCGAATCCGCCGCCGTCAAGCGGCTCCACGAGGTTCAGGAGTAATCTTTCTATTCGCTCAGCGCCCGGCCAATGGCCGGGCGCTTTTTTGATTTCTTTCAGAAAAGAAAAATCCCGCGGTACATTCGTACCACGGAATTTTTTGTTATGTAGAAGGAGAATCAGCCCAGACGGCGGGCACCCACATAGGTGTTGGTGTAGTAGGTGGAATTGAGATCGCTGATGATCACGCCGGTGCTGGGAGTGGAGGAGTGGATGAACTGACCGTTGCCCAGATAGATGCCCACGTGGGTGGCCAGCTTGCTGGAGTTGCCGCTGTTGAAGAACACCAGATCGCCGGGCTGCAGCTGAGCCTTGGAGACGGCGGTGCCGTTGCTCATCTGAGCGGAGGCGGTGCGGTTGACAGAGATGCCGTTCTGGCTGCACACGTAGGTAACAAAGCCGGAGCAGTCAAAGCCGCTGGGGCTGCTGCCGCCGTACACATAGCGATAGCCCAAAAACTGCTTGGCATAGGCGGCGATGGCCGCGCCCTTGGCGGAGCCGTTCACCACGCTGGCATCCACCAGAGCCACATAGTCGCTGCTCACGTAGCCGTTGGCGATCTTATACCAGCCGCCCAGGCCGCCGATGGTGTCCAGAACCTCCACCACAGCGCCGCTGTTCAGGGAGCCGCACACCGCGTAGTTGGTGCCGGGACCGGAACGGACGTTCAGAACGTCCGTCACCACCTGTCCATAGACCTTCTCAGCCACCACGGAGAGGTAATCCCCGGAGACGTAACCGGTCACTCCCTGGTAGGTCACCTGGTGCCAGCAGCCGTCGCCGGTGGTGCTGATCACGTCCACCTGAGTGCCGTAGGGCAGCACAGACAGGATGGAAGAACTGGTGTTGGCCTGGGACCGAAGATTCAGACCGGAATCACTGATTACGGTACCCACATTGGCGGCCAGGGTGGGAGTTACCAGGGCGGAGACCACCAGCATAGCGGCGGCCAGCTTTGCAGTCAGGGCTTTGGACAAATGCATAGGAATGCTCCTCCGTTTCTCATTCGTAAATTTATTTTGGGGCACGGGACAATTACTTGCCGCTCAGCGCCCGCTCCAGCCAGACAGAGGCCACGTCCATGGCGGCGTACAGGCTGTCTTTTTCACTCTTCTTCACCACGCGGTCCCGGCTCTTCAGATCAGGATCGGTGAGCTGCAGCTGAACGCTGACCTTGGTGGCCACGTCCATATCGTTCACCTTCTGGGTGGCCAGGATCTGCAGCATAATAATGTATTTCTCGGCCATAGTGCCGTAGTAAATCAGGTTATCTTTCCGGCGCAGGGGATGTCCCTTATAGGAAAGAGGAATCTTTTCTGAAGCCATTGTGTTCCTCCTGAAATTTGATGTTGTAACCGAATTGTAACACATTCGTAACCAGTTGTCAAACCCTTCTGGCCGTTTTTTAATTTTTTCTTTTATTTGTTTCAATTTTTCTTAAGGAAAGTGAGAGAAAATCATAAAGCGGTCCTTTTTTAACAATTTATTCTTTGACATTTTTTCGTAATCCGTGTAGAATGTAAATCCCGCGTAAAATCAAAGTTAAGCTTCAAGTGGAAGATGCTCCAATGTTCCGCACCGGTTTTTTCCCGCTGCGGAACCTCTTCCACACCTTTTGGATCCTTTTAAATTATGATTGAAAAAGAGGAGACTGTCTCAATGAGCCAATTGATCCGCCGTCTTGACCTGCGGCGGGGCAGAGCGCTTTTGCTCCAGGGCGCACTGCTCCTGATCCCGCCGGTGACGGCCTGCTACTTCATGCAGTTTATTCTGGGAGCTTACCCCTGGCAGATGTCCCTGGGTGCGGCGGCGGCCAACGCCATCTGCATCGGCGTCCTATACTATCTGCTGTGCGCCCTCACCGGCCGCTGGGTCATCAGCTGTGTCCTGGTACATATCCTCAGCGGCATCTGGGGTGCGGCCAACTACTTCGTTTCGGTCTACCGGGGCACCCCGGTTCTCCCCTGGGACCTCACCGCTCTGGGCACTGCCTCGGCGGTGTCCGGCAGCTATGACTTCACCCCCACTTGGCAGATGGCCCTGGCCATCGCCGCAGTGCTGCTGGCCTGTGTGCTGCTGTGGCGGAAGGCGGGCTCCGGCCGCGTGGCCTGGAAGGGCCGCCTGGCCTTCGCCGCTCTGGGCCTGCTCTGCCTCATCCCTGTGGTCCAGCCCGCCCGGCTGGACTGGTTCGGGGTCAAGACCGATGTGTGGGACCAGACGGGAGCTTACCGCACCAACGGCGCTCTGGCCACCTTCCTGCTCAACACGGAATTTATGGAGGTGGAGGAGCCGGAGGATACTTCCCCCGAGCGGCTCAGCGAGATCATGGACCACGCCGGCGACGCCTCCATTCCCCTGCAAACTTCCGTGGACCACCCCAACATCATCGCCATCATGAACGAGTCCTGGGCTGACTTTGAGGAATTCGGCAACCTGGAGCTTACGCAGAGCGTCACCGACTACATCTCCTCCCTGGACAATGCCGTCTGGGGCCACGCCTACACCTCCGTATTCGGCGCCGGCACCAGCTGCAGCGAGTTCGAATTTTTAACCGGCAACTCCATGGCCTTCCTGCCCTCGGGCAGCATCCCTTATCAGCAATATATTTTAAAGGACACCCCCTCCCTGGCCTCCCTGCTCCGGGAGGAGGGCTACGAGACCCGGGCCTTCCACCCCGGCGAGCTCACCTCCTGGCAGCGCAACCTGGCCTACCCCCTGCTGGGCTTTGAGCAGTTCAAATGCGGAGTCGACATGGACGTGCCCCAGGCCCTGGAACACGGCTACGTCAGCGACCAGTCCGACTTTGACCAGGTCATCTGGGAGTTTGAGCACAAAGAGGAGGGGCAGCCCCTCTTCCTCTTCAACGTCACCATCCAGAACCACGGCAGCTACACGGTAAAGGACTACCCCACCCAGGTCCAGCTGGCCGACCAGCCCGGCCAGTACCCCATGGCCGAGCAGTACCTCACCCTGGCAAGCAAAACGGATGCGGCCTTCCGGAAGCTGGTGGACTACTTCTCCCAGTGTGACGAGCCCACCCTCATCGTCATGTTCGGCGACCACCAGCCCTCGGTGGAGCAGGAATTTCTGGACAAGGCCTACGGGGTCACCCAGGACCAGATGACCATGGCGCAGTACATGAACAAATACCGGGTCCCCTTCGTCATCTGGGCCAACTACCCCCTGGAGCTGGAGGGTCCCAAGGAGACCAGCCTCAATTTCCTGTCCCAGTATGTGCTCTCTTACAGCGGCATTCCCACCGACTCCTACGGCCGCTTCCTCTGGTCCCTCCAGAGCGTGGTGCCCTCCCTCACCTTTGTGGGCTATCAGGATGCCCTGGGGGCAGCTTACAGCCACCTGGAGACCACTGACTACACCCCCTTTCTTCAGGACTACCAGGCCCTGCAATACGACCGGCTCTTCGGCGGGGAAAATTCCTACTTCCACGCCCAGGCCTGACATACCGCCCCCTTTTCCGCCATAGACTATGGGTATGGGAAAGGGGGCGGCGGCATGCGTACCAGAATCGCGGAGCTGCGTTGGAAAGAGGTCATCGGCATGGGGGACGGCAGCCGCTTTGGATATGTGGAGGATCTGGAGGTGGACGTGGAGAGCGGACAGGTCCGCTCTCTGGTGCTGCCCGGGCGGCGGCGGCTGTTCGGCCTGCTGGGCCGGGAGGAGGACCGGTACATCCCCTGGGAGAGCGTGCGCCGCTTCGGCGAGGACGCCATTCTGGTGGAGCACGCCCCTCAGCCCCGTCCCCCCCGCCGGGGAAGGCGATAATTCGTTTCTCATGCGGTCCGGACCGGTTGGTCCGGACTTTTTTTGTAAAAATTCGGAATGAAACCGCAAATTTTTTGGGAAACTACTTGCAGTTTCCTACCTGCTGTGATATACTACCAGGGCATCATGCCTGGGAGTGCTGATTTTTCGCCCAGTGCCCGGTCAAGCGGCCGGGTTGGCGAGGAATATGACGCGCCCGGAAAGATCAAACTGAACTATTAGGAGGAAACAATCATGGCAGTCGTATCTATGAAGCAGCTGCTGGAGGCCGGCGTGCACTTCGGCCACCAGACCCGTCGGTGGAACCCCAAGATGGCCACCTACATTTATACCGAGCGTAACGGCATCTATATCATCGACCTGCAGAAGACCGTGAAGAAGCTGGAGGAGGCCTACAACTTCGTGCGCGAGCTGGGCGAGAAGGGCGAGACCCTGCTGTTCGTGGGCACCAAGAAGCAGGCTCAGGAGGCCATCAAGGAAGAGGCTTCCCGCGTTGGCATGTACTGGGTGAACGCCCGTTGGCTGGGCGGCATGCTCACCAACTTCAAGACCATGCGCGGCCGTGTGGACCGTCTCAACCAGCTCAAGAAGATGCAGGAGGACGGCACCTTCGACATGCTGCCCAAGAAGGAAGTCATGAAGCACCTGGGCGAGATCGCCAAGCTGGAGAAGTACCTGGGCGGCGTGGTGGAGATGAAGAAGCTCCCCGGCGCGCTGTTCGTGGTTGACCCCCGCAAGGAGCGCAACGCCATCAACGAGGCCCGCAAGCTGCACATCCCCATCGTGGCCATCGTGGACACCAACTGCGATCCTGACGAGATCGACTACGTGATCCCCGGCAACGACGATGCCATCCGCGCCATTAAGCTCATCTCCTCTGTCATGGCCAACGCCATCCAGGAGGGCAAGCAGGGCAAGGACGAGGCCCCTGTGGAAGCCGCTGCCGAGACCGCGGAGTAATCCAATTCGTTTGACGGCTCTGAACGCGCCCGCCAACAGGGCGGGCGCGTTTTTAAATCGTGTTCCAACAAATTAAATGGAGGTAATTCATTATGGCTATTACTGCGAAAGACGTACAGAAGCTGCGCGAGATGACCGGCGTTGGCATGATGGACTGCAAGAAGGCCCTCACCGCTTCCGAGGGCGACATGGACAAAGCCATCGAGTGGCTGCGTGAGAAGGGCCTGGCTGCCCAGACCAAGAAGGCCGGCAAGATCGCCGCTGAGGGCGTGTCCTACGCCATTGTGGCCGACAACGGCGTGGGCGTGGTCATCGAGGTCAACTCTCAGACCGACTTCGTGGCCAAGAACGAGGTCTTCCAGAACTTCGTCAAGGACCTGGCTCTGGTGGTCGCCAACGAGAACCCCGCCGACGTGGAGGCTCTGAAGGCCTGCACCTATCCCGGCACCGACCGCACCGTGGCCGACGTTACCGCCGACAAGGTTCTGGCCATCGGCGAGAACATCCAGATCCGCCGCTTCGCCCGCTATGCCGAGGGCGTCAACGTGCCCTACATCCACATGGGCGGCAAGATCGGCGTGCTGGTGAACATGGAGGTTGAGGGCATCGAGCCTGCTCAGGTTACCGAGCTGGGCAAGGACGTGGCCATGCAGATCGCCGCCATGAACCCCACTTACCTGGACAAGTCCGACGTGGATCAGGCCACTCTGGACAAGGAGAAGGAGATCCAGCTGGCTCAGATGGCCAACGATCCCAAGATGGCTGCCAAGCCCGAGAAGGTGAAGCAGGGCATCGTCATGGGTAAGCTGGGCAAGTACTACGAGGAGAACTGCCTGCTGCAGCAGGCCTTCGTCAAGGAGAACAAGGTCTCCGTGGAGAAGCACGTGGCCGAGGTTGCCAAGCAGCTGGGCGGCAAGATCACCGTGAAGGCCTTCACCCGCTTCGCTACCGGCGAGGGCATCGAGAAGAAGGAGGACGACTTCGCTGCTGAGGTCGCCAGCATGATTCACTAATCCTAACGCTCATTTTATTCAGGCCCGAGGCTTTTGCCTCGGGCCTTTTTCATGGAGGTATATCCATGCGTCCCATTTTGATTGTCGGCACCCGGGATGTAGGCAAGACCACCCTGATCCGCCGCCTGCTCTCCGAAAATTCCCGCCCGGTGCGGGGATTTTATACCGAAAAGCGCCTCACTGACCCGCCCGGCACCCACAGTACCTACCTCTACCCCGCCTGGCTTTCCCCGGAGGAGCGCACCATCGCTCCGAGCAACCTAGTGGGCCGCTGGGACGGCCAACAGATGCAGCCCTTCCCCCAGGTATTTGATACCTTGGGGGTCGCCTGTCTGCGTGACGTACCTGCGGATGCCCTGGTAGTCATGGACGAGCTGGGCTTTCTGGAGTCCCAGGCGCCCCGGTTCACCCAGGCGGTGCTGGACACGCTGAACGGCCCCGTCCAAGTCATCGCCGCCGTGAAGGACCAGCCCGACGTGCCCTTTCTTCAGGCTGTCCTGGCCCACCCCCAGGCTCTGGTATTCCGCCTGACTCCGGATCACCGGCAATCGGTATTTCAGCAGATTCGAGCGCTGTTATCATCCCCGCCACCTTACCCCCTGGGCACTGAGGGCGGCTAAATACAGCACCGTCCCAAACACCACTCCGGCCAGGTCCGCCCACAGGGTAGGCGTGCCCCAGTCCCCCAGGGTGTGGACCAGCAGGTTGGTGGTGAGGGCCATGAGCAGAGTGGCCAGTCCCGGTGCGGTGAGCCAGCGGAACAGCTCCAGCCGCAGCCCGGTGCGCCTTCTCAGCCGCTGGGCACACAGCAGCAGGCCCAGCACCGTGGAGACCCCGGTACTCACTACAAACCCCTCCATCCCCATCTCAGGCACCAGCCAGGCGGTGAGGGCCAGCTGCACCCCGTCGCACAAGATGGAGATCCAGGCCACGGTACTCTGCCGCCCCACCCCGTTGAGGGCAGCTCCCAGCACCGCCTGGTAGCAGCTCAGCGCCATGATGGCCGCTAAGGGCACCAGGAACTCCCCCACTCCCTCTTGATGGAACAGGGCGCCCCCCAGGTCGCCTCCCACCACCGCCATCATTCCCATGGAGGGCAGCACCAGAAGGGACACCGTGGACAGGGCCTGGGAGATGTTCTCCCGGATCTCCTCCCCCTGCCCCAGGGCGGCACAGTGGGACAGGCGGGGCACCATGACCAGGTTCATGGCACCCAGAAAGACGGTGGGCAGGGCCAGCATAGGCAAAGTCATGCCGCACACCACCCCAAACTCCGCCATGGCTGCGCTGGGCTCCATGCCCCCCTCCACCAGTTTTCGGGGGATGAGAGTCGCGTTGATCGCCCCCATCACGTTGCCCAGCAGAGCGTTGCAGCCCACCGGCAGGGCGATGGTGGCGATCCGGCGGCGGCGTACACAGGCGCGCTCTCCAGGCCCGGCCAGTCCCAGGCGGTGTTTCCGCCGCTGAAACAGGACGGACAGGGTGGCCGAAGAAAACAGCTCACAAATCACCATGCCGGTAACGATCAGGCCCACCACCCGCTCCGGATACTGGGGCAGAAACAGAGCCAGCAGCCCCAGCACTGCCGCCGTGCGCACCAGCTGCTCCAGCAGCTCCACCACCGCCGGCGGTCCCACCAGTCCCGCGCCATAAAAGAAGTGCTTGTGGATGTTCTCCACCCCGGTGAGGGCGGCACAGGGCACCAGCAGCATAAGGCCCAGCTGGGTGCGGGCGTCCCCCAGGAGATAGACTGAGATGGGATCGCTGAACAGGATGACCGCCGCCCCCACCGGCAGGATCAGCAAAAAAAGCCACCGCAGACAGGAGCCCACGATCTGGGCCGCTCCCCGGCTGTTTTCCCAGGCCAGATACTGGGAGGTCAGGTTGGACACCGCCGCCGTCAGCCCCACCGCCGTCAGGGACAGCAGTACGGAAAAGGCCGGCATCACCAGCTGGTAGAGCCCCATGACCTCTGCCCCCACCATTCGGGACAGGGCCACCCGGTACCCAAAGCCCAGCAGCTGGGACAGGGCCCCCAGTACCGTGAGCAGCACCACACTGCGCCGGGCGGCGCTTTGATATTCCCGGTCCACATCCATCCCCCCTTCCCTCCACTTTATTCCTCTCCCCCTCCGGATATGTGGCCGTTCGCCCTTGCCCCCGCGGGGGTTCTATTGTATAATGGGTTAAAGCGTCTTTGGACGCGCTCCCTCAGAATAGATGCGCTTCGCGCGAGAAATAAGGAGGAACCTGAGTTATGGCATTTGTAGATCTGGAACAGCGCGGCTCCATCGGCATTCTTACCATGAATCGCCCCGAGGCCCTGAACGCGCTCAACGATCAGGTCCTGCGGGATCTGGACGCCGCCCTGGACGCGGTGGAGGCCAACGACGAGATCCTGGTGGTCATCCTCACCGGTGCGGGCCGCTCCTTTGTGGCCGGGGCCGACATCGGCCAGATGAAGGACTTCACGTCCGTCCAGGCCAAGAAGTTCGGCGCCTACGGCAACAGCGTGTTCCTGAAGCTGGAGAACTTCCCCAAGCCTGTCATTGCCGCGGTGAACGGCTTCGCTCTGGGCGGCGGCTGTGAGCTGTCCATGGCTTGTGACATCCGTCTGGCCAGTGAGAAGGCCAAGTTCGGCCAGCCCGAGGTGGGCCTGGGCATTACCCCCGGCTTCGGCGGCACCCAGCGCCTGGCCCGCATTGTGGGCGTGTCCAATGCCATGGAGCTCATTCTCACCGCCAAGGTCATCAAGGCCCAGGAGGCCAAGGAGATGGGCCTGGTCAGCCACGTCTATCCCGCCGAGGAGCTGATGGACAAGGCCATCGAGCTGGCCCAGGCCATCGCCGCCAACGCTCAGGTGGCGGTGCGGCAGTCCAAGGCCGCCATCCGCCACGGCCTGCAGACCGATATGTACACCGGCGCCGCCTTTGAGGCCGAGGCCTTTGGCCTGTGCTTCTCCACCGAGGACCAGAAGGACGCCATGACTGCCTTTGTGAACAAAGAGAAGGTCACCAGCTTTAAAAACCGCTGATAGGTCCCAAAACAGGGCTGCGGCCGGCGCAAGTGCGCCGGCCGCAGCCTTTGATTGCATCTTTATTTTACTGCCGACACCGCAGAAGGAGCTTTGTACATGCTGAACATTGCAGACGTTTTTTCCAACCTGGTGGGGCTGTTTCTGCTGATCGCCGTGGGCTATGCCGCGGTGAAGCTCCAGATCCTCCCCGCCTCCTCCACCAAGCTGCTGAGCAATCTGCTTATGCGTATCACGCTGCCCGCCACCGTGCTGACCTCCCTGGTGCGCCCCTTTGACGCCGCCTTCATCCGGGACGGCGTACTGATCGTGGTCCTGGGGACGGTCCTGTTCGCCCTGTATGGCCTGCTGGCCTTCCCAGCCGTCCGCCTTTGCCGGGTCCCCCAGGGACGCCGGGGCGTATGGATCTTCTGCAGTATGTTCAGCAACAACGGCTTCATGGGCTTTCCTGTGGCCCTGGCCCTCTTTCATGAGGAGGGGTTGGCGCTGGCCGTCTTTCTGGGTATCCCCTTCAACCTGCTGGCCTATACCCTGGGCGCCAAGCTCCTGTGCATGGACCATGGGGCGCAGGATGCCGGAGCGGCGCCCTCCTGGCGCTCTATTCTCCTCACCAGCGTGAACTGTGCCACGGTGCTGGGTCTGGTGCTGTATGTGGCCCAGATCTCCATCCCCGACGTGCTCTCCACCCCCCTGACCCATCTCTCCAACATTACCACCCCCCTGTCCATGCTGGTCACCGGCATGAATCTGACCGAGGGGCGGGTCAGCGACCTGCTGCGGGACCGGGACGTCTTTTCGGTCTCCTTCGTGCGGCTGATCTTCTTCCCGGTGCTCACCTGGGCTATTCTGCGTCTGCTGCCCATCTCCAATTCTTTGGTGGTGGGAGTTACCTTGATCATTATGGCTATGCCTTCCGCCGCCATCAGCGCCATTTTGGCAGAAACCTATCACTCGGACAAGGAATTTGCCGCCCGGTCGGTGTTTCTCTCCAGCCTGCTTTGTATCATCACCATCCCCCTCATCTCCCTGCTGCTGTGATTTGGGCATGAAAAAAACGGGCCTTCGCCCGCTCCACACCAGATAGAGAAAAGAAATGACCCTTGACCGCCCGTTTCGTAATTCGATGCAGTCAAGGGTCATTTCTGGTGGTTCTTGTTATCTAACATCATATGGTTACCTCCATTTCTATCAATTCGCATTTACCACACGTTCCGTTTACAGGATGTCGATTTCTGCCATTCAACTTCATTGCCGCGCGTCAACTACGCCGTGCATCCTCGCTTATGAGGTTCTGTACTGTTGTGGGATCTCATAATTCCTGTAACTTCCTGTGGTATTTGCGTTACCAGATCACACGTTGTATCCGACCAGCTGATCTTGTATTGGGTTTCAGAACGTACCGTTGGTTTGCGAAGGGGTTTTCAACATCCCTGGCATTTTGATTACCATTTGAATTCTTCTCTGCTTCAATTCCTTCTTGTTTTCTCTTCAGCTTACCGACTCTCATGAGCTTTCCTGGTCCGCCGGGTACTTGCAAGTGAAACCGAATTGCATTTAATTTGGAATCCTTGGGAAATTTCTTTGCCTGGGGTTTTGAAGTTCCTTTGCTTACCTAGGGATTGATCTGTGATCCGCTACATCTTTGACAGCTTTTTTGTTTTTGATTTACCAGGGATTTGATATATCTCAACTTTCTGCTGTCGGATCAGGTGCATCTGGTGCTTAGGTTTGCTACCACATTGGTATCACCCTTTCTGGCTATAATATAGCACCCGTCCCTGATTTTGTCAACGGTTTTTGGGAGAAATTACAATTCATTTTGCAAGTTTTTTGAAAATCTCTTGCAAAAAGGGCGTGCCCGCCGGGCACGCCCTTTTTCATCCCTGCTCCGGGGGCGGATCTCCCGCCAGAGCCATGAGATAGTCGTAATAGGGTTTCAGAAATCGGAATCCCTCCGCCACCTGCTGGGCCAGCTCCGGCTGGAACAGCAGCCCCTCGCAGTTTTCATCCCGGGTGATGGAGATGCTCTTGCGGTTGTACCAGGGGGACAGCAGGGGCCCCGGGTCCCCCTTTGGCCGCTTGTACATCTCCCCCTCCAGAGCAAACGGGGAGCGGTTGAGCTTCCGGGCCAGCTTTTCCATGGGCTTGGGGTCCCGGTCGATGCGGGCGCGGAGCTTGGCCATGGTGACGGGAGTGGGGTCGTAGCAGCCCATGCCGAAGCTGTAATACTCCGGGGCGATCTCAAAATAGAAGGCGGGGAGACTGACCCACTGCTCCTTTGGGCGGCGCAGGGTGAACCACAGATGGTCCTTATACGGCCCCCGGCCGTGGAGCCGCCGGGCGTCCCGGTAGATCCGGGAGACGTGGAGATTGAGCCCCAGCTTGGGGAAGGCGTCCTCCATGTTCTCCTGGAGCTCCGCCCCCAATTGGCGCAGGGGTTCATCCACGTAAGTGAGATACTCCTGCTTGTGCTGCAAAAACCAGCTGCGTTCGTTGTTCAGGCGGATTCCCCACAGGAAATCCACCGCTTGCTGTGAAAAACCTTGAAACATGCTCGCTCCTTAGGCCACCTGGCTGCTGGAGGCAGCGGCGGGCTGCTCCGCCTGGGTCTCGGCAGGGGTTTCCTCCGTCGTCTCCGCCGGAGTCTCAGGCTGCGTGGCAGGGGTCTCCGTCTGGGGCTGAGGGGGAACGCCGTTGACCCAGGTGGATGGATCCCCGTCCGCGGGGTTATACAGGATGGTCTTGGGACGCATCTTGTAGGTGCTGGAGGTCATCTGCTGCTTCTCCACCAGGTTGCCGTTTTTGTCATAGATATACCGGTAGGTGCTGGCACTGATGCCGGTGTAGGGATTCTGCTTGCTGTCCACCTTGGTGGTGCCCCGTGGGATGGAGGAGTCCGCCTTGTACTGGGTGGTGGGGTTGACCTGATCGTAGGTGGTGCTCTTGGGCACAGCGTAGTAGCCGGTCTCGTTGGTACCGTAGATCTCCACGGTCAGCTTCCGCCTGCCCCCCTGGTCATAGCTGCGGGTGACGATCTTCACCGGGTAGTTGGTGTTGTTCTTGAACCGGAAATCGGTCTGTCCGTAGTATACCGTGGCATCCATGCCCTCATCCACATAACCGGTGTTGTACATGTGGGCCTTCCGCTCCACCACCTCCAGGGTGGTGTGGAGGACGGCGTAGTAGATGGTGGAGGAGGTCTGGCAGATGCCGCCGCCCACCTCATCCACCGAGGCGCCGCCGGAGTACACCGGCGCGGACAGATAACCCTTGGCCGCGGTGCGGCTGCCGGTGGTGTTGTTGTAGGAGAACACCTCGCCGGGCATGAGAACCACACCGTTGCAGGCCTGGGCGGAGAGCTTGACGTTGTGCTTCCGGTTGGAGGAGCCGCTGACATTGGTGGTGCCGCTGCCCAGCAGGTCCCGGAACAGCTTGGCCTGCAGGCTCTCCTTGGTCTCCTTGGGCTGGGTCAGGGTGAGGGGAATGGAGACCGTCTCGCCCTCGGCGGCGGACTCGTAGGCCGCCTTGGCCTGCTCCACATCAAAGTCCACGCCCACCACCGAGTCGGTGGCCTGATAGGTCTCCGGGTCCACCGTAGCATCCACAGGCTCAGTGTGCAGCTCCTGATACATGACCTGGAAATCCGGCTCCTGGGGGCTCTCCTCGTGGGCAGTGAGGGTCACCGTCTCCGGCTGCACGCTCTCGCCCCGCATCTGCTCTGCCAGTTCGTCCTCCAGAGCCTGCTTCACCTGCTCCCGGGACTTCTCCCGGTCGATGGCCACACCGGTTACCCCCTTGGTGATCTTCAGCTGATCGCCCTCGATCACATAGGCCGCCTGGGTAATGCCGCCGCCGGCCAGCTCATCCGCCTCATCCAGCAGGGTATCCAGCTGCTTCTGGCCGTCCTCGCTCCAGTCCAGTACCAGGTCCACATCCCGGTCCGCCCCCAGCAGGCTGCTCAGATAGGCGCCGCCCTGGAGGATGAAATTGCTACGCCCGGCCTGCCAGGCCTGCTTGGCGCACGCCTCTCCGTCGAGACGCATGGCGCTGCCCTGAATGCTGCCGCTCCAGGTGCCGTACTCCAGAGGGACGGTGAGAGCCTGGCTCTGCTCCATGCTCTGCTCCAGAGTGGACTTGGCCTGCTCCTGGGTCATGCCGCCCACCGGAACGCCGCCCACGGTGACGCCCTTTAAAATGGTGGGGGAGCTGCCCACCCAGGCACACAGGCCCACGTAAGCGCCTACCACCACGACGGCCGCCGCGCCGATTCCGATCCACAGTCCTTTTTTCTTTGGATTGTCAGGCCCTTTTTTTGTCTTTTTCTGAACCCGATGTCCTTCCATAATTCCATTACCTCCACACGCCGGAGGGATTCCGGCATGTCTTTTTGTTTATTTCTCCGCCTAACGCCGGATTTATATCCACATTTCTCACCAATTCTGCGTATTCCCGGAGATCAGCCCCATTATAGCACCCCTCTTTCTTCCTTACAATTACAGAACAGTTACAACTGTCTCTTCCAAATTTTGCCTCAAAAGCAAAATCCTTGGATGAGACTTTACTTTTTTCGGCCCTTGGGGTATCATGTTTTTTACGCAGGAGCGTCCCCTGCCTCTCCAGTCTATGCGGATTTAAACAATTTTAAGAAAATCTCAATTGGATTTTGACGCAGCTCTGTTAAGATATTTTGTAAGCAGACCGCTCCCGCGGCCTACCATCGGAGGGAACAGCCACTATGTCAAATTATCAGTATCGAAAAGGGAAAGGAACCAACGGGGATCTGCCCTATTGGATCATCGCGGTGGTACTGCTGGTCTGTATGCCGCCCATCGGCTTTTTTATGATCGTGCTGAAACTGCTGGGCGGAAAAAAGCGAGCTGGGCGCAGCGGCACCACCTACACCCGGCGTCCGGAATCCCAGCCGCTGGGAGCTCGCACCACCTCCCCCCAAGCCGCCCCCGAGCCCACCGCCCAGGCCCGCAGCGCCCAGCTGGCTGCCATGAACCGGAAGGGCCGCACCCTCACAGTGGTAGGGGCCGTACTTACCGCCGTCTTTCTCCTGTCTTCTCTGGCCGGCCTCAGCGACGCGTTTTACTGGCTGATCCACGGGGAGCTGACCTGGTTTTTGGAGGACCTGACCAATATGCTGCCCATCCTATGCTTTTTGGGCGGCGGCGCCGGGTGCCTGCTGAACGGCCTGCGGCGTCAGAAAAAGGTCTCCCGGTTTCGTCAGTACCTGGCCATGATCGGCCGGCGCACCAGCATCTCTCTGGCATCCCTGTCCTCGGCCACCGGTGCCTCCCCCGCCAAGGTGCGGGACGATCTGGAGGATATGCTGGAGGAGAACCTGTTCCCCAACGGATACCTGGACCTGGGCAGTGGCATGCTGGTGGTCTCCGGCGACGGCCTGTCCGATCCGCCCAAGCAGGAACCCAAGAAAGCGGAGCCTCCCAAGCAGGAGCGCCCCCAGGACGCGGTGCTGGAGGAGATCCGGGCGGTAAACGACGCCATCGACAACCCCCGCCTCAGCCAGCAGATCGACCGCATCGGCGTGATCACCGCCAAGATCCTGGACTATCAGCGGCAGCACCCGGATAAATCTCCCCAGCTGCACAGCTTCTTGAGCTACTACCTGCCCACCACCCTGAAGATCCTCCGGGCCTACGCCCAGCTGGAGGACCAGGAGGTGGCGGGTGAGAACATCACCGCCGCCATGGAGCGCATTGAGGGCATGATGGATAAAGTGGTGGAGGGCTTTGAAAAGCAGTTGGACCAGCTGTTCCAGGGGGACGCCATGGACATCACCACCGACGTGGAGGTGCTGGAGCGGATGCTCTCCAAGGACGGTCTGTCCACCGACAAGGACGGAATCCGGCTAGAGCTATAATAAAAAATGGCTGACACCTGTGTGTCAGCCATTTTTTATGCTCAGGAGGAACCGAACACCACCCGGTAGTAGTCGGTGTCCAGGATGGATGCCGAGTAGGCCACCCGGTTCTGCACCTCGGAGAGGCGCTCGGCCACATACTCTGGGTCGGGCTGGCTGCCATCCCACATTTCAAAGGTATCGGTGGTGGAGTCGTAGCGGCCCTTGTCGGTGATGAAGCTGTAATTGGAGAAGATGACCCGCCCCGGCTCGTCGGAGAGGATGTCCCGCCCCATGATCAGCCGGGAGTCATATTCCAGACCGAAGAGGTTTGCCAGTGTGGGCATCACGTCCAGGCTGGAGCAGTATTTGTCCACATGGACGGGCTCCTCCAGGTCGGCGCTCCAGAGGATCAGGGTGTTCTTATAGATCTCAAATACCGGGTCCACCGTGTGGCCCAGCAGCTCGCTGTACTCCTCATCGGTGAGCCCGTAGGGGTAGTGGTCGGCGGAGAGGACGATCACGGTATCGTCCAGCTTGCCTGCCGCCTCCAGCTGGTCCATCAGGCTCTCCATGGCCAGCTCCAGCTCCATCTGGCAGGCCAGATAGGCGGTCACCGCCTCGGAGTAACCCAGGCCGGACACCTCATTCCAGTGGCGGCGGGACATGGCGTTGCTCTGGTAGTCGTACTTTAAATGGCCGCTCACCGTCAGGCAGTAGACCATGAAGTGGTCCTCGTTGACAAACTGGGGGACGATCTTCTCCATCATCTCCTGGTCGGAGGGGGGAAAGTTGTCCTCGTCGATCTCCATATCCAGGCCGTTGCCGATGCCGTAATACTCGTAGCCCATGTTGGGATGGGAGAGATTCCGGTCGTAGTAGTCATAGAGGTAGTCGTGGTAGGCCAGGGTGCGGTAGCCCAGATTTTTAAATAAGGTACCAAAGCCGAAGGGCATGTAGTTGTCCGAGGACTCCGAATAGCTCCACACCCCAGACTTGGGGATCAGGCCCGTGGTGGTCACGTACTCTCCGTCGGAGGTGGACACGCCCCACAAAGGCGTATAGAAGTGGTCGCAGACAATTCCCTGGTGGGACAGCTTCCAAAGGGTAGGCGTGCGCTCCGGGTCCATGGCCAGGGTGGAGAATCCCTCCGCCACCACCCAGATTAGGTTCTTTCCCGCAAAGCGACCCGTCCACTCATTCTCCGACGTGGGCTCCACCTTGGAGAAATACTGGTGCATGTCGGTCAGAGTGGGGTCGTCCTTGTCCCGCTGGATAAGGGCTTCAAAGTCGATGTCCATCTCATGCACCCCCGGCGTTTCTCCATTCTCCACCTGGTAAGGGGACGAGGTGCGCACCGCAAGCTTGGGCAGGATCTGATTGTCCGGGTCGATGCCGAAGAGCACCCGGCGAATCTCCAGCTGGGTCTGGGTGAACATCCCGAAGTTTTGTACCTCCAGTTCCGGGGCTGCGGCCTGGAGATAGAGGTACCGCAGAGACAGGTTACCGCCCCCGCACAGCAGCACCAGAAGGATGCCCACAACCTGCACCAGGGCACCTATGCCGAACCACCGCAGCCGGTCTCCCGGCTCCAGAGCCGGTCCGGCCACCATCCGCTTGCGAAACACCAGGGCCAGCACCACCGGCACCACCATCATTAAAATAGGGAACCAGTTCATCAGCACCTGACCCACCGCCATATTGCCGAAGGACTGGGCCACCATCAGCATCTTGGTCAGGGAGAAGATGGTCATAAAGGTCTTGAACAGGTGGTAGTAGACGATCTGGGAACCCATCCACAGGGAGATGATCCCGGTACACACCACCAGCAGCCACCGTCCGGTGCGCTCCCTCACGCCCCCGCACAGCAGTCCAAAGAGGATCGCCACGGGGATGGAGTAGATCAGGGTAAAGAACACTCCGGCAAACGACAGCGAATGGAAACAGAAGAGCTTCATAAACAGCTCCTCATAGTAGATGACGGCCAGGAAAAAGGCGGAGGGCGCGATGAGCCGCCGCCTGCTCCACTTGGGCAGGCAGAAGGTCCTTCCTTTTATCCTCCGATCCGCCAAATCCATTGCGTCGCTCCTTTCCGCCCAACCGGAGGCTTCTTTGTCCCCCGGGCGGCACGGACCCAGCCGGCCTCTCTCCTGCCGGCTGTTTTTTCATCGCAGGCTCATTGTACCCGATTGGCCCTAACCTGTCAACAAACCCGCCCTGCCCCTCTATTTTCCATCCGGTCCAATGGTTCTTATTGAATTTTTTCCTTTAATTTTCCTGCTACGGTCTTCTCTTCGTACATTCTGTCATTTTCTTCCGGCCTTAGCTTTTTTCTTTTGCTTTGTTAAACAAAAATAAGAGGTTTTCCGGCCAAAACAAACAGTTTAGGGTTGCATTGAGCTGGGAAATCTGCTATATTAACCTTAATAATTTATTCACAATTTAGAAGGTTCCAATTCTTAAGTTTTTCCTAAGGTTTTCTGGCAACTTTTGAACGAAAAGCAGCCCTTGTCGGCTGCTTTCCCTTTTGTTGCCGGAAAATCCAGCGAAAGGATGGTTTGTGTGGCTTCCCTGCGCTCCGCGCTGGAACAGCGCCTGCTGAAGGCCTTTGCTCCCCATTATGATATTGATGCCATCGAAGATGGCTCTTCCTTAAAAGCTGCCTGTGCATTTCACTCCCGGGACTCCCAATATGTCCTGAGCAAAAAAGTGGAGCTGTGGGCGGCCGAACACCATGAATACCTCTATCTCTTCTCCCTGCCCCATCTGGACGAGGCGGCGGTGGAGGAGATCTGCCAGAAAACGCTGGACTTAGGCTCCCCTCAGGTCAAGCCCCACGCCCAGCACATGTACACCTATCTCACTGCCGTGGTCCTGTGCGATCAGGCCGACGAGCAGGCTCTGCGTGTTCTCCAGAAGAAGAAGCACCGCAGAGAATTTAAGCTATCGCTCCATGGATGGATGGAGTTTCGCATAGCCGCGGTGGATCTTTCCACCGACGAGATCTCCACGAACCGGGCCGGTCGGGAATTCAAGAAGTCCCTGCGCCCCTTTGTGGAGGCTGCAAAGAAATTTAATATAGGAGAGGAGAACCCCAAGTGAATGCAGTATTGATCCTTCTGGTCGGCTGCGCCATTCTGATCGTAGGTTATATCTTCTACGGCGGCTGGCTGGCCAAGCAGTGGGGCGTGGATGACTCCCGTCCCACACCTGCCCATGAACTGGAGGATGGCATGGACTATGTGCCCGCCAAGGCTCCCGTTCTGATGGGTCACCACTTTTCCTCCATCGCCGGCGCCGGCCCGATCAACGGCCCGATTCAAGCCGCGGTCTTCGGCTGGGTGCCTGTGGTGCTGTGGATTCTGATCGGCGGCATCTTCTTCGGCGCGGTCCATGACTATGGCGCCCTGTTTGCCTCCATTCGCCACAAGGGCCAGTCTATCGGCGAGGTCATTGCCCTGAACATCGGTGACCGGGCCAAGAAGCTGTTCCTGATTTTCTCTTACCTGACCCTGATCCTGGTGGTCGCCGCCTTCGGCTCCATCGTGGCCAGCACCTTCCAGGCCACTTACGTGGATGGCGTGGTGGATACCGCCGCTTCCGCCACCAACGCTTCCGTGGCCATGATTTCCCTGCTGTTCATCGTGATGGCCATTCTGTTCGGCTTCTTCGTGTACCGGAAGGGCGCGCCCCTGTCCGTGGCCACCATCGCCGGCGTGATTGGCATTGTGATCTGCCTGGCCATCGGCCTGAACTTCCACCCCATCTATCTGTCCAACACCGCTTGGATGTGGATCATCGGTTTGTACATCCTGGTTGCCTCTGTGGCCCCCGTGTGGATCCTGCTCCAGCCCCGTGACTACCTGAGCTCCTTCCTGCTGTACGCCATGATGGTCATCGCCGCGCTGGGCGTCATCGGCGCCGGCTTCACCGGTGCTGACCTGAACATGGAGATGCCCGCCTTCACCGGCTGGTACGACAATATCACGGTCAACACCAATGGCGATCCCGCTTCCCTGGGCTATGTGTTCCCCGCCCTGTTCGTCACCATTGCCTGCGGCGCCATCTCCGGCTTCCACTCTCTGGTGGGTTCCGGCACCACCGCCAAGCAGCTGGACCACGAGCGGGACGCTAAGCCCATTGCTTACGGCGGCATGCTCATCGAGTGTGCTCTGGCTCTGGTTTCCCTGTGCGCCGTGGCCTTCATCTGGAACGACTATATGGACGGCCTGCGCACTCCCACCAACGTGTTCGCCACCGGTATTTCCCGGATGGTGGCCACCATCCCCGGCCTGGCCGGCACTCAGTCCACCGTCAGCTCCCTGCTGGTGCTGACTGTGTCCGTGTTCTGCCTGACCTCTCTGGACACCGCCACCCGTCTGGCCCGCTACATGTTCCAGGAGTTCTGGCTCAAGCCCGGCGAGACTTATAAGGATGCCACCGGCTTCAAGGCCATCCTGTGCAACCCCTTCGTGGCCACCCTGATCACTGTGGTTCTGGGCATCGGCCTGGGCCTGGGCGGCTACTCCACCATCTGGCCTCTGTTCGGCGCTGCCAACCAGCTGCTGGCTGCTCTGGCTCTGCTGGCTGTGTGTGCCTGGCTGGGCAACATCGGCAAGAACAACAAGATGTTCTACATCCCCATGCTGTTCATGCTGATTGTCACCCTGACCTCTCTGGCTCAGACCGCTCTGGCCAAGTGGAACACCATTTCCGCTTCCGGCGCTTCCACCGCTCCTGTGGTGCAGCTGGTGCTGGCTGTGGTGCTGTTCGTGCTGGCCATCGTGCTGGCCGTGGAGGCTTGCCAGACCATTTTCCTGGGCAAGAAGCCTGTTCAGAAATAATTTTATCTCCATCCAGACAAGAGGGTCCGGCATTTGCCGGGCCCTCTTTCTTGTTTCCGGTGCTGTTTTGTGGTATGATAATGCCTGCTGAAAAGGAGGGAGACACCATGGGACCATCCCGTCGGGCCTTGACCCTGTTTCTGAGTGTGGAGGCTCTTCTCTATGCCGCCTTTCTCACCTGGGACCTGACCGTGGGGGGCCGTGGCTCCAACCCCATCAAATATGCCGGCATTCTGCTGTGCCTGGCCTACTCCCTGTATCTGGAGCGCCGGGGCGGCAGCCGGCTGGTGCCCGCTGCCCTGGCCTTCACCGCTCTGGCCGACGTATTTCTCCTCCTGCTGGACCGCCACTATGCCCTGGGCATTCTGCTGTTCTGCGTGGTGCAGGGGCTGTATCTGGTGCGGATTGTCCGCCATCCTCGCGGCCGGAGCCTGTGGGGCCTGCGGGCCGTCCTGTTTCTTCTGGCCCTGCTGGTTCTGAAGGGTCTGGGGCTGCTGATCCCCCTGAATATTTTGGCCCTGTTCTACTTTACCAACTTTTTCTGCAACGCCCTGGCCAGCCTGGGCTGCCCGGGCCGGAACATGCGGCTGTTTTCCGTGGGCCTGTGGCTGTTCTTATGCTGTGATCTATGTGTGGGCCTGTTCCAGAGCCCGGAGCTGACTTCTCCCGCTGTGGAGGCCTTTGTCCGGGTGGGGATGTGGCTGTTCTATCTGCCCGCCCAGGTCCTCATCGTCCTGTCGGGCGCAAATCAACCCTTTGGAGGTACTCCCTATGAAACCAAGTAAGCTGCTGGCCCTCTTTACCGGAGTGTTCACCGCCCTGCTGGTGCTCACCGCCTCCATCGCCGCCCCCCTGCTGTGCCGGCCCTTCTACTACGCCCACATTGAGGCCCTGGATCTGGACGGCTACACCGGGCTGAGCGTGGCGCAGATCAAAGAGGCCTTCGATCAGGTGATGGACTACTGCCTGGGGCTGCGGCCCGACTTTGCCGCCGGCGTGCTCCCCTTCTCCCAGTCCGGCGCCTCCCACTTTGCCGATGTGCGGGTGCTGTTTCTGCTGGATCTGGCGGTGGCGGTCCTTTCCCTGGCGGCGCTGGTGGTTTTGTTTGCCGTCAGCCGGAAGAGAAAGCTCACCCCCGCTCCCCTGCTGGGCCACGGCCCCGGCTTCTGGGCGGCTATCGGCCTGGGCGGCCTATTCCTCATCGTGGGCGGCCTGGCCGCCACCAACTTTGACCGGGCCTTCGTGGTGTTTCACTCCCTGTTTTTCCCGGGAAAAACCAACTGGCTCTTTGACTGGCGCACCGACCCCATTATCCTGCTGCTGCCCGAGGACTTCTTCCGCAACTGCGCCATTTTGATCCTGGCTCTGCTTATCTTCTGGTGTGTGGTGCTCATTGCCGCCGACCTGCTGGCCCAGCGCCGCCGCCGCAAGATGACACCGCCCCCCTCGTCCCCCTGCTCCGGGAACTGCTCCGGGTGCTCCGGCTGTTCGTAAAAGAACATAAAAAATCCCGCTGTTTTGCAACAGCGGGATTTTTCTTGCTTACAGGTTCTGATCCAGCACCTGGGTGAAGGCGCCGGCGGGCATGACGCCCACCTTCCGGTCGATCTCCTTGCCGTTCTTGAAGAAGATCACGGTGGGGATGGACATGACGCCATAGCGCATGGCCAGCTCGCCCTGCTCATCCACGTCTACCTTGCCCACTTCGGCCTTGCCCTCGTACTGACTGGCCAGCTGCTCGATCACGGGACCCAGCATGCGGCAGGGACCGCACCAGTTAGCCCAGAAATCCACCATCATCAGCTTGCCCTCGCTCAGGCTCTTGTCAAAGCTCTCCTTGTTGTAATGCTGCAGTGCCATATTGTAATCCTTCTTTCTGATTGAATTTATGAATTTAGTTTGCACCCCGACGGTCCAGGTATTCACAGGCGGACAGGGCGGCGATCAGGCCCTCGCCCACCGCTTTGGACACCTGGAGGGGTGCTCCCGTCACATCCCCGGCGGCAAAGACGCCGGGCACGCTGGTGGCCATGGACCGGTCCACCTGGATGGCTCCGTCCTGGAAGGTGAGGCCGGGGAGCAGGTCGCCGGGGGCCACCGCCTCCCGGAGGATAAACACCCCGTTCACCGGGATGTCCGCTCCGTCCGCCTCCAGAGCGGTGACGGTCTGCTCCCCCTTCACGGCCAGCTTGGCCGCCTGGATGAAGGGGATATCCTCCGCCAGTTCCTCCGGCCGCTTGGGAGCCACATAGACCACCTGGCAGCCGATACTCTTGAGGTAGGCCGCCTCGTGGGGGGCGTCCTTGCTGCGGCCCACCACTGCCACCGGCTTGTTCCGGTAGAGCATGCCGTCGCAGGTGGCGCAGTAGCTCACGCCCCGGCCCAGGTATTGCTCCTCCCCGGGGAACTTGGCCTGGCGCACCACGCCGGGGGCCAGGATCAGAGCGGAGCCCTGGTAGATCTGGCTGCCCACGGTGAGGTGGAAACCCTCCCACTCCATAATGGAGAGCACCTTGCCGGTGACCATCTCCACCCCCATCTCCTGGGCGTGGCGCTGGAAGGCCTCCAGCATCTCCACCCCGGTGAGCCCAGGCATGCCCAGGTAGTTGTCGATGCGCTCGGCCCGGGCCAGGGGACTGTCCTGCCAGCGGTTGCCGATGACCAGCACGCTTTTGTTCCGCCCCCGGGCGGTGACTGCCGCCGAGAGGCCCGCCGGGCCGCTGCCCAGCACGATGAGATCATATGTCATTGTCTTAGCCTCCTTTCAGCGGTTTCTTCCGGTTCTGTGGGTATGATACCCTTTTTTCCCTGGGTATACTGTGACCAGGTCACACGCAGGCACTTTTTTTCTGCCGCACCAGCTCGATGGCCTCCTTGCCCGACATGTGCTCCACGGTAAGCTCCACCATGGCCACGTTGGCAAACTGGGCGCGGATCTCCTCCTTCCGCCCGGCCTCCTGCTGGGGGGAGTACTTGGCGGCCAGAGCCTCCAGGGCCTGGCGCTTCTCCCAGGGGTCCTCCAGCTCCCGGGCCGTCCCAAAGGCGATGACGCTGCGGAAGTAGGTGGTATACTCCTCGGGCACAATCTGGTCCTGGTCCACCACGCAGAAGGATACCTTAGGATACGCCCGGATGGCCTCCAGTTTGTGTCCGGTTTTGGCGCAGTGGAACCAGAGTTTCCCATCTCCGTGGACATAGCTCACCGGGACGGCATAGGGATAGCCCTCGTCCCCCAGCACGGCCAGCACTCCGTGGGTCCCCCGCTCCAGCACCCGGATGCACTCCTCCTGGGTAAGCTGCTGTCGAACGCGGCGCATTTGGCGCATGGCGCGCCTCCTCTCTGTGCCATGAGGCACCTGAAATTCTGTCTCTTGAGTATAGCACACCCCCACCTTCCCTGCAAGGAGGGCCTCCCTACCCGGAAAAATGGAAAAAACCTTGCAAGACAACCGCCCCTGGTGTAGAATAATGAAGTTAAGATTCCCACGCGGACCATTTGGCTGCCCGCGAAAGAGACAGGAGGGTCAACCATGGCTGACGACATCAAGACCGGCGCCCCTACCACCGAGGGTCCCGCCCCCAGCCAGAACTTTATTCATGAATTTATTGCGGAGGACATTGCCCCCGGCGGACAGTTTGCCGGGATGCAGGTCCACACCCGTTTTCCGCCTGAGCCCAACGGCTACCTGCACATCGGCCACTGCAAGGCGCTGATCATCGACTTCGGCTCCGCTGAGAAGTTCGGCGGTATCTGCAACCTGCGTATGGACGACACCAACCCCGCCAAAGAGGACACCGAGTTCGTGGACGCCATCAAAGAGGACATCCACTGGCTGGGCTTTGACTGGGGCGACCGGTTCTTCTACGGCAGCGATTACTTTGAGAAGACCTATGAGCTGGCCGTGGGCCTGATCAAGAAGGGCCTGGCCTACGTGTGTGAGCTGACCCCCGAGCAGTTCAAGGAGTACCGCGGCGACACCAACACCCCCGCCCGCTCCCCCTGGCGGGACCGGCCCATTGAGGAGAGCCTGGACCTGTTTGAGCGGATGAAGAACGGCGAGTTCCCCGAGGGCAAGTACACCCTGCGGGCCAAGATCGATCTGGCCAGCGGCAACTTCAATATGCGGGACCCGGTGCTCTACCGCATCCGGTATATCGAGCACCACCGCCAGGGCACCAAGTGGTGCATCTTCCCCATGTACGACTTCGCCCACCCCATCCAGGACGCCCTGGAGGGCATCACCCACTCCCTGTGCTCCCTGGAGTATGAGGACCACCGGCCCCTGTACGACTGGGTCATCAACAACACCGACGTGCCCAACAAGCCCCGGCAGATCGAGTTTGCCCGCCTGGGCATCAACTACACGGTCATGTCCAAGCGGAAGCTGCGCAAGCTGGTGGAGGAGGGCTATGTGTCCGGCTGGGACGACCCCCGGATGCCCACCCTGTGCGGCCTGCGCCGCCGGGGCTACACCCCCGCCTCCATCCGCAACTTCTGCGACCGCATCGGCGTGGCCAAGAACACCTCCGTGGTGGAGTACAGCTTCCTGGAGCACTGCCTGCGGGAGGACCTGAATGAGCACGCCCAGCGGGCTATGGCGGTGCTGCGTCCCATCAAGCTGACCATCACCAACTACCCCGAGGGCCAGAGCGAGACCTTCCCCGTGGAGAATAACCCCAACGATCCCGACGCCGGTACCCGTGAGGTAAGCTTCTCCCGGGACCTGTATGTGGAGGCCGACGACTTCCTGGAGACCCCCATTCCCAAGTATAAGCGCCTCTACCCCGACGGCCCCGAGTGCCGCCTGAAGGGTGCCTACCTCATCAAGTGCACCGGCTGCGTCAAGGACGAGCAGGGCAATGTGGTGGAGATTCTGGCCACCTACGACCCCGACTCCAAGGGCGGCAACCCCGCCGACGGCCGGAAGGTGAAGGGCGCCACCATCCACTGGGTGGACGCCCACACCGCCTTGGACGCTCAGGTGCGCCTGTACGACAACCTGTTTGCCGACGAGGCCCCCGACGCCGGCGACAAGAATTTCCTGGACTGCCTGAACCCCAACTCTCTGGAGGTGCTGACGGGCTGCAAGCTGGAGGCCGGCCTGGCCAACGCTCAGCCCAGCGACCGCTTCCAGTTCCTGCGTCTGGGTTACTTCTGTGCCGACAGCAAGGACTCCAAGCCCGGGGCTCTGGTGTTCAACCGCGCCGTCAGCCTGAAGGACGGCTTCAAAAAGTAAGCATATGACCAAAATAGCCCGGCGCACGTTAAAATGTGCGCCGGGCCGTTGTTTTTCTCTTGCTGTGGAAAACTTATCCTTCCTTCGGGGCGGAGCCTCTCTCATAAGCCTGCTGCTCCACATAAGCGGTGTACGCTGCCTCCCGCTCCTCGTTGTCATAGCGGGCCTCATACTCGTCCCACAGGGTGTACTCCCACAAGTTGATGGCGTTGAGCTGCTGGGGGCCGCCCATGGGGTTGTCATAGATCCAGCAGTTTACCACTCCGTCTTTGCTGGCCTCCACCGTGGCCCGGTACTCCATGTCTCCGATGGTAAGGGCAAATTCAAACTGATAGATGGGTACGCCATCGAAGGATTCGCTGCACTGATAGGCGTTGCCATACCCGCCCCAAAAGAAGCGGTAGTCGGACAGGCCGCCCATCTCGGCATAGCCCTGGGCGGCGGCTACAAAGGTGTCGAGGGCATCCTGGTCATAATTTTCCAGTTCCTCTTCCGTAAAGCGCGCCTGGAACTCTCCCCGCCTGACTTCCCGGTCGATGTACTTGGCCGCCCCCTCATAGTCTCCGGCCTTCATCTTTCCCAGAAATGCATTGGCCAGGTAGAACTCGTTGAGGTTGGTGTAGCACAGGCCGGTCTCCCTCACCTGGTTGATGCCCAGGAGCACGAGAGGTACCAAAAGGATCACCACAATGAGAGAGGCGATCCACCGGCGGCGGATCTTCTTCATCCCCTTGCGGAAGGTCTTTTCCCGTTTTTTCTCCGGCTCCTCCGGGACAGGCTCTGCCGGAACCGGTTCTGCCTCCGGCTCAGGCTCCTGGGGGGCAGGAATATCCCCTGTCATTGCCTGCCACGCCTGCTTGCAGGCGGAGCACTCCTTCAGATGCTCCTCTACCAGCTCCCGGCTGCTCTGGGTGCAGCAGCCGTCCACGTAGAGGGGAAGCAGGTCCTGAACAATCTCGCATTTGTTTTTCATCGCAGTCCCTCCAAATTCTGTCTCAGCATTTGTTTGGCCCGGTAGTAGGTGACTTTGGCCCAGCTCTCTGACTTGCCCTTCATGGCCGAGATCTCTTTTAAGGAAATCTCGCCGTAGACGTGGAGGATCACCACGTCCCGGAAATCCTCCGGCAGGTCGGCCACCGCCCGGCGCAGGGCGTTCTGGACCTCCCGGGCGGAGAGGGTCTCCTCCGGTCCGGGCTGGGGGATGTCGGTGAGGGTGTGTTTCCGGCGGCTCTCCTTGCGACACTGGCTGAGCCACAGGTTTTTCCCGATGGCGCACAGCCAGGTGAACATCTGCCCCTGCTCTTTATAGCGGCCAATGTGGAGCAGGGCCCGGTAAAAGACCTCCTGGGTCAGATCCTCCGCCTGGTGGGGATCGCCGGAGAGGGCCAGCAGGAAGCGGTATACCCGGTCATAGTAGACCTGGCAGGCCGCCGCAAAATCCTGGCTCATGGTGCATCCCCTCCCCTCCGGTTCCCTGTTGGTTGGTTCCATCTGTTAAACGCGAAATATTCCGAAACGTTACAGCTTTTTGAAAAAAATAGGGATGGCAATGCCATCCCTATTTTTGTTTTTCGTTTGATGGTGCAGACTTCTGCTTTCGCCCAGAAGCAAAACGAAGTTTTGCACAAAGTTCTTTGCCAAGCTTTCTTTCAAGAAAGCGGCTTTTCTTACAAGGAAAGTAACCTAGCACGTAGCCCAGAGTAGCGGCGGGTCTGGCGGTTGTTGGCCACCATGCGCTCCACCGCCTGGTCGTCCCCCACGATGATAAACAGCTCTTTCGCCCGTGTAATGGCAGTGTACAGCACGCCCCGGGTCATGAGCATGGGCGCTCCATCCAAAGCGGCCAAAATCACCGCCCGGTACTCGCTGCCCTGGGCCTTATGTACCGTCACCGCGAAGGCGGGCTCCAGCTCCCCAAGCATGTCGGGGCTGTACTCCACGATTTTCCCATCAAAATCCACGGTGATGCACTCCCGATCCACCGATCGGATGACACCGATGTCGCCATTGAACATCCCCATGCCGGAGTCGGTGCCGCCGTCCTCCCGCCAAAGGATGTCGTAGTTGTTCTTCACCTGCATGACCCGGTCTCCCGCCCGGAAGATCCAGTCCCCGAAGCGGCGCTCGCCCTTCTTCTCGTCGGGCGGGTTCAGGGCGGCCTGGAGGGCCTGGTTGAGCACTGCGGTGCCGGTGCCCCGGCGGCGGGTGGGAGACAGGACCTGGATCTGATCGGCGGGAATCCCCATATTTTCCGGCAGCCGGCGGCGGCACAGGTCCACGATGGTCTCCGCCGCACTCTGGGCGTCCCGCCGGCGCAGGAAAAAGAAGTCTCCCCGGTTCTCCCGCAGGTTGGGCAGCACCCCCTGATTGACCTGGTGGGCGTTGCGGACGATGGCGCTCTGGGCCGCTTGGCGGAAAATTTCGGTGAGCCGCACGGTGGGCACCACCTGGCTGCGGATCAGGTCGGAAAACAGGTTGCCCGGCCCCACGGAGGGCAGCTGGTCGGGGTCGCCCACCAGCACCAGGCGGCAATCGTCTCTTAACGCGGACAGAAGGGCCGCCATGAGGGGCACGTCCACCATGGACACCTCGTCCACGATGACAGCGTCTACCTCCAGGGGGTCGTACTCGTTGCGGGTAAAGACCAGCTGTCCGGTGTGGGGATCAAAGCCGGTCTCCAGCAGGCGGTGAATGGTGGAGGCGTCGGTGGAGCACAGCTCCCCCAGGCGCTTGGCCGCCCGTCCGGTGGGGGCGGCCAAGGCGGTCTCCATGCCCATGGCCTCAAAGAGGGCCAGCACGCCCCGGAGACAGGTGGTCTTGCCGGTGCCCGGCCCGCCGGTGAGAAGCATAACCTGGCGGCTGGCCGCCTGCTCCACTGCCTGGCGCTGCTGAGGCGCATAGGTGATGCCCTGGCGGTGCTGGATTTTTTTCAGCAGCTTGTCAAGGTCGTCGGGGGGCAGCAGCTCGGCCTGGCTCATCTCTCCGATGCGCTGGGCGATGTACACCTCCGCCTCATAAATTTGAGGCAGATAGACCGCCTCCTCCCCGGCGATCTCCTCCCGGACGATCTTCCCCCGGGTGTTCAGCGTGTTCAGGGACTGCTCCAGCAGCTCCCCATCCACCCCCAGCAGCTGCCCGGTGGCCGCCACCAGTTTACCGGCCGGGAGAAAGCTGTGGCCGTTGTTCAGGTTGTGGTCCAGCTCGAAGAGCAGTCCGGCCTCCCGGCGGAGAGGCGCCTCCCCCTCCACCCCCAGCTCCAGGGCCAGGGCGTCGGCCTGGGAGAAGTCCACCCCAAACTCCCACCCGGAGAGCAGATAGGGGTTGGACCGCACCGCCTCCAGGGCCACGTCCCCGTAGCTTCGATACAGGGGCATGGCCAGCTCCAGGGGCAGCTGGTGCTGGCTGAGAAACTCCATCAGGCGGCGCATCCCCATCTGCTGGCGGAAGGCATTGCTGATGGTGCGGGCACGCTTGGGGGAGATCCCCCGGATTTTCGTCAGTTTGTCCGGCTCCTCCTCGATGACGTTGAGAGTGTCCTCCCCGAACTCCTCCACCAGCAGCCGGGCGGTGGCCTTGCCCACCCCCTTCACCGCTCCGGAGGCCAGATAGTGGTAGACCTCTTTCAAACCCTGGGGCAGGCGGCGCTCCACCACGTCGGCCCGGAACTGGGTGCCGTAGGTGGCGTGGCGCACCCACTCCCCCCGGACGGTGAGGTACTCCCCCGGGGATACCCCGGGCATGGAGCCCACCACCGTCATCTCCTCCTCCCCCACGTCCAGGCGGAGGATGGTGTAGCCGTTTTCCTCGTTTTGAAAAATAATGGAGGAGACGGTACCCTCCAGTACCGGCTTCTCCGTGCCCTCCTGGTTCATCCCGTCTCCTCCTTCTTGTTATGGTTCCTCGTCCCGGCTGAGCCACTCCTCCAGGCTCCCGGCGGGACAGCAGCTGACCCAGTTCCACCGCCGGGACAGATTCAGGGCCAACTCCCGGCCCTGGGGGGTGAGGCTGCGGTCAAAAATCACCGCCCAGCCCCGGAAGGCGCCGCTCTCCCGGCACCAGGCCAGCCAGCGCAGGGTGGCCTCCAGCCCCTCGCCGTCCCCTTCTCCAGGCAGGACCATCCAAAGCCGCTCCCCCCGAAGGGGGCGCAGCAGACGTCCAAACAAATACCACAGCAGGGCCGCCGCCCAAATCACAAACAGCACCGCCGCCGCCAGTTCTCCCAACCGCGTCAAGGATACCACCTCCGGGCCATCCTATGCCTGGGAGCGGTGGGTGGTGTCAGGAGAACAGGTTAACCCCCACGTGGGTTAGGGCGGTCATGATGCACCCGGCGGTAAGCACGCCCAGCAGCACGGCCGGGAATGCCTTCCGCAGGCGCATGTTCAAAAAGGCGGCCGCCAGAGAGCCGGTCCAGGCTCCGGTGCCGGGCAGAGGGATGGCCACAAAGAGCCACAGGCCGATATACTTGTACTTGCTCACCTTCTGCCCCTTCAAATGGGCCTTTTTCTCCATCTTATCCACCACACCGTTGAGCCGGGGCATATACCGGCGCATCATCATAAAAATCTTGCGGATATAGACGATAATGAAGGGGGCGGGAATAATGTTGCCGATGACGGCGGAGACAAAGGCCTCCTGATAGGGCAGGCCCAGGGCCACGCCGAAGGGAATGCCGCCCCGCAGCTCGATAATGGGGATCATGGAAACCAGGGTGGTGAACACGCACCGCCCAAAATCGGTCTGGGTTAAAAAGTGCATGATATCCATGGGGAAACAAAACTCCTTTGTAAGATCCGCCCGGCCTCTCCTGCACGACAAAGGCTGCTTTCACCGGGCGTCTTTACTATCCTACACGGTTTGCCGTTTCCCGTCAATGGAACGGAAATTAAGAAACCATAAATTTACGGCTCCCGGCCCAGCATCCGCTGGAGATACTGGCCGGTATAGCTCTGGGGACAGGCAGCCACTTCCTCCGGCGTTCCGGTACACACGATAGTTCCTCCCCCGTCACCGCCCTCGGGTCCCAGGTCGATGATGTGGTCGGCGGTCTTGATGACGTCCAGGTTGTGCTCAATGACCACCACGGTGTTGCCCGCATCCACCAGCTTTTGCAGCACGTCGATGAGCCGCTGTACGTCGTAGCTGTGCAGGCCGGTGGTGGGCTCGTCCAGGATATAGATGGTCTTGCCGGTGGAGCGCTTACTGAGCTCGGTGGCCAGCTTCACCCGCTGGGCCTCACCGCCGGACAGGGTGGTGGAGGACTGGCCCAGCTTCACATAGCCCAGGCCCACCTCCTCCAGGGTTTTCAGACGGTTATACAGCTTGGGGATGTTCTCGAAGAAGGGCAGAGCCTCATCCACCGTCATCTCCAGCACCTCGTAGATGTTCTTGCCCTTGTAGCGCACCTCCAGGGTCTCCCGGTTGTACCGTTTTCCCTTACACACTTCACAGGGCACATAGATGTCGGGGAGGAAGTGCATCTCGATTTTCAGCAGGCCATCGCCCTGGCAGGCCTCACACCGGCCGCCCCGGGTGTTGAAGGAGAACCGCCCCGGTCCGTAGCCCCGGGTCTTGGCGTCCTGGGTGGAGGCAAACAGCTCCCGGATGTCGTTGAACAGTCCGGTATAGGTGGCGGGGTTAGAGCGGGGCGTTCTTCCGATGGGGGACTGGTCGATGTCGATGACCTTGTCCAGGTACTCCTCCCCCTCGATGCGGTCGTGCTTGCCGGGACGCACCTTTACCCGGTTCAGATCGGCCCCCAGCTTTTTATAGAGGATCTCGTTGACCAGGGAGGACTTGCCGCTGCCCGACACACCGGTGACGCAGGTAAAGGTACCCAGGGGGATGTCCACGTCCACCCCCCGCAGGTTATTCTCCCGGGCACCGAAGATCTTCAGGTGCTTCCCGTTGCCCTCCCGGCGGTGGTCCGGGACGGGAATCTTCCGGCGGCCCGCCAGGTAGTCGCCGGTAATGGAGCCGGGGGTGTTCATGACCTCCTCCGGGGTGCCCGCCGCCACGATCTCGCCCCCGTGGACCCCCGCACCTGGTCCCACATCCACGATGTAGTCGGCAGCGCGCATGGTGTCCTCGTCGTGCTCCACCACAATGAGGGTGTTGCCCAGGTCCCGCAGGTCCTGGAGGGTTTTCAGCAGCTTGTCGTTGTCCCGCTGATGCAGGCCGATGGAGGGCTCGTCCAGAATATAGAGGACCCCCATGAGGGAGGAACCAATCTGGGTGGCCAGGCGAATGCGCTGACTCTCGCCCCCGGACAGGGTGGCGGCGGAGCGGGACAGAGTCAGGTATTGCAGGCCCACCGAGCGGAGAAAGCCCAGGCGGTTTTTAATCTCCTTCAAAATCTGGGCGGCGATCATCTGCTGGGTCTCGGTGAGCTCCAGATGCTCCATAAAGTCCAGGGCCTCGGTGACCGACTTATGGCAGAAGGTGTCGATGTCGATGCCCCCCACCGTCACCGCCAGTGACTCCCGGCGCAGACGGCGGCCATGGCAGGTGGGGCAGGGGCTCTGGCTCATGCAGTCCTCCAGCTCCTTGCGCACCGCGTCGGACTGGGTCTCCTTGTACCGCCGCTCCAGGTTGTTGCAGATGCCCTCAAAGGCCTGGTGGAGGGTGCCCTTCCCCCGGGGCTGGTCATAGTGGAGAGTGAGCTCCTCCCCCTTGGTGCCGTAGAGGATCACGTCCAGCACCTCCGGGGACAGGTCCTTCACCGGGGTGTCCAGCTTGAAGCGGTACTTCTTGGCCAGGGCCTCGAAGTACATGCGGGAGATGCCGTCGGACTTGATGTTGCTCCACCCGGAGGCGGTGATGGCCCCCTCCAGGATAGACAGGTTCTTATTGGGAATCACCAGGTCGGGGTCCACCTTCAGCTGGCTGCCCAGACCGGTACAGGTGGGGCAGGCGCCGAAGGGGTTGTTGAAGGAGAACATCCGGGGGGTGAGCTCCTCGATGGACACGCCGCAGTCCTCGCAGGCGTAGTTCTGGGAGAAGAGGATGTTCCGGTCCTCCCCCACCACGTTGATGACCACCAGGCCGCCCGCCAGATTGGAGGCCACCTCCACGCTGTCGGTGAGGCGGCGGGTGATGTCGTCCCGGATGACCAGGCGGTCCACTACGATCTCAATGTTGTGCTTTTTATTTTTCTCCAGTTTGATCTCCTCGCTGAGATCGTAAGCGATGCCGTCCACCCGGCAACGCACATAGCCGGAGCGGCGGGCATCCTCAAAGATCTTGGCGTGCTCGCCCTTCTTGCCCCGGATCACGGGAGCCATCACCTGGATGCGGGTGGCTTCGGGCAGAGCCAGAACCTGGTCGATGATCTGGTCGATGGTCTGCTGTTTGATCTCCTTGCCGCAGATGGGGCAGTGGGGAGTGCCCACCCGTGCCCACAGCAGTCGCAGGTAGTCGTAGATCTCGGTGACGGTGCCCACCGTGGAGCGGGGGTTCTTACTGGTGGTTTTCTGGTCGATGGAGATGGCGGGAGAGAGGCCGTCGATGTAGTCCACGTCCGGCTTCTCCATCTGGCCCAGGAACATCCGGGCGTAGGAGGACAGGGACTCCAC
>CALWYB010000016.1 GCA_944385665.1 uncultured Oscillospiraceae bacterium
GGCGACGGCGTCATCGGCTACGTGCTGGCCATCGGCGACATCGGCCACAACGACTCCATCGCCCGTACCCGCGGCGTGCGTAACGCTCTGGGTACTGCTGTGGAGAAGGACGGTGCCACCGACAGCTCCCCCGTGGGCACCAACGTGGACGGCACTGCCACTGCTGTTAAGGACGGCTCCATTGAGGTGGACGGCAAGACCTATAAGATCCGCGAGCTGGCCTCTCAGGAGATGAAGAACTCCGCCGGCGCCACCTGGGATGCCTCCACCGCCGGCAACGCCATCAACACCTGGTCCGCCTCCTTCGGCGAGCAGATCGACATCGTGGCCTCCAACAACGACGGCATGGGCATGTCCATGTTCCTGGCCTGGTCTAAGGCCAACAAGGTTCCTACCTTCGGCTATGACGCCAACTCCGACGCGGTTGCTGCCATTGCAGAGGGCTACGGCGGCACCATCAGCCAGCACGCCGACGTGCAGGCCTACCTGACCCTCCGCGTTCTGCGCAACGCGCTGGACGGCGTGGACATTGACACCGGCATCGGCACCGAGGACGACGCGGGCAACAAGCTCAGCCCCGACGTGTTCAAGTACGTGGCTGAGGAGCGCTCCTACTACGCTCTGAACGTGGCAGTCACCAAGGACAACTATCAGGACTTCACCAAGTCCACCAAGACCTACGCTCCCGTTTCCAACCAGCTGGATGCGACCAAGCATCCCGAGAAGTCCGTGTGGCTGAACATCTACAACGCGGCCGACAACTTCCTCAGCTCTACTTATCAGCCTCTGCTGCAGCAGTATGATAAGCTGCTGAACCTGAAGGTGGAGTATATCGGCGGCGACGGCCAGACCGAGTCCAACATCACCAACCGTCTGGGCAACCCCAGCCAGTATGATGCCTTCGCCATCAACATGGTGAAGACCGACAACGCCTCTTCCTACACCGGCATTCTGAGCCAGTAATCCGGCAGCACAGTACTCCGGCTCAGGCCGGAATGCTGACAACTAAGAACTGATGCGATTAGGGAGAAGGAATTCTCCGTTCGGGAGGAACACCGTCTCCGTTCGGCAGAAGGCCTTCTCCCTTCATCGTCCCTTTCGATACAAACAAACGGCAGAATCAGTTTTTTCGCTGAAACTGCAAATATTGAAACAGGAGTAACGAGAATGGCAGATGCGAAAGACGATATTGTCCTGTCAATACGAGGTATGAGCAAGTCTTTCGGTCGGAACCGGGTGCTGGACCACATCAACCTGGACGTAAAACGGGGAACCGTGATGGGATTGATGGGAGAAAACGGCGCGGGAAAATCGACCATGATGAAGTGCCTGTTCGGCACCTATCAGAAGGACGAGGGAAAAATTTACTTAAACGGCAAGGAAATTAACTTTTCCGGCCCCAAGGACGCCTTGGAAAACGGAATCGCCATGGTTCACCAGGAGCTGAACCAGTGCCTGGAACGCAACGTCATTGACAATCTGTTCCTGGGCCGCTATCCCACCAACTCGGTTGGCGTGGTAGACGAAGGCAGCATGAAAAAGAAAGCTTCCGAGCTGTTCCGGAAACTGGGCATGACGGTCAACCTGACCCAGCCTATGCGGAACATGTCCGTTTCTCAGCGGCAGATGTGTGAGATCGCCAAGGCGATCTCCTACAACTCCCAGGTGATCGTTTTGGATGAGCCCACCTCTTCCCTGACCGTACAGGAGGTGGAAAAGCTCTTTGAGATGATGCGGATGCTCAAGTCCCAGGGGATCGCGCTGATCTATATCTCCCATAAAATGGATGAGATTTTTGAGATCTGCGATGAAATTTCCGTTTTGCGGGACGGCAACCTGGTCATGACCAAGCCCTCCAAGGAGACCAACATGAATGAGCTGATCTCCGCCATGGTGGGCCGCTCCCTGGAGAGCCGCTTCCCTCCGGTGGACAACACGCCGGGCGACACGATTTTGTCCGTCCAGCACCTCTCCACCAAGTATGCCCCTCATTTGCAGGATGTGACCTTCGACGTCAAAGAAGGCGAAATTTTCGGCCTGTATGGCCTGGTGGGCGCTGGCCGTACCGAGCTGCTGGAGACCATCTTCGGCGTGCGCACCCGTGCGGCGGGCCGTGTCTACTTTAAAAACCGCTTGATGAATTTTAGTTCGGCCAAGGAGGCCATTGAACACGGGTTCGCTATGATCACCGAGGAACGCAAGGCCAACGGTCTGTTCCTCAAGTGCGACCTCACCTTCAATACCACCATCGCCAATCTGAATCAGTACAAAACCGGCATGGCCCTTTCCAATCCCAAGATGATCAAGGCCACCAACAAGGAGATCAAGGTCATGCGCACCAAGTGTATGGGCCCGGACGATATGATCTCCAGCCTCTCCGGCGGCAACCAGCAGAAGGTCATCTTCGGCAAGTGGCTGGAGCGGGAACCCCAGGTCTTTATGATGGATGAGCCTACCCGCGGCATCGACGTGGGCGCTAAATATGAGATCTACGAGCTGATCATCCAAATGGCCAAGCAGGGCAAGACCATCATTGTGGTCTCCTCCGAGATGCCTGAGATCCTGGGCATCACCAACCGCATCGGAGTGATGTCCAACGGACATCTCTCCGGCATTGTCAATACCAAGGAGACCGATCAGGAAGAGCTTTTACGGCTCAGTGCAAAATACCTATAACGGGAGATATTGCATATGGCAACAGAAAACAAAATCCTTACGGCGGAGCAGGAATTGAAGCTGCGCCAGCCCATCGACGAGTACGTCGGCGGCATCCAAGCAAAAATCGACGCCCTTCGGGTAGACGGCACCGACAAGGTCATTGAGATTCAGAGCAGTCTGGATAATCTGAAGCGGGACCGGATCTACACCCCTCAAGAGAAGGAAGCCCGCTCCGCCCAGCTCAAGAAAGAGCTGGAGGCGGCCAAGGCGGTGGAAGCCAAGCACAAAGAGGAGATCACCAAGCTGATTGCTGACGCCGAAGGGTATTTGAAAACCCACTACGACGCGGAATACTATCAGCCTGTACTGGCCAGCTGCCGCAAGGAAAAGGAGGCCGCCCAGGCTAAGTACCAGGCGGCTGTGGCCAAGCTCAACCAGGAACATCAGGCCACGGTGGCCAAGCTCAAGGATGCGGGAGAGCTCAAGGACGAGAAATACGTCCACAAGAATCGGCTCTTTGACGCCAAGATGCAGTTGGCTCAGGACCTGCAGCAGGTCAAGGACCGGCAGCACGCCGCCTTCGACTACAAGTACCACCTCATTGATATGCTGCGCATGTCCAAGTTCACCTTCGGCGAGAGTTTGGCACAGCGGTGGGAAAACTACAAATATACCTTCAACCGCCGGGACTTCTTCCTGCGCAATGGCCTGTACCTGGCCATTATCGTCATCTTCATCGCCCTTTGTATCATCACCCCCATCGTCAAGGACACCCCGCTGCTGACGGTGAACAACGTGCTGAACATCCTCCAGCAGGCCTCCCCCAGAATGTTCCTGGCTCTGGGCGTGGCGGGCCTGATCCTGCTGGCCGGTACCGACCTGTCCATTGGCCGAATGGTTGGCATGGGTATGACGGCAGCCACCATCATCATGCACCAGGGCATCAATACCGGCTCTGTGTTCGGTCATATCTTTGACTTTACCGGCCTGCCCGTGGTGGCCCGCATCCTTCTGGCTCTGGTGGTCTGTATCGTTCTGTGTACTGTCTTCACCACCATCGCTGGCTTCTTTACCGCGAAATTCAAAATGCACCCCTTCATCTCCACCATGGCCAACATGCTGGTTATCTTCGGCCTGGTGACCTACTCCACCAAGGGCGTCTCCTTCGGTGCCATCGACTCCTCCATCTCCGGCATGATCATCCCCCGTATCAACGGCTTCCCCACCATTATTCTGTGGGCCGTGGCGGCGGTAGTCATCGTGTGGTTCATCTGGAACAAAACCACCTTTGGTAAGAACCTGTACGCCGTGGGCGGCAACCCGGAGGCCGCTTCTGTGTCCGGTATCTCCGTGTTCCTGGTCACCGTGGGCGCCTTCGTGCTGGCCGGCATCCTGTATGGCTTCGGTGCCTGGCTGGAGTGCATCCGGATGTTCGGTTCCGGCTCCGCCGCTTACGGACAGGGCTGGGAGATGGACGCCATCGCGGCCTGCGTGGTAGGCGGCATCTCCTTCACCGGCGGCATCGGTAAGATCTCCGGCGTAGTGGTGGGCGTGTTCATCTTCACCGCGCTCACCTACTCCCTCACTATCCTGGGTATCGACACCAACCTGCAGTTCGTCTTCTCCGGCATCATCATTCTGGTAGCCGTGACCCTGGACTGTCTGAAGTACGTACAGAAGAAGTAATCTTCCTCCCAAACCGCAGAAAGAGCGGCCTGGTTTTCCAGGCCGCTCTTCTGCGTTCGCCCAATTTTCCATTCCCACAAGGCGGAAAATCTGTTATACTGAAAGTCCATTTGAATGGAGGTAACCCATATGGTCTTTTATTTTACCGGCACGGGCAACAGCCGTTACTGCGCCCAACAGATTGCCGTCCAGCTGGGCGACACCTGTCAGGATGCCTTTCACTTGATCCGGAACGGCATCGCCCCGGAGCTCTCCTCCCCCACTCCCTGGGTTTTCGTGTCCCCCACGTACAGTTGGCAGCTACCCCGGGTGTTTGCAGACCTCATTCGCTCCGGCCGATTTTCCGGCAGCCAGGAAGCCTACTTTGTTATGACCTGCGGCAGCGACATTGGAAAGGCCTCTCTTGGCAATCAGAAGCTCTGTCAAGAGAAGGGATTTCACTACCGGGGCACCCTCCCGGTCATTATGCCGGAAAACTATATCGCCATGTTCAACGCTCCCCAGCCGGAGGAGGCCAAACAGATCATTGCCGATGCCCGTCCCACCCTGGATCAGGGTATTGCCTGCATCCGGGAGGGCAAGGACTTCCCGCCGGTGAAAACGGGAGCGCTGGACGGCCTCAAGTCCGGGTTGGTCAACCGGTTGTTCTACCGGTTCAACGTGAAAGCCGACCCGTTTACCGTGTCCAGCGCCTGTATTTCCTGCGGGAAATGCGCCTCTCTCTGCCCTCTGGGCAACATCCGCATGGAGAACGGGAAACCCGTGTGGGGGAAGAAGTGCACCCACTGCATGGCGTGCATCTGCAGCTGTCCCACCCAGGCCATTGAATATGGAAAAGCCAGCCGGGGCAAACCCCGCTACCGCTGCCCGGAATAAGGAATCCTCCCTGCATTTTTTATTTTTTGTTCAAAACCACCTTTGAAATCCGAACAATCCCTCGGTATAATAAAAATACAACGTGTAGCTTTGATCGGCGTAAATCCGGTTGAACGCTGCACGTTTTTCTTTTTGATTGAATAGGAGGATCATTATGAAACGGATCAAAGCCGCATGTCTTTGTCAAACCCTGCTTTTCCTGCAAAAAGACGACGTGGATCCAAAGCAGGCCGCACAGGCCTCGCAGGAAGAGGTAGCTCATTACAAGCAGCAGCTGGAGCGTAGTCACATCCAGTACAAGATTCTCTCGGAGGACCCTCAGCCGGACGGCTCCATCCTGGTGAAGGTCATCAAGCAGTACAACAGCACTCCGGTAGGGGATTATTTCGCATAATAGAAGCAATCAAAGCGTGTAGCCCACGGCATAAATCCAGCTTGGCTGCACGCTTTTTCTTTTGGAGGGATTCAAAATGGGTCAGAAATCAAACGCTTTTCTGGAGACGGAGCCGGTGGGAAAGCTCATGGGCAAATACGCCGTTCCCTGCATCATCTCCCTGCTGGTGGCAGCACTGTATAACATCGTCGACCAGATCTTCATTGCCAACGCCACCTATCTGGGCTCTTACGGCAATGCGGCCAACACAGTGGTCTTTCCTCTGACGGTAGTGGCTCTCGCCATCGCCGTACTGATCGGTGACGGCTGCTGTGCCTTTGTAAGCATCTGCCTGGGGGCAAACCAGAAGGAAAACGCCCACCGGAGCATCGGAAACGCCATTGTGCTTTGCCTGATCGCCAGTCTTCTGCTCACCGCCGTCTACCTGATTTTCCAGGAGCCCATCCTCACTATGTTTGGCGGACGTGTCAATGAGGAAACGTTTCAGCGCTCAAAGGAATACTTTTTCTATATCACCCTGGGCGTGCCTTTTTATATGTTCGGTCAGGCTATGAACCCCATCATCCGTTCCGACGGAAGCCCCAAATTTGCCATGGCCTCCACTCTGGCCGGTGCGGTGGTCAATATCATTCTGGACCCGGTCTTTATCTTCGGCTGTAAATGGGGGATGATGGGCGCGGCGGTGGCCACCGTGCTGGGGCAGATCCTCACCGCGATTCTCGCCATCTGGTACCTGTGCCACATGCGGGCGGTCTCCCTATCCAGAGACAGCTTCCGCCTGCGCAGATCTCTCATGGGAAAATTCATCTCTCTGGGCCTGTGCAGCCTGCTCTCCCAGATTTCTCTGGTGGCCGCTATGGCTGCTATCAACAATATGATTCGGCAGTATGGCGCACTGGACCCCATCTTCGGTCAGGCTCAATATGCACAGATCCCCATGGCGGTGGTTGGCATTGTGATGAAATTCTTCCAGATCGTCATCTCCATCGCCGTGGGCATGGCCGCAGGCTGCATCCCCATCGTGGGCTTTAACATCGGCGCAGGGCGAAAGGACCGGGCCAAGAGTCTGTTTACCCTTCTGCTTCTTGCCGAGGCCGCCGTAGGCGCAGTAGCTCTGGTCATTGTAGAGTGCTTCCCGGTCCAGCTGATCTCCATCTTCGGTGCAGCCAATGAGAGCGCCTATTACACGTCCTTTGCCATCAAGTCCTTCCGGATCTACCTGTGCATGATGATCCTGGCCTGCGTCGACAAGGGCACCTTCATCTATCTCCAGTCTCTGGGTAAGGCGCTGGCCTCCACGGTACTGTCTACCGTGCGTGAAGTGGTCTTCGGCGTGGGCTTTGCCCTGCTGCTGCCCGTTTTCTTCGGTCTGGACGGCGTGCTCTACTCCATGCCGGTATCCGATGTTTTGACCTTCCTGATCGCTGTGCTGATGATCCGCTCCACTTATCAATCTCTAGCGGCGTGACCCAAAGCGTGCCGGACCGGCGGCCCGGATCTGAAGCAGGTCGTAGGTACGGATAAAGTGACCTATGTCCGCGCCGGAGCGCAGGTGATGCAGGAGGATCTCCCCGCAGGCCAGGCTGTCGCTGCCCGCCCGGTGGTGGTCCAGCTCCAGGTCCAGAAAATCGCACAGGGTATTCAGCTTATGGTTGGGCAGCTGGGGCAGCAGGCGGCGGCTCATCTGACAGGTACAGGCATAGTGGACCTGAGGCCGCCAGATGATCCCGTAGTCCCGCAGGCACTTGGCCAGCACCGACAGGTCAAAGGGGGCGTTGTGGGCCACCAGCAAGCCGCTGTCAAACAGGGGCTCCAGCTCCTGCCAGAGCTGAGGAAAGGTGGGCTTGTCCGCCACCATCTCCGGGGTAATCCCGGTGAGGGCCACATTGAAAGGGGCAAAGCGAGTCTCGGGATTGACCAGCCAGTCGTGTTGCTCCACCACTTCTCCCCCCTCCACCACGGTAACGCCCATGGCGCTGATGCGGTCATTGGCATAGTTGGGGGTCTCCACGTCAAAGGCGATGTATCGTCCCGTCATGGATATTCCTTCTTTCTCTGCCGCCTCCGGGCGGCTTTTTATATCCCCACCTGGTACAGCGGGATCACGTTGATTACCAGCTCCTCATAGGGATGGACCGCCTTTACCGCCGCCAGAGTCTGCTCCAGCCGCTCCACACGGCAGGTGACCTCCACCTTCAGTTCCGGCTCGGTGCTCAGCGCTCCCACCTCTCCCAGGTAGGGCTGGCTGCCGCTCAAAGGCCGCCAGCAGCTGGTGACGGGGCTATAAGACAAGCAACTGTCATAGCTGCCGATATGGCCCGCGTCCACCTCCCGCAGAGCCTGCTGAAGAACGGACAGATGGCTCTCAGGGATGAAAATCTCCAATTTGCAGCAGGAAAACTCGGTCATGAGATGGCTCCTTTCTCGTCGGCGCAGCTTGCCGGATGTGTCCCCTATTGTACCACACTCCCCAGCCCATGAAAAGGCGGCCCGGATACAGAGAATACTCCCTCCGTATCCGGGCCGCTGTTCTTCTTTACAGATACCGCTTGGCAAAGACGGCCATGGGACGGTTGACCTGTTTGGCCACCATGCCCACGCAGAGGGCCGCTGCCACGGTGCCCTCCCGCACGCCTTCCAGCTGGTGGAGGAAGAGGAGAGACAGAGTGCTGGCGATGACCACCAAGGTCACGTCAAATCCGATCTTGGTGTTGGCAAATTTCAGGGGGAATGCCTTGCACAGGGCGAGGACCATTCCTTCGCCTGCCAGGGTCACTACGTTGGCGGTGACCTCAAAGCTGACCCCCACGCCCACCAGCAGGATTCCTACTACACACAGCACCCACTGCATGGGGTAGGAGGAGGCGGATACTCCCTGGAGCGCCCACACGCTGAAATCGGTGAGGGCGCCGAAGATGAGGGCCACCGGCAGCTGCATGAGCTGAATGGGGTCGTACCGGCGGCGCAGAAGCAGAATTTGCAGACAGATTAGGGCTACGTGCATGGCAATGGTGGCGGTGCCTACGGTGAGGGGCGTCAGCAGGCTGAGCACATAGGGCAGGCTGGAAATGGGTGAGGTGCCCAGTCCCGCCTTGATGGAGAAGGCCACGCCAAAGGCCATGATGGTCAGCCCTACACACAAAAGCACATACCGCTTGATCTGTCCTAACACACTCGTCTTCATACCAACTCTCCCTTTCTCTCCGAGGCCACGCAGGCCAGCACTGTCTCCAGCAGCGTCTCCAACTCGCTCTGCTGCTCCGGCGTCAGCTGGGCACAGGCCATATTGTCCACTTGCTGAAACACTGCCTGTACCTTCTCTCCCAACTGCCGCCCCCGGGGAGTCAGGGAGACATAGAGGGAGCGGCGGTTGCCCTCCCGCTGGGTGCGGCAGACCAGACCATCCCGCTCCATGCGGGAGAGAATGGAGCCCACCGTGGCCTGCTCGATCTCGCAGTCGGCGGCAATGGTCTTCTGGTTGCACTCCCCCCGTGTCATGAGGCACTCCAAAATTTTAGGCTGTCCCGGAGACAGCCCCAGCTCCGCCGTCTGATTTAAAATCCGGCGATTTACATTGGTATGGGTCTTCATCAGCAGATAGTGCAGGGATTTCACGCCGCGCACCTCCATAGTAAGTATTCTTATTATAAACATACTTATTATAATCTTTTCCCCATAAGTGTCAAGAGCGCTCTCCGGGGACAAATCCTTCCAAACCAGGGAATAACCGCCCTTTTTCGGGGGACGATAAACGTGCCCTCTCCCTGGATTGGGAGAGGGCACGGAATCTGATTGGGAGGTCCACCTATGGGGAACCATTTTCGCGGCTGGTATTTTAAATGTCAATCTTCCACACAGACCCTGGCTCTCATTCCCGCCGTCCACACCCACCAGGGCAGATCCACCTGCTCCCTGCAAATCGTGGAGGAGCAGGACCACTGGAACATCCCCCTTCCGGGGGCGGGAGAGGTCCGCTGGGACAGGCCCTGGGCCAAAATCGGGGCAAACCAATTTACGCCCCAGGGCATTTTACTGGATCTCTCATCGGAGCCGTGCCGGGCTGTGGGGCAGCTTCACTTCGGGCCGCCCACTCCGCTTCCGGGAGATATCATGGGCCCCTTCCGCTTCCTCCCCTTTCTGGAGTGCCGCCACCGGGTGTTCAGCATGCGGCACCAAGTGACAGGCCAGCTTCAGATCAACGAGCGCCTCTACCGCTTCGACCACGACCTGGGCTACATGGAGGGGGATCAGGGCCGCTCCTTTCCCCGTCGCTACCTCTGGACCCAGTGTCTGTTTCCCGAGGGATCTCTGATGCTCTCGGCCGCAGACATCCCCTTGGGGCCGGTTTCTTTCCCAGGCGTCATTGCCGCACTGTCTCTTTTTAGTAAGGTAATGATCCTTGCCACATACTGCGGAGCAAGGATTTTATCCGTTCAAGGCGGAAAAATTGCTGTAAAGCAAAAGAACTTGCTTCTAACAGCCGAGCTTTTATCGGACCCTGGGCAGCCTCTGCGGGCCCCTAAGCAGGGAAAGATGTCCCGGACCATCCGGGAAAATCTGTCCTGCCACGCCCGGTACCGCCTCTACGACGGCGACCGCCTTCTCTGGGCCGGTGAAAGCCGCCAGGCCTCCTTTGAGTACGAGTTTCCCTCCTAAGGGTCACAGCCGGACCGTGTAGCCCAGCCCCTTCAGCATCTCCCGATCCCGCTGCACCGTGATCCCCGCCGTAGTCAGCATATCCCCGGAGATGGCTGCGTTGGAGCCGGAGCGGAAGCAGCGCTGCCCCTTATCCGCCAGCAGGCCACGGCCGCCGGCCAGGCGGATGTTCCCGTCCGGAATCAGGAAGCGGAAAATAGCCACCACCCGGCGCAGCTCCTCCTCGGTGAGGACGGGATTGTGCTCATAGGGCGTACCGGGGATGGGGTTGAGGAGATTGACCGGCACCGACTTCACCCCCAGCTCCCGGGCGGTGAGCACCATATCGATCCGGTCCTCCATAGTCTCCCCCAGTCCGATGATGCCGCCGGAGCAGACAGACAGTCCCGCCCGCTGGGCTGCCTTTATGGTGGCAATCTTCTCATCATACGTATGGGTGGTACACACCTGAGGAAAGTAGCGCCGGGAGGATTCCAGGTTGCAGTGGACCCGGGAGGCCCCCGCCTCCTTCAGCTTTCGGAAGGCCTCCTCCCCCAGCAGGCCGAAGGAGACACATACCGCAATGCCCACCTGCTCCCGGATGGCCCGGACGCTCTCGCAGACCTGGTCCACCTCCCGGTCGGACAGTTTGCGGCCCGAGGTAACAATGGAGTAGCGCAGCACTCCCTGACGCTTGTTCTCCGCTGCCCCCTTCACCAGCTCCTCTGTGGAGAGCAGGGGGTAGCTCTCCTCCAGATTGGTGTGGTAGTGGGCGCTCTGGGCGCAGTACTTACAGTCCTCCGAACACCTGCCGCACTTGCCGTTGATGATGGTACACAGGTCAAACCGGTCGCCGCAGAAGTGCTCCCGCAGCTGGTCCGCCGCCTGGGCCAACTCCTCCAGAGGGGCTTCTGTCAGCTCCAGCGCCTCCTCTCGGGTCACTTCTCCCCCGGCCAACACCTTCTTTTTGAGTTCCTCTACGATCGTCATAGCTCTGTTCCTCCCATTTGTAAACTTTTGATGTAATTCAGTTTACATTAGAGTGTAAGCCGTCCCATCCCTATTGTCAACCTTTTTCTTTTCCTAGTTGTCATTCCTGCCTTCTGCCGGCCCGACCCTTTTCTTAAGAAGCATCCTGTTTTTTATCGAATTTTTAAGGAAAGAACAGCGGATTTGACCTTGTTTCTTTCCCCTTCCCGTGTTATACTTTGCACTCGGTTAATGTGTTTCAAGCAGACACAGCAAGAACAACACACGTTGGAAAGGAATTTTGCCATGTTGATTGTGGAACTGCTGAAGTCCTTCTTCCTGGGCGTGGTGGAGGGCATCACCGAGTGGCTGCCCATCAGCTCCACCGGCCATCTCATCCTGGTGGACGAATTCGTCAAACTGAATGTCACCACCGAGTTTATGGATATGTACCGCTATGTGATCCAGTTGGGCGCCATTTTGGCGGTGCTGGTCCTGTTTTTCCATAAGCTCAACCCCTTCTCCCCCCGAAAAAATGCCCATCAGAAGCGGCAGACCTGGAACCTGTGGGCTCTGGTGGTGCTGGCCTGCATCCCCTCCGCCGCGGTGGGTCTGCCCCTCAACGACTGGATGGATGAGCACCTGATGAACCCCTGGGTGGTGGCTGCCGCCCTCATCGTTTACGGCGTTGGCTTCCTCATCATTGAAAACCGCCGCCGCACCCCCGCCATCCGCCGCACCAGCGACCTCACCTGGCAGACCGCCCTGTGCATCGGCCTGTTCCAGACCCTGTCCATCATCCCCGGCACCTCCCGCTCCGGCGCCACCATTCTGGGCGCCATCATTCTGGGCTGTGCCCGGCCAGTGGCTGCGGAGTTCTCTTTCTTCCTGGCCATTCCCACCATGGTGGGTGTGAGCATCCTAAAGCTGGGCAAATTCTTTGCCGAAAAGATCTCCGCCGGTCAAGCCCTGTTTACTGGCGAGGAGGCCGCCATCCTGGCCGTAGGCTTTGTGGTCTCCTTTGTCATTTCTCTGCTGTGCATCCGCTTCCTCATGGACTTTGTAAAGAAGCACGACTTCAAGCCCTTTGGCTGGTACCGCATCGTCCTGGGCATTCTGGTGCTGCTGTTCTTCGGCGTTCGGGCGCTGATGGGCGCGTAATTTCTGCCTACATAACTATATAAAAAAATGTCCGCTCCCTGTGGGAGCGGACATTTTTTATTTCTCGCGTTTGCTTCCGGCAGCTGCCACAAAGCCCCGGAACAGAGGATGGGGCCGGTTGGGACGGCTCTTGAACTCGGGATGGAACTGGACGCCCACAAAGAAGGGGTGGTCCTTCAGTTCCACCGCCTCCACCAGGTGGCCGTCGGGGGACTGGCCGCTGAGCACCAGACCCGCCGCCTCCAACTCCGGACGATAGCGGTTGTTGAACTCATAGCGGTGACGGTGGCGCTCCTGGATCAGGTTCTTCCCATAGCACCGGGCCATCTGTGTCTCAGGCTGCACGGCACAGGGGTAGCTGCCCAGGCGCAGGGTACCGCCCTTGTCGATCTCGTCGTTCTGGCCGGGCATAAAGTCGATGACCTTGTACAGACACTCCGGGTCAAACTCTCGGGAGTTGGCCTGGGGCATTCCGGCCACATGGCGGGCAAACTCCATCACCGCCACCTGCATACCAAGGCAGATGCCCAGATAGGGGATCTTCTTTTCCCGGGCATACTGGGCAGCCAGCACCATACCCTCGATGCCGCGGCTTCCGAAGCCGCCGGGCACCAGAATACCATCCAGGCCGCTGAGAACCTGGTGGCAATTCTCCTCCGTCAGGCTCTCTGAATCGATCCAGTGGATGTCCACCCGGCTGTCCAGGGCATAGCCTGCGTGGCGCAGGGCCTCAGCCACCGACAGATAGGCGTCGTGGAGCTGCACATACTTGCCCACCAGACCGATGGTAACACAGTGGCTCTGCTTCCGGATACGCTCCACCATATCCCGCCACTCCCGCAGGTCAGGGGCAGGAGTCTCCAGACCCAGCTCCCGGCACACCACGCCGGAGAAGTTGGCCGCTTCCAGCATCAGGGGCGCCTCGTACAGAGTGGGCAGGGTCACGTTTTCAATGACGCAGTCCGGCCGCACACCGCAGAAGTCGGCGATTTTCTGGAAAATGCTCTGGTCGGTAATGGGCTCGTCGCTGCGCAGAACGATGATGTCCGGGGAGATACCAAAGCCCTGCAGCTCCTTGACCGAGTGCTGGGTGGGCTTGGACTTGTGCTCTCCCGACGCCCGCAGGTAGGGCACCAGGGTAACGTGGATATACAAGGCGTTGCCCCGGCCCACTTCCCGGCCCACCTGACGGATGGCCTCCAGGAAGGGCTGGCTCTCCATGTCGCCGGTGGTGCCGCCGATCTCAGTGATGACCACATCAGCGGCGGTCTTTTCGCCTACGGAGTAGATAAAGTGCTTGATCTCGTTGGTGATGTGGGGGATGGTCTGCACCGTCTTGCCCAGATACTCTCCCCGGCGCTCCTTGGCGATGACGTTGGAGTAGACCCGGCCGGTGGTCAGGTTGGAAAATTGGTTCAGATCCTCGTCAATAAAGCGCTCGTAGTGGCCCAGATCCAGGTCGGTCTCCGCCCCGTCCTCGGTCACGAACACCTCGCCGTGCTGGTAGGGACTCATGGTTCCCGGGTCCACGTTGATATAGGGGTCCAGCTTTTGAGCGGCAACTTTCAGCCCCCGGGCCTTCAGCAGACGGCCCAGCGAAGCGGCGGTAATTCCCTTTCCCAGTCCGGACACGACGCCGCCGGTCACAAAAATATATTTCACAAAACAGCCCTCCAATATGATTCCATCCCTAAGCCTTGATTACGGCTTGCAGGGAATTTTATACTCAAAACGGTCCTTCTCCCCGCTCTGGGGAATGGATGTGGGATAGCCCCCGCCAAAGCAGGCGGTGCAGAAGCCCATCTCCCGGCCTGCCAGGGCGCGGGTGTGCTCCAGGCTGAGATAGCCCAGGGAGTCCACCCCGATGATCTGGGCGATCTCCTCCACGGTGTGGTGGTTGGCGATCAGATTCTCTCCGCTGTCGATATCCGTGCCATAATAGCAGGGCGCCACAAAGGGAGGGGCGCTGACCCGCATGTGGATCTCCTTGGCGCCCGCCCGGCGGAGCATGGAAATGGTGCGCCGGCAGGTGGTGCCACGGACGATGGAGTCATCGATGAGAACCACTCTCTTGCCCTCCACCGCCTCCTTCACCGGGTTGAGCTTCAGGTCTACGCCCTCTTCCCGCATAGCCTGGGTCGGGGCAATGAAGGTACGGCCCACATACCGATTCTTGGTAAAACCGATGGCATAGGGAATGCCCGAGGCCTTGGCGTAGCCCAGGGCAGCGTCCAGGCCGGAATCGGGCACGCCGATGACCACGTCCGCCTCCACCGGGTGCTCTTCAGCCAGGAAAGCCCCGGCCCGCTCCCGGGCCATGCTCACACTGCACCCCTGGATCACCGAGTCGGGACGGGCAAAGTAAATGAGCTCAAACACGCAAAGGTGGGGCGCAGTCCTTCCACAATGACTTGTGTCGGTCCGCACCCCTTGGGCGTCAGCCACCACGATCTCCCCCGGCAGCAGGTCCCGCTCCAGCTTGGCACCTACCGCGTCCAGCGCGCAGGACTCCGAGGCAAAGACCACGCTTCCATCCTCCCGTCTGCCCATGCAAAGCGGCCGGAACCCCATGGGGTCCCGGGCCGCGATGAGCTTGGCCGGGGAGGAAATGACCAGAGAATAGGCTCCTTCCAGACGGTCCATGGCGGCGGAGACGGCCGCCTCAATGGAGGGCTGACGCAGCCGCTCCTGGACGATCAGGTAGGCGATGACTTCCGAGTCGGTGGTGGTATGAAAGATGGAGCCCCGCTCCTCCAGCTCCCGGCGCAGGGGCATGGAGTTGGTCAGGTTTCCGTTGTGAGCCAGGGCCATACGGCCCTTGAAGTGGTTGATGACAATGGGCTGTACGTTTCGCTTGTGGTCAGATCCAGTAGTGGCGTAGCGCACATGGCCCACGGCGATGTTCCCCTCCCCCAGCGAATGCAGCCGCTGGGGAGGAAACACTTCGCTGACCAGTCCCACATCGCAGCAGGACGTAAAGACTCCCTGGTCGTTGACCACGATACCGGCGCTTTCCTGGCCCCGGTGCTGCAGGGCAAACAGGCCGTAATAGGTCAGGCTGGCCACGTCCTGACGCTTTTGGCTGCATACCCCAAACACGCCGCACTCCTCATGGAGATGCCGCTCTTCCCTCCACATCATGTTCATTCCCTCCATGCTGTATCTTCTCTTACAGTCCGCTGGCTCCGTAGTTGGACAGGACCCGGGCAGAGGGGTCATCCACGTCGCAGCCCTCCCAGCTCTTGTTGGGCATCCAGAAGCCGGCAATCATCTCCGCCTGACCGGGATAGTACTTCTCAAAGAGCTCCCGGTACAGCAAAGACTCCTTGGTGAAGGGCTGGGCATAGATGTACGCCTTGCGCTTCTCCTCAAACTCTTCCTGGGTGTAATAGCTCTCCGCATAATCTTTCAGATCGTTGACCAGGGAGTGGCCCACCGCGTCGGAGAAGGCAGCCTTCTCCCGGTAAAGGATGTTGGTGGGCAGATAGTCCCCCTCAAAGGCCCGGCGCAGCAGGTACTTGCCCTTGCCGTAGTGGTTGCGCTTCTTCTCCGGGTCGATGGACATGACGTAGTGGACAAAGTCCAGATCGCCGAAGGGCACCCGGGCCTCCAGAGAGTTGACCGAGATACACCGGTCGGCCCGGAGCACGTCGTACATGTGCAGCTCCCGGATCCGCTTCTCCGCCTCCCGCTGGAACTCCTGAGCGGAGGGAGCGAAGTCGGTGTACTTATACCCGAACAGCTCGTCGGAGATCTCGCCGGTGAGCAGCACCCGGATGTCGGTCTGCTCATGGATGGCCTTGCACACCAGGTACATGCCGATGCTGGCCCGGATGGTGGTGATGTCGTAGGTTCCCAGCAGGGCCACCACCGGCTCCAGCGCCTGGATCACATCGTCCTTGTTGATGATGACCTCGGTGTGGTCGCTGCCGATGTACTCAGCCACCTCCCGGGCGTACTTCAGGTCGATGGCGTCGGTGTCCATGCCGATGGCAAAGGTACGGATGGGCTTGGAGCTCTTCTTGGCGGCGATGGCGCACACCAGGGAGGAGTCCAGACCGCCGCTGAGCAGGAAGCCCACCTTGGCGTCGGCCACCAGACGCTTGTCCACGCCGGCAATCAGTTTCTCCCGGATGTTCTTGCAGATGGTGTCCAGATCGTCATAGACCACCCGGTCCACCCGGGTCATATCCGCATAGCGCACAAACGCTCCGTCCTTGTAGTAATGTCCCGGAGGGAAGGGGGCAATCTTGTCCACCAGGCCCACCAGGTTCTTGGGCTCGCTGGCAAAGACCATCACGCCTTTCTCATCCCTGCCGTAGTACAAGGGCCGGATGCCGATGGGGTCACGGGCGGCTACATAACTGCCGCTCTCCGCATCAAAAAGGATACAGGCGAACTCGGCGTCCAGCATACGGAACATGTCGGTGCCGTACTCCCGGTATAGGGGCAACAGCACCTCGCAGTCGGAATCGCTGACGAAGGTGTACTTATCTTCCAGCTTCTTGCGCAGGGCATCAAAGCCATAAATCTCGCCGTTGCAGACCACATAGCTGCCGTCCAGTTCAAAGGGCTGCATTCCTTCGGGCCGGGGGTCCATAATGGCCAGACGGTGGAAGCCTATCAGCCCCATGCCGGTATCCACGATCCGGGTATCGTCGGGACCACGGGACAGGGTTCGATCAAAGTACTTTCGGAAGGTCTCATAATCCAGACCAGATCCGCAATATCCCATAATAGAACACATTGGTAATTCCTCCTTGATTAACGCACGCCGAACAGCAGCTCCCCGTAGCTGGGGAAGGGCCAATATTTCTTTGCTGTCAGCGTCTCCGCCTCGTCTGCCGCCGCCCGCAGGCTGCACATGCTGGGAAGGATCTCATCCCGCACATAGTTTGCCTGGTCGGCGACCTGTGTTTCATCTCCTAAATGCACCATGGCCAGTTCCAGATCATCGGTGCGCTGGGCGATCTGGTCGGTAAGCCGGGACAGCTTACTCACCAACCCCGCCTCATAGCCGCAACTGAGCCCCACGGCTACTGCCCGCTTGGCCGCTGCCGCCGAGGCCACCGAAGCGGTGTACTCCTCCACAGCGGGCAGGATCTCTTTGCGGGCCATATCGATCATAGTCAGCGCCTCAATGCTCACCGTCTTGGTATAGCTCTCCAGCATGATCTCACAGCGGGAGCGGAGCTCCGCGGGGGAAAAGACCTTGTGGCCGGTGAGCAGGGCGGTATTTTTCTCATTGAGCAGGCAGGGCACACAGTCTGGGGTGGTGCGGAGATTCAGCAGTCCCCGCTCCTGGGTGGCCTCCCGGATCCAGGCCTCGTCATAGCCGTTGCCGTTGAAAATGATCCGCTTATGCTTGTGAACCACTTCCCGAATCAAGTCGTGAAGGACCTGGTTTCGGTCCTCTTCCGTCTGCTCCAGGCGGTCGGCATACTCCTTCAAGGACTGGGCCACCGCCGTATTGAGCATCATATTGGCACAGGAAATGGAATTGGAAGAACCCAGCATACGGAACTCAAACTTATTGCCGGTAAAGGCAAAGGGCGAGGTCCGGTTTCGGTCCGTGGCGTCCCGGGGGAACCGGGGCAGGGTGTGGACCCCCAGCTTCATCTGAGTGGGCTCCACGCCGGCATAGGGGGTGTCCGTCTCAATGGCTTCCAGGATGGCGGTGAGCTCATCCCCCAGGAAGACGGATACTACCGCGGGAGGCGCCTCATGGGCACCCAACCGGTGATCGTTGCCGGCGGTGGCCACCGACATGCGCAGCAGGTCCTGGTAGTCGTCCACCGCCTGGATCACCGCGCACAAAAACACCAAGAACTGGGCGTTTTCATGGGGAGTATCCCCGGGAGAGAGAAGATTTACTCCTGTATCGGTGGAAATGGACCAGTTGTTGTGCTTGCCGCTGCCGTTAACCCCGGCGAAGGGTTTTTCGTGGAGCAGACACACCAGGCCGTGGCGGGCGGCCACCTTCTGCATGATCTCCATGGTCAGCTGGTTGTGGTCGGCGGCAATATTGGTTGTGGTGTAGATGGGAGCCAACTCGTGCTGGGCAGGGGCCACCTCGTTGTGCTTGGTCTTGGCCAGAATGCCCAGCTTCCACAGCTCCTCATCCAGCTCCTTCATGTAGGCAGCCACCCGGGGCTTGATGGAGCCGAAGTAATGGTCATCCAGCTCCTGTCCCTTGGGAGGACGGGCACCAAAGAGGGTGCGCCCGGTGTAGATGAGGTCCGGGCGGCGGTCGTAGAGCGCTTTGTCCACCAAAAAGTATTCCTGCTCCGGCCCTACACAGGTGCGCACATACTTTACCGTGTCATTGCCCATCAAATGCAGCACCCGCAGGGCCTGCTTATTGAGGGCCTGCATGGAGCGAAGCAAGGGGGTCTTCTTGTCCAGCGCCTCTCCCCCATAGGAGCAGAAGGCGGTGGGGATACACAGGGTATCGTCCTTAATAAAGGCATAGGAGGTAGGATCCCACGCGGTATACCCTCTGGCCTCAAAGGTGGCTCTCAGGCCGCCGGAGGGAAAGGAGGAGGCATCGGGTTCACCCCGGATCAGCTCCTTGCCGGAAAACTCCATGATGACCCGCCCGTCAGGGGCAGGGGTAATGAAGCTGTCGTGCTTCTCCGCCGTGATCCCAGTCATGGGCTGGAACCAGTGAGTAAAATGGGTGGCGCCCTGTTCCACGGCCCAGTCCTTCATGGCCTGGGCCACCGCATTGGCCACGGACAAATTCAGCTTGGCCCCCTCGTCCATGGTTTTGCGCAGCGATTCATACACCGGCTGGGACAGTCTGGCCTTCATGACACGGTCATCAAAGGCCTTGCACCCAAAGTACTCCGGCACGGTCATCATGTTGACTCACCTCTTTCATAAAGTAAAAAAAGGCGATGGTGCCCTAGAACATCACGTCCAAGACACCATCGTCTTTGATGGGCATACTATACGCTGATTCCACTTTTCTGTCAAGGGCAGAACCACAAAAAATTTCCCATTTTTGGTTCGTTTGTTTCTCTAAATGAACCGATTGACAATTTTTCGCCGATGTAGTATGTTAAATTGTGAACAAGGATGTTCCCTTGGGAGAAGTGCCCCCTTTTATCCCCGGAACATCCATTTTTTATTTCATTCCGGGATTCATTTCCCGCCCATAAGGGAGGTAAATGCACCATGAAATATTCAGCGGAAGAGGTCATCCAGTTTGTGCAGGAGGAGGACGTGAAGTTCATCCGTCTGGCCTTCTGCGACGTGTATGGAAAGCAGAAAAACATCACCATTATGCCCAGCCAACTTCAGCGGGCCTTCACTTATGGCATCGCATTTGATGCCTCGGCCATTACCGGTTTCGGCGGCGAGGTGCGCTCCGACTTGTTCCTTCACCCCGACCCGGCCACCCTCACCAGCCTGCCCTGGCGGCCGGAGAACGGCCGGGTGGTGCGCATGTTCTGCGACGTCACGCATCCCGACGGCACCCCCCTGGACTCGGATACCCGGGCCATTCTGAAAACCGCGGTGGCCCACGCCGCGCAGGAGGGATACTCCTTCGCCTTCGGCGCTGAGATGGAGTTCTACCTCTTTAAAACGGACGAGGCAGGCAACCCCACCCCGGAGCCCTATGACCAGGCAGGCTACATGGATGTGGCCCCTGAGGACAAGGGCGAGAACATCCGCCGGGAGATCTGCATGATCCTGGAGCAGATGGGTATTCAGCCCGAGGGCTCCCACCACGAGGAAGGTCCAGGGCAGAACGAAATCGACTTCCGCTACTCCGATCCTCTCACCGCCGCCGACAACGCGGTCACCTTCTGCGCCATTGTGAAAACGGTGGCCGCCCGCAACGGCCTGTGGGCTGACTTCTCCCCCAAGCCTCTGAGCAACCGGGCAGGCAGCGGTCTGCACATCAACTTCTCCGTCAAGGGCCCGGAGGGCACCGATCCTCTGCCCCATGCCATCGCCGGACTGCTGGATCAGGCCTATCCCCTGACCGCCTTCTTTAACCCCACCGCCAACTCCTATCTGCGCCTGGGCAGCAGCAAGGCGCCGGGCTACATCACCTGGTCCTCGGAGAACCGCTCCCAGCTGGTCCGCATTCCTGCCGCCGTGGGCGAGTTCCGACGGGCGGAGCTGCGCTCGGCGGACCCCTCAGCCAACCCCTACCTGGCCTTTGCCATGCTCATTTATGCGGGGCTGTACGGCATCCAGCAGGGACTCACCCTCCCCGAGCCCGCCGATTTTAATCTCTATACCGCTCCCGCCGGTGTTCTGGCCCGCTACCACCGCCTGCCCACCTGTCTGGAGGAGGCCATGAGCGCCGCTTGGGAGAGTAAATTTGTCACCCAGCATCTGCCCCCCTCGGTGGTGGCCGCCTACTGCCGCCGAAGAGGCTGAGATTTTTTGGAGAAGGAGGAGATGTTATGGTATTCCAGGATCGCACGTACAGCGTGCTGGTGGTCTCGGCCTCTGCCGCCTTTGACCGCACCGTCTCCGACCTACTCCCCAGAAATGACTTCTGGCCGGTAAATATGGTAAAAAGTTGCGGAGAGGCCCGCCGGGCACTGTTTGATAAGGAATATGACATCGTCCTCATCAACGCCCCTCTCCACGATGACTTCGGGATGCGTCTGGCCATTGATGTGTGCAACACCAGCCACGCCGGGGTGCTTCTGTGCGTGAAGAGCGACCTATACAACGACGTCTACTCCAAGGTCACCCCTCACGGGGTGCTCACCCTGTCCAAGCCCACCTCCCTACCCATGGTCACCCACTCTCTTCGGGTCCTGTGTGCCATCCGGGAGCGGCTGCGGAAGCTAGAGGCTAAGCAGCAGTCGGTGGAGGAGCGCATCGAAGAGATTCGTCTGACCAACCGGGCCAAATGGCTGCTCATCCAGTGTCTCAACATGACGGAGGCCCAGGCCCACCGGTACATCGAAAAGCAGTCCATGGACACCCGCACCTCCAAGCGGGAGGTGGCCCAGGACATCATCAAGACCTACGGCGGACAGACCCCGCCGGGGGACAGCCCCTTCTCGTAAGACAAAGAAGAAAACCCGCGCTGAGTTCCAGATGTTGCTCTGGTTCTCAGCGCGGGTTTTTTTACAGCGCTTCGCCGGCCAAAAAGGCCCGCAATGTTTTCTCCACATCACCGCAGCGCAGAGAAAACTGCCTGCCCAGCTCCGGGTCGGCCTGCTCCATCAGGTAGCCTCGGCCCGCCTTTCGGAGCATGGCGGCGTCATTCCAGTTGTCCCCAAAGGCCACCGTCTCTTCCAGCGAGACCCCCAGCGCCCGGCACAGCTGCTCCAGGCCGGTCCCCTTATCCGCCAGGGTGAAGTCCAGCCAGTCGGGACCGGCCACCGCCATGTGCAGCGCCTCCCCCCATCGGGGCCCCAGAGCCTTGGCCGGTTCCTCCGTCCCCCCGGGACAGTAGGCTGACACCTTTAAGATGTCCTCCCCGACCTGACGGGGATGCTCCACAATCCGGACCCGGTTGCCCTTTTCATCCCGCAGCAGGGAGAGATAGCTCTGGGGACACCGGCACACATAGCTGGCATTGGCCCCCGACACCAGCAGCTGGCAGCCCGGCAGCTGTAAGATGTCCTCTGCCAGGGCCAGGGACTCCTCCCGGGGCATGGCGGTCTTGCCCAGCACCGGAGCGACATCCTCCTGGCCTGCGCCATAGAGAATGGCTCCATTTTCACACAGATAGGCCAGCTCATCCTGCACCGGGGCGAACAGCCCCCGCAGGGAGTGATACTGCCGCCCGGAGGCGGGGCAGAAGATCACGCCCCGCTCCTTCAGCGCCCGGATCACTGGGAACAGCGTGGGCGACAGGGCGGTCTGTCCGTAGGGCAGCAGGGTCCCGTCAATATCGCTGACAATTAATTTCACCATGGTCACATATCTCCTTGAAACAGCCGCTTTTCCAGCTTTGGCGGCAGAATCTGAAAGGTATCCACCCAGTGATGGCACACCGTCCTCAGCTCTTCTTCCCGCTCCTGAAACAGAGGGTCTCTCACCCCCGCCACCGTCCAGCCCGCCTGACGGGCTGCGGCACAGTAGTCGGGAGCGTCCTCAAAGAGCAGGCAGTCCGCCGCCGCCACCCCGAAACGCTCTGCCGCCGCGCGGTAGAGGGCAGGGTCCCGTTTTTCCAGCCCCAGCTCCTTGGTGGTGAGGACGCCCTCCAGCAGGGGCAGCAGGCCGTGGCGCTCCAAAGCAGCCCAGCAAAGGGGCGGCATACAGGAGGTAAGCACCGCCATCCGCTCCCCCGCCTCATGGCAGCGGAGCAGAAACTCTTTGGCCCCCGGCTTGAGAGGCAGGCTGTGGGCATAGGCCTCCCGGGCCAGCTCCAGCCAGGCGTCCAGGATGTCCTGGGGACTGTGGGGCAGACCGAAGCGCTCCTTGGTATAGCGGGCGGCATCGGGGGCGCTGTGGTGTGCCACATAGTCGGTATAGTCGGCAGGCACTGGGGAGATCCCCTGCCGCCCTAAAAATTCCACGTCGATGTCCAGCCACACCCCGTTGGAGTCCAGCAGGGTACCGTCCAGATCAAAAAACAGCATATCCATCCTCCTCCGCCCAGAACCGCCAAGGAAAGTCCACCGCCTCCTGCGCGTAGTCGATGCCCACCCGGGGGCCTACGTGGATGGTGCTGGGGTCAGGAGCGGGACCGTCGCACACATAGAGGGGCGGCACGGTCAGGTCCAGACCGTTCTCCGCCCGGGTAAGGGCCAGGCCCCTGCACAGCTTGCCGGGACCGTCCAAAAAATGGCGTTTCTGATACCGGGTGAGCTCATTTTCCTTGCGGCCAAAGCGATTGTCTGCTATAATAGCTCTGTTTTGAACCGGGACCGCCCCCCGCAGAAGCACCGCGCAGGGCTCCCCCTCCGGCTCGGTCACCAGATTGAGACAGTGGTACATCCCATAGATGAGATAGATGTACGCGGTGCCCGGCGGGGCGAAGAGGGTCTGGGTACGGGGCGTGCGCTTATAGCCGTAGGCGTGACAGGCCTTGTCCATCCGGCCCACATAGGCCTCGGTCTCCATGATGCGGCACACCAGAGTTTCTCCCTGAAACTCCCGCACCAAGAACTTGCCCAACAGATCCCGAGCCACCTCCACGGTGTCCCGGTCATAAAAGGACTTTGGCAGGATCTCCACCTGGCTCACCCCCGCAAATAAGAACTGAAAGCAACGGTATCCTACCATGTTTCCTGGGAAATTGCAATGTCATACAGGAGTGGAACATCATGAAATCCAATCTCTCCCACAAGCTGGCCAAGCTCATGCTCTTTCTGGCCGCCTTCATCTGGGGCACCTCCTTCTTTATTATGAAAAATGCCCTGGACTCCATCCCCGTGTTCTGGCTGCTCACCTTCCGGTTCAGCACAGGAGCCATTCTGCTGGGTCTGTTCTGCTGGAAGAAGTGGCGCACTGTCTTCCGCAAGGACTATGTGTGGCGGGGCGCCATTCTAGGTGCCTTCCTCTACCTGGCCTACACCTCCCAGACCTTCGGGCTGGTGTATACAACCCCGTCTAAGAATGCGTTTTTGACCTCCACCTACTGTGTGCTGGTCCCCTTTCTCTACTGGTGGCTGGCCAAGCAGCGCCCCGACCGGTACAACATTCTGGCCGCTGTGCTTTGTGTGGCCGGCGTGGGCCTGGTCTCCCTCACCGGAGAATTTACCATCACCATCGGCGACCTGCTCACCCTGGTGAGCGCCCTGTTCTATGCCCTGCACATCGTGGCGGTGAACAAGCTCTCCCCGGGCAAAGACGTGTACCTCATCACCGTGTTTCAGTTTGCGGGCACGGCGGTTTTGTCCCTGGTGAGCGCCGCCCTGTTCCAGCCCTTCCCCGCCCCCATCTTCTCTCAGCCCCAGGTACTGCTGCCTCTGGTATACCTGTGTGTGCTGTGTACTACGGTGGCCCTGCTGTTTCAGAACGTGGGACAGGTGGGTTCCGATCCCTCCTCTGCCTCCGTTCTCTTGTCTCTGGAGTCGGTATTCGGGGTGCTCTTCTCCGTGCTGTTCTACGGTGACCCGGTGACTCCCCGTCTGCTGGCGGGCTTTGCCCTGATCTTTGTGGCGGTCCTCTGCTCGGAGACCAAGTTCTCCTTCCTGCGCCCCAAGCATCCCGCCGCCAAGGAGCAGACCGCTGACAGCTTTTAGTTGAATCACTCCCCGGCCTATGATATAATATAGTCTACTTTATCTTGAACGGAAAGGAGGCCCGGCCATGGTACTGCACGAGTCCGGTGAGGACTATCTGGAGGCCATCTTGGTGTTGCGCCAGGAAAAGGGCACTGTCCGCTCCATCGACGTGGCGCAATATCTGGGCTACTCCAAGCCCTCGGTCAGCCGCGCCGTCTCCATTTTAAAAACCAATGGCTACATCACCATGGAGAAGGACGGCCATCTGGAACTGACCGAGGAGGGGGAGGCCAACGCCCAGCGGGTGTATGAGCGCCACCGCTTTCTCACCCAGTGGCTGGTCTATCTTGGCGTCTCCCCGGAGACCGCTGCCGCCGATGCCTGCCGCATTGAGCACGACATCAGCCCTGAGACCTTCGAGTGCCTCAAGCGGCATGTCCAACAGTATAATCCGGAATAACCATAATCCACAGGCGCGCGTCCGGGCTTGTCCCGCCGCGCGCTTTTTGTAACATGATCCATGCAAAGGAGGATTCTCCATGTCCCTTGATTCCATTCTCTCTCAGGTGACCGGCGGTGTCTCCTGGCAGGCCCTCACCCTCTCCACCATCCTCCGCGGCGCGCTGACTCTGATCGTCGGCATTATTGTGGTAAAAATCGTCATGAGGCTGGTGGACCGGGCGCTGAACCGCAGCAAGGCGGTGAGCGCCGTGCGGGGCTATATCCGCTCTGCCGTGCGCATTCTGCTGTGGGCGCTGCTGACTGTCATCGTCCTCAGTTCCATCAACGTCCCGGTGACCTCCATCATCGCGGTGTTCAGTGTGGCCGGCCTGGCTGTGTCCCTGGCCCTGCAGAACACCCTTTCCAATCTGGCCAGCGGCATCGTCATCATGGTCTCCAAGCCCTTTGTCTTGGAGGATTATGTGGAGATCGACAATGTGGGCGGCACCGTATCCATGGTGGGCCTGGTCTACTCCATGCTGGTCACCCCGGAAAACAAGGAGATCTACATTCCCAACAGCCAGGTCTCTGCTGCCAAGGTCATCAACTACACCCGCCTGGGCCGGCGGCGGATGGAACTGCTCTTCTCCGCCTCCTACGACGCCCCCACCGAGACGGTCAAAACCGCCCTGCGGGAGGCGGTAGACCAGTTCCCCCAGATCCTCTCCGATCCCGCCCCAGCCATCTGGCTCAACGCCTACAAGGACAGCTGCATTGAGTATGTGGTGCGGGTATGGACCACCGCTGAGGACTACTGGAACGTCTATTACCCCCTATTGGAGGCGGTGCGTCCCGCCTTTGAGCGCCACGGCATTGAGATGACCTACAACCACCTGAATGTCCACTTGATGAACCCGTAAATCCGGTTTCCAGCCCTGACTGCCGCCCCGGCAGCCAGGGCTTTTTTCATCCAAAAAGTCCCGCTTGACTTTTTCGGTCCCTACGCTATAATAATAGTACAAATGTTCTATTTTGAGGTGAGGGGCATGGAACTGCTGCAAAAACTGGAGATCTTGGCCGACGCGGCCAAATATGACGCCGCCTGCACCTCCAGCGGGCTCAGCCGGTCCGGACGGCCGGGCACCATCGGCAGCACCACTGCGGGGGGCTGCTGCCACTCCTTCTCTGCCGACGGGCGGTGCATCTCGCTTTTGAAAGTGCTGATGACCAACGTGTGCGTCTATGACTGTCAATACTGTGTCAACCGCCGCTCCAACGACCTGCCCCGGGCCGCCTTTACCCCCCGGGAGCTGTGCGAGCTCACCATGGGCTTTTACCGCCGCAACTACATTGAGGGTCTCTTCCTCTCCTCCGCCGTCCTCCGGGACCCGGACTACACCACCGAGCGGATGATCCAGTGCCTGCGCCTGCTGCGGGAGGAGTACCGCTTTGGGGGCTACATTCACGCCAAGGCCATTCCGGGGGCCGACCCCATCCTCACCCGGCAGCTGGGGCTGCTGGCCGACCGGCTGAGTGTCAACATTGAACTGCCCAGTGCACAGAGTCTGGCCCTGCTGGCCCCAGACAAGAAAAAGCAGGCTATCCTGGCCCCCATGAAGCAGATCCGGGACGGGATCACCGTCTCCAAACAGGAACTGAAGGTCTACCGCCACGCCCCCCGCTTCGCCCCGGCGGGACAGTCCACCCAGATGATCGTAGGGGCCACCGGGGAGAGCGACCGGCAGATCCTGGCCCTCACCCAGGGGCTCTACCGCACCTACCGCCTCAAGCGGGTCTTTTACTCCGCCTACATGCCCGTCTCCAACAGTCCCCTGCTCCCCGCCCCTCAGGGGTTCCAGCCGCCCCTTCTCCGGGAGCACCGGCTCTACCAGGCCGACTGGCTGCTGCGGTTTTACCACTTCCAGGCGGAGGAGATTTTGGACGAAAACCAGCCCAACCTGGACCCCCGCCTGGACCCCAAATGCGGCTGGGCCCTGCGCCACCTGGAGCACTTCCCGGTGGAGGTAAACCGGGCGGACTATGAAACTTTGCTGCGGGTGCCGGGGATCGGGGTCAAGAGCGCCCGGCGGATTCTGGCCGCCCGGCGCTTTGGTCCTTTGAACTTCCAGGGCCTCAAACAGCTTGGGGTGGTGCTCAAGCGGGCCCAGTACTTTATCACCTGCTCGGGACGGATGGAGCGGGGCCTGCGGGTAAACCCGGACGGGCTGCTGCGCCACCTGGTGGCCCTGGAGGCTCCTAATCTGGCCCAGCCCGAGCCGGAGCAGCTGTCCCTCTTTTCTACGGGAGGTGCATCATGAGCTGGACCCAGGTCTCCTATCTCTATGACGGCTCCCTGGCCGGCTTTCTCACCTGCGTGTTTGAGGCCTACACCCACCGGGAGGAACCCGCAGACTTCACCCCCTTCCATCAGGCCTGCGCCTCCTTCTACGCCCAGCGCTCCATTGAGACCGACCAGGCCAAGGCACAGCGGGTATACCGCTCCCTGGAGGGCAAGCTGGGAAAGACCGGAAAAGACTGGCTGCTGCGGGGGTTTCTCACCTGTCTGCCCGACCGGGAGCTTTGGCTGTGGCGGTTTCTCCGCCTGGGATACCAGCGGGGTCCCGGCTTTACCCGGGACCTGACCAACCCGGCGGTGTGTCAGATTCACAAGGCGGTGCTGGCCCTCAACAGCGAGGCCCACCAGTTTACCGGCTTCGTCCGCTTCTCCCAGCTGGAGGGGGTGCTGGTGGGGACCATCACCCCCAAAAACCGGGTGCTGCCCCTGCTGCGCCTCCACTTCTGCTCCCGCCTGCCCCAGGAGCAGTTTCTCCTCTACGACAAGGCCCACCGGGAGGCGTTGGTCCATACCCCAGGAAAGTGGGCCATCCTGCCTATGGAGGATTTCCAAATGGGGCAGGCAGATCAGGAGGAGCTGGCCTACCGGAAGATGTGGCGCAGCTTTTATCACACCATCTCCATCGAGGGGCGCTATAACCCCAGGTGCCGCATGACCCATATGCCCAAGCGGTACTGGGGGGATATGACGGAGTTTGCCCCACCGGAGCAGGAGGCGCTGGAGGAATAAGAAAACAGCGGACCGATCAGAGCCCATCTGGTCGGTCCGCTGTGCGTTTCTGTTCCGTCAGCGCTGCTTGAAGGCGAAAAAGCGCTGGCCAAAGTAGTTGAGAATGACGAAAAGTCCCGAGCCGGCCAGCATGGTCAGGTTGCCCTGGAGCTGCTCGCTCAGCCCCCAGCCGGAGAGAACCCAGGCCACGGCGGGCTTGGCCAGGCCGTAGGCCACCAGCCAGCACACCGAGATGTTCACCACAAAGCGCAGCACCACACCCGCGCCCTTCTCATGATTGCGGAAGGTAAAGTGCTTGTTGAGGAAGAAGCTGACGATGCTGCCGATGATGTAGTTGGCCGCTGAGGAGATCCAATAGCCCGCATCGCCCCAGGTGTGCAGCCCGGCCAGATTGTACAGGCCGAACATCACTCCGTAGCCTACCAGGGTGTTGATGACGCCCACCACAATAAAGCGGAAGAAGGTGGGGTCGAAGATCTTTTTCAGCTTATCGGTCATCCTGCTTGCCTCCGCACTCCTGAGAGATAATGAACCGGGGCCGGTCCTTGATCTCCTCGTAGATTTTGGCGATGTAGTAGCCGATGATACCCAGGCAGATCATCAGAATACTGCCGATGAGCAACAGAAGCAAAATGACCGTGGTAAAGCCTTCCAGGGCCTGTCCGCTGATCTTCTGCCACAGGGACCAGCCGCCCAGCACCAGAGAACATAAAAACACCAGCACACCCAGGAAGGTGACGATCTGCAATGGTGCGGTGGAGAAGGCGGCCAGGTTGGTGATGGCGTAGCGCACCAGGGAGCGGATGGACCACTTGGACTCTCCCGCCGCCCGGGGCTGCACCTCAAACTCCACCTGGGTGGTCTCAAAGCCGATCCAGGAGGACAGAGCCCGGAAGAAGGCGTTCTTCTCCCGCATGGCCACCAGCACATCCACCGCCCGGCGGTCCAGGAGCTTGAAGTCGGAGGCCCGGGACATGTCGATCTTGGTGGCGCTGCTGATAAAGTGGTAGAAGGTCTTGGCCGCCAGGGTGTGCAGGGGGCTCTCCTTGCCCCGGGTCACCTTCACTCCCTCCACCACCTGGTAGCCCTGCTGCCACAGGCGGTACATCTCCACGATCTTCTCCGGCGGGTGCTGCAAATCACAGTCCAGCACCACGCAACAGTCCCCCTTGGCCTGGGCCAGACCGGCGAAGATGGCGGCCTCCTTGCCAAAGTTCCGGGAGAAGCACACCCCCCGCACCTGCGGGTGCCGGGCAACCTGTGCCTCAATGGCCTTCCAGGTCCCATCCCGGGAGCCGTCATTGACAAAGAGGATTTCGTGGCGGATCCCTGCCTTCTCCAACAGCGGACCGATGGTGTCCGCTGCCAGAGGCACGGAGTCCTGCTCGTTATAGGCAGGCAGCACCACTGTCAGCAGGCCATCCCGCACAGTCTTCTGTGTATCCATGGATTCATCTCCTGTTTTCATAGGCGATCTCATAGTCGCTCTTGGGGGTGTACTCCTCCTGGATCTTCACCACGATCCGGCCGTCTACCTTCTGGACGCTGCCGTCGGCGGGGTACAGGGGCATGTTCCGGAACTCCTGGGATTGGGACACCTCCAGCATGACCTCCTCCTCCGGCTCCTCTACGGGGAGATTGAGCCAGTCCTGGAGATAATAGTAGATGTGCTTGTTGAGGGGGATCACCGTATTCAGAGGGACGCTGTAATGGTCCACCAGGGCGTAGCTCTCAATCTGGGAGTAGATCCGGTCCACCGGGAAGGAGCCGATGATAACGATCTCCTCCTCCCCTGTGTAGCCCGGACAGCTTTCGATCCGCTCCATGAGTCGGGTGGCGTAGCTTAGGGTGGCACGGTGGGCCTGCTCCGAGGCGGTATAGAGGATGTTATTGATGTTGGCGCCGTAGAGGGTCAGGCAGACCATGCAGGCCGCCAGTGCCCAGGACACGCTGACCCCCGCCTTCGGCCGGGGCAGCAGGCTCAGGCCCAGGTCGGCACACAGCAGCACCGCGGCGTACACCAGCACATAGGGGTACTTCATAATGGGAGTGGCGTCGGAGTAGGGAGCGATGATCTGGGCAAAGCCCACCGCCGCGGGCAGCAGCAGGAGCATGACCACAGCGCCCGCTACCCGCCAGATCTCCTTCCACAGGGAGCGGCGCACCAGAATGGCAAAGAAGCACACCGCCGCCAGCACAGCGGCCAGCATGTTGAGTCCCACAAACAGCGGGGTGGTAAAGGCGCTGGACGAGCCGGGGATCAGGAAAAATACCACCACCTGCTTATAGGTGGACAGCAGCAGGGAGGGCAGCTGGGCGATGGGGTAGCCGCCGCCGGCCTGGCTCATGCCCAGATAGTCCAGCAGCTCCAGGCCCTTTACCTTCAGGAAGATCTGGAGGATGACATAGTAGAGCACAGCCCCCACCGCCAGGAAGGCCAGCAGGCGCACGCCCAGCAGAGCCGTGGCCTTACACTGGGTGCGGTGGCTGAGGCACTGCTTCAGAATCAGCAGCACCGACAGGGCCACCGCCACGGCGGCGTAGGCCTGATAAATGCCCATGGCCAGGGCAAGCAGCACGCTGCCGCCCACCGCCCACGGCCAGCTCCGCTTGGCCAGCGCCACCGACAAGACCGCCAGGAAAATGGCCAGGCAGTAGGCCGAGGCTGTAAACATATAGAGGAAGGTATAGCCCATGCAGGGGAAAGCGGCCATGCTCACCCCCAGCAGGGCGGACAGAGCCCGGCTGCGCAGGCCCAGCACTCCCACGATCCCCGCCGCCGCCAGGGCCAGGAACACCATAGCGAAAAAGCCGATGAGGGCGGGCATCTGGGTAAAGGTATTCAGCGCCGAGGCATAGTGGAGAAACCACCGCCCCGATACCGTCATCTGCTGGGGGTCAAAGACCCGGCTGATGCCGTCGAAGTTGGGGATGATATTGGTAAACGCAAACAGGTGCACCAAATAACCCGAAACAAAGCAGGCCAGGAAAGCGGCCCGCTGGGGGGACGAGGTGCGCTGAAACAGATTTCCGACAATGCGGTCAAGGGGCATGAAAGGACCTCCTTCGAATCCTGACTGCTCCGGTCTGCCCGGCCGTTCTCTGCCAGGTACGCCCGGGAGCATTTCTGTGTTTCTTTTATGGATTGCCGTGGATATTGTAGGATACTTTGCAGAAAATTGCAAGGGGAACCGCTTTTACGTCTCGGGCTGGAAGTAGCCGGTTCCATTTTCCTCCCAGATTTGGCCCAGGGTCTGTCCCTGTCCGTCTGTCACCAGAAAGCTCCCCTCGCCGGTAGGTTCCAGCTGAGCCTGAATGAGCTGCTGTCCGTCATAGTAGTAGAGAAGGTCAAAGCAGTCCGGGCCATTGGTCGTCCGGTTCCACTGCTGATACATGGGAGTGGTGGGCAGCGGAGTCACACTGGGCAGCCCTTGGCCCCCTACCGCGGTCAAAAGTCCCGCAAAGGCCCAGCTGCTCTCGGTGCAGCCGTGGATATGCTCATGGTAGTAGAAGTTCTGGTCGGAGAGGTAGGTGGGCTCCAGATTCAACACTCCCACCTTGGTTCCCTCCTTCACCTCGTCCCGCTCCAGGGCGGAGAGCACCGCCTGGGCGATCTTCTGGTCCGTCTGATAGGTGTCCCGGTAGTCCTGCACCTCAGACAGGCAGGCCACCAGACACACCAGAGCAAAGGCTGCTGAGAGCCAGGGCAGAATCTTCTTCCAGCGGCAGAACACCAGTCCGGCTGCTGCATCCGCCGCCAGGGCAATTCCGGGGAACGAGGTCACTGTGCCCCGCAGGGAAAACCAGGTATTGCCCAGGATGAAAAAGGGGGTCACCGGGGCCAGCGCCAGAATCAGTCCCGCCGCCAGCGCCAGCAGACGGATGGGCACGGCACCACCGCTTTCCTCTCCATTCTGCTCCCGGCCCAGCACCAGTCCCAACAGGGCGCAGCCCCCTGCGGCCAGCATCAGCCACAGCCACAGCCCGTTGGAGGCCAGAGCTTCGACACCGCGGACAAAGCCCTTGCCCAGCGTCAGCACACCGCCCTTCAGGAAGGCGTCCCGAATTTGCTCCAGCACCTGGGGCAAAAAACTGCTCCAGTAATAGGGGTCGCTGGGCAGCACGATCTCACTGCGGGCTCCGTAGGGGTTCTGGGAGGCCATTAGGGACAAAAACCAGAAGTAGAGCACCAGGGCCGCCGGCGCCCACACCGCGGCCAGACAGCGCGCCCTTCTCTTTCTCACCTCCAGCAGGGCCAGGCCCAGCACCACGGTCATGGACAGCACCGCGCTCTGTTCATAAAATCCAAAGGGCAGCAGCTGGAGGGGCAGATAGGCCGCCAGCCAGTACCACCGCCCGGTGTCCAGCCACCGGGCAAAGGCTATAGCGGCCAACCAGCCAAAAAACGACCCTACCACCACGCGGGTGGAGGCAGACATCCAGTACAGCCCCTCCATTCCCAGGGGCAGCAGGGTCATCACCACCGGAAACACCACGCCCACCGGGAAATAGCGCCGCAGCAGGCTCCAGGCCATCCCCACGCAGGCCACGTACAACACGGAGATCAGTGCCACGCCCACCAGCATATGGTCAAAAAAGGCGCCCCAGACAAAGTAGTCGGCCATGCCGGCCAGAGGTCTGGACACCAGCAGCCCGGCGGTTTGGGCCAGGGCCAGAAAGGAAGTGGCATTCTGGAAATTGTGGTATTGGATATAGTCATCCAGCTGAGGATAGTAGCTCAGACCAAACCCGCAGTACCGCAGCACCAGCAAAACCGCCAGCACCAGCAGCACCGCGTAGAATCCCTTTCGCCTGGAAACACCGGGACGCAGCATAAAGCTCCTCCTTTTATGAGAAAATCAGATCGAGCCCGGGATATTCGGACAAAATTCCCCCGCAAAGGCTTGACTTACAGTTTAACATTCCCTCTCTCTGTGCGCAATCATAAGTTTCCATAAAATCTGACCGGCTTTTCTGGGAAAATCGTACACAATCGGCCTTGTTTTTCCGTCCATCGCGGCGTTTTGTTGAATTTTCTGGATTGCCTTGAAATGCTGCGGATTCTATTGTAAAATAAACAATACCATAAAATATGTGGATGCAGGCGCAGCTGCCGCGCTTGCCTCTCTTCGGTTCTGTTCTGCCCCAACAAACGTTTTGGTTGTTGGGGCAGTGCTGAGACCGTACCAAACAACGCGCGGGTCTGTCCAAAACCCGCTGGAAAGGAGTCCCCTATGAGCATGACCGTCGTGCGGCACGTGGACCCCGGCAGTCCCGCCCACCGCTCCGGCGTCCGGGCAGGGGACACCCTGCTGGAGATCAACGGCACCCCCATTGTGGACGTGCTGGACTATAAATTTTACAGCTATGATCCCCGGCTGGAGCTGACCCTGCTCTCCCCCGACGGCACCCGGCGCACCGTCCATGTGCGTAAGGAAGAGGGGCAGGATCTGGGTCTGGACTTTGAGACCTACCTCATGGACCGGGCCCGCTCCTGCGCCAACAACTGCATCTTCTGCTTCGTGGATCAGATGCCCCCCGGCATGCGGGATACCCTATATTTTAAGGATGACGACGCCCGGCTCTCCTTCCTCATGGGCAACTACCTCACCCTGACCAACCTCTCCCAGCGGGAGGTGCAGCGCATCATCGACCTGCACATCAGCCCCATCAACGTCTCGGTGCATACCACCGACCCTCAGCTGCGGGTTGAGATGCTGAAAAACAAGCGGGCGGGGGAAAGCATTGAGATCATGCGCCGCTTTGCCGACGCCCATATCACCATGAACTGCCAGATCGTCTCCTGTCCCGGGGTCAACGACGGTCCGTCACTGGACCGCACCTTGAAGGATCTCTCGGAAATGTACCCCGGGGTAGCCAGCGTGGCCATCGTGCCGGTTGGAGTGACCAAGTTCCGGGAGAGCCTGTGTCCCATTGCCCCCTACACCAAGGATCAGGCCGCGGCGGTCATTGCTCAGGTAGAGGCGTTTGGGAACGCTTTTCTGGAGGAACATGGCACCCGGCTGGCCTGGTGCTCCGACGAGTTCTACCTTCTGGCCGGACAGCCCCTGCCGGAGAAATCCTTCTATGAGGACATGGCTCAGCTGGAAAACGGCGTGGGCATGCTCCGTCTGCTCCTCAGCCAGGCCGAGATGGCCTTGGATGAGCCGGAACTGGGAGAACTTGTCCCCTTCTCCGTGGCCACCGGCGTCTCCGCCGCCCCCTTTATCGATCAGATCCTGCAGAAGGCCAGGGAGCAGGTCCCCCAGCTCCAGGGCCATGTCTACCCCATCCGCAACCGCTTCTTTGGGGAGACCATCACCGTCTCCGGTCTGGTCACCGGCCAGGACCTCATCGCCCAGCTGAAGGGGCAGGAGTTAGGGCAGCGGCTGCTCATCCCCTCCAACATGCTCCGCACCGGCGAGTCCGTCTTTTTGGACGATGTGACGGTGGCCGATGTAGAGCGGGAACTGGGCGTCACCGTCTGCCCGGTGGACGCGGAAAGCGGCTTTGATCTGGTGGACGCCATGCTGGGACTGCCGGTGGACAGCCAGCAGCAGATTCCCCCGGGAAGCGATGGGGAATACTACCGATATAATCCCAGCTGAGGCCTCGCCCCGGCTGAGTCAAGAAAAGAGAGTGAGACGATCATGAGACCTTTAGTTGCCATTGTGGGCCGCCCCAACGTGGGCAAGTCCATGCTGTTCAATAAGCTGTGCGGCCAGCGCCTGTCCATCGTGGAGGACACCCCCGGTGTCACCCGGGACCGGCTGTACGCCCAGTGCGAGTGGAGAAACCGCACCTTTGATATTGTGGACACCGGCGGCATCGAGCCGGGTACCGACGACCAGATTCTCTCCTTCATGCGGGAGCAGGCGGAGATCGCCATCTCCACCGCCACTGTCATCGTCTTTGTGTGCGATGTGAAGACGGGGATGACTGCCTCCGACCAGGAGGTGGCCAACATGCTCCTGCGCTCCGGCAAGCCGGTGGTGCTGGCGGTCAACAAGGCCGACCAGGTTGGCCGGGAGAATCCGGATATTTATGAGTTTTATAACCTGGGCCTGGGCGACCCCATCGCCGTCTCCGCCATCCATGGCCACGGCACCGGCGACCTGCTGGACGCCTGCTTTGAGTACTTCCCCCCTGACGACGAGGAGGAAGAGGATGACGACACCATTAAAGTGGCTATCATCGGCAAGCCCAACGTGGGCAAGTCCTCTCTGGTCAACCGGATTCTGGGCCAGGAGCGGGTCATCGTCTCCAACGTGGCCGGCACCACTCGGGACGCGGTGGACAGCGAGTTTGAAAATGAGAAGGGCAAGTTCCTCTTCATCGATACCGCCGGCATGCGCAAGAAGTCCAAGGTGGACGACCGCATCGAGAAATTTTCTGTCCTTCGGGCCACCATGGCCATCGAGCGCAGCGACGTGTGCCTCATCCTCATCGACGCCCAGGAGGGCGTCACCGAGCAGGACACCAAGGTGGCCGGTCTGGCCCACGAGGCGGGCAAGGCCTGCATCATCGTGGTCAACAAGTGGGACGCCATCGAGAAAGACGGCAAGACCATGGACAAGATGCGCAAAGAGGTCATGCGGGATCTCTCCTACATGACCTATGCTCCCATCATCTTCATCTCCGCCCTGACAGGCCAGCGGGTGGACCGGCTCTTTGATCTCATCACCTACGTGAACAACCAGGCCGCCATGCGCATCACCACCGGCATGCTCAACTCCGTCCTGGCCGACGCCACCACCCGGGTACAGCCCCCCACGGACAAGGGCCGCCGTCTGAAGATCTACTACATGACCCAGATTGGCATCAAGCCCCCTCACTTCGTTTGCTTCTGCAACGACGCCCGGCTGTTCCATTTCTCCTATCAGCGTTACCTGGAAAATCAGATCCGCGCCACCTTCGGCCTGGAGGGCACTCCCATTCGGCTGACCATCCGGCAGAAGACGGATAAGGAGGGGTAACACATGGATTTCACCGATTTAGGCTCTGCCGCTGTACTTCCTGCTCTGCTCACCGCGGTCATCGCCTACTTCTGCGGCTGCTTCAATGGGGCGGTCATTGTCTCCAAGTATATTCTGAGAGACGATGTACGCACCCACGGCAGCGGCAATGCAGGTTTGACCAATTTCTACCGCACCTTCGGCGGTCCCCTCACTCTGGTGGTCATTCTCACCGATGTGTTTAAGGCGATTGTTGCCATCTTAGTCGGTATGGCCCTGTTCCGCCACATGATTGCCAACGAGTATCTCGTGGTCGCGCTGGCCAAGTACTGGGCAGGTCTCTTCTGCCTCTTGGGCCACATGTTCCCCTGCATGTTTCACTTTAAGGGCGGCAAGGGGATCCTCTCCGGCGGCACCATTGCTATCATGATCGACTGGCGTATTGCCCTGGTGGTGTGGGGCGGTTTCCTCATTCTGGCTGTTTTGACCCGGTATGTGTCTCTGGGTTCCTGCTGGGCCGGCGCCTCCTTCCCCTTTGTCACTTGGTTTGTGTACCAAAACGTACTCATTACGGTGCTGGGCGCCGTCATTGGCTGCCTGATCCTCTACATGCACCGCGGCAACATCAAGCGCCTGCTCACCGGCACGGAAAACAAATTTTCTCTGCACAAGAAGAAATAAACCCCTCGCAGAAGGGCGCGGCACGCCCCTGGAAATTTTGTATACCTTTTTCCTGTAGTATGGAAAGGAGAGGGAGGAAACATGAAGATTACCGTGGTAGGCAGCGGCGGCTGGGGGACGGCTCTGGCTCTGCTGTTGGTGGAAAACGGACACGACGTCACCCTCTGGTCTCATACCCCGGCCAAGGCGGTGGCTTTGGAACAGACCCGGGAAAACCCCATGCTCAAGGGGGTATCTCTCCCGACGGAGATGAAGTTTACCGGGGATCTGGCTGCGGTCAAAGGCTGCGGCGCGGTAGTGATGGCCACCCCCTCCTACGCTGTCCGGGAGACCGCCCACAAGCTGCGCGGCCTCATTGACCCGGGCACGGTGGTGATTTCGGTCTCCAAGGGCATTGAGAAGGAGAGCTCTCTCCGTCTCTCCCAGGTCATTGAGCAGGAGCTGGAGGGCAAATGCCCGGTGGTGGTTCTCTCCGGCCCCTCCCACGCGGAGGAAGTGGGACGGCATATTCCCACTGGCGTGGTGGCAGCGGCAGACGATGTGAAGCACGCGGAACTGGTCCAGGACCTGTTTATGAATCCTCGCTTCCGGGTCTACACCAGCGACGACCGCATTGGCACCGAGATTTGTGCGGCGCTGAAAAATGTTATTGCTCTGTGCGCCGGCTGCACCGACGGCATGGGCTGCGGCGACAACACCAAAGCGCTGCTTATGACCCGTGGACTGGCTGAGATGGCCCGTTTGGGCGTGGCCCTGGGAGGACGCAAGGAGACCTTCATTGGTTTGGCCGGCGTGGGCGACCTGATCGTCACCTGCACCTCCATGCACTCCCGCAACCGCCGCTGCGGCATTCTCATTGGCGAGGGTAAGAGCGTACCGGAGGCGTTGGAGGAGATCGGCGCGGTGGTAGAGGGCTACTACGCCGCCGCTACGGCCCGTTCCTTGGCTCAGAAGGTGGGGGTGGAGATGCCCATCTCCCAGGCTGCCTACGAGGTTCTCTACCACGGCCGGGACGTTCACACCGTTGTCTCTGACCTGATGGGCCGGGCCAAGCGCTCGGAACTCGACGAATCCCCCGCCCTACTTTTCTTGCAAGAAAAGTAGGCAAAAGAACTTTCTGCGAAGCTTCGCTTCGCCTCGTTGATACTGCACAGCACCTCCGGGTCCTCCTCTGAAACCTGGAGGTGCTGTTTTTCCATCGAACCGCTTTCTAAGAAGTTTACAAAAACATTCCGCGAGGCTTCGCTTCGCCGCGTTGATACTACACAGCGCCTCTGGGTTCTCCTCAGGAACCTGGAGGTGCTATTTCTCCATTGAGCCGTTTTCTAAAAAGTTTTCCAAAACCTTCCGTGAAGCTTCGCTTCGCCGCGTTGATATCGCACAGCACCCCGGGTTCTCCTCTGAAACCTGGAGGTGCTGTTTTCACCTCTCCCCCACTCCACGCATAGCATGGGGAAAAGCGGGGCAGGCTCGCTCCTGCCCAAAAGGAGGAAACAGCATGGAAACGAAAGGCAAAGGAAAACTGGTGGTCCGGGTCTACACCTCCCAGGCGGAGCTCCCGGTAGAGGACGCCACCGTCGTGGTAACACAAAAGAGCTCAGACGGGAAATACAAGCTGCTCTCCGTCCAGGCCACCGACTCCAGCGGCACCACCCAGCCTATTGTGATTCCTACGCCCCTCTTAGGAGAGAGCACCCATCCCGGCGCCCAGATCCCCCCCTTTGCGGTATGCGATGTCTGGGCGGAGCATCCCGGCTACGCCATGATGCTGGTGGAGGGAGTCCAGATTTTTGACGGTGTGGAGACCCTTCAGGACATTGAGCTGGAGCCTCTCACTGAAGGCCAGTCCAGCCTGCTGCAAAACAGCATCCGGGACATCCCCGGTCAGGATCTGTGAGGTGACGCTATGGCAGTATCGGTTGTTCCTTATGTCCCCAGGACGATCACGGTACATCTTGGCGCCCCCAGCCAGTGGGCGGAAAATGTTACCGTCTCCTTTCCGGACTATGTGAAGAATGTGGCCTCCAGCGAGATCTACCCCACATGGGAGCCTGCCGCCATCAAGGCCAATATCCTGGCCATCATCTCCTTTGCCCTCAATCGGGTATATACGGAGTTTTATCCCAGTCGGGGGTACGATTTTCAAATCACATCCTCCACCGCCTACGATCAGAAGTTTATCCGCGGGCGGAATATCTTCGAAAATATCAGTCAGGTGGTGGACGAGATTTTTAATGACTACATTCGAAGGAAAGGCTTTGTAGAGCCCTTGGCGGCTAAATTCTGCAACGGCACCACCACCACCTGTGCCGGGCTGTCCCAGTGGGGCAGCCAGTACCTGGCCGAGCAGGGCTATTCCGCTATGGATATCCTGCGCTACTACTATGGAAACGACATTGAGCTGGTTCAGGATGCCCCTGTTCGCAGTCTGGGGCAGTCCTATCCCGGCACGCCTCTTCGCCTGGGTTCCAAGGGCGACGATGTATTGGTACTGAAGACGATGATTAACCGCGTCTCCCAGAGCTACCCCGCCATCCCCAAGCTCTTTCCGGTGACCAATGTCTTTGATGAGAGCACCCAGCAGGCCGTGAAAACCTTCCAGAAGATCTTTAATCTGACCCAGGACGGCATTGTAGGCAAGGCTACCTGGTATAAGCTGGTCTATCTGTACGTGGGCACCAATCAGCTCTCCGAGCTGGTCAGCTTGGGGCAGCAGTTCCAGAGCTTCTCCTTCCAGTATCCCGGCCTTCTCCGGCCCGGCGACCGCGGCTCTGACGTGCGGATCTTGCAGTATATGCTGGCTCTCACCGCCGAATTTGATGACGCGCTCACCCCCATCCGGGTGGACGGCATCTACGGCTCTGCCACTACCCAGGCGGTGCGGGAATACCAGACCCGGGCCGGATTGCAGGTAGACGGCATCGTAGGGCCAGCTACCTGGTATTCCCTCTACAACTACTATACTGGCATTGAGCGGGATCTGCGCAATGACAACATCCGTTTCCCCCTCAGCCAAACCGCCTCGGCCCAGGCAGGGGGCCAGACCTATGGCACCACCAGCCGGCAGGGCCAGTTCCCCGGCGGCGGCCTGCAGCTTGGGGACACAGACTTTAAGGGGGTCACATTGGTATGACAAGAATGGAATTGGAGCAGGAGATGCTGTCCAATCCGGTACGCAACCTGCAATATATGCTCCGGCGGCTGTCCACCCGCTATTCTTTCCTGCCCCAGCTGGCCTTGGACGGCCTGTTTGGGGAGGAAACCCTGGAGGCCGTCATGCTCTTTCAGCGGGAGCTGGCTCCGCCGGTTACCGGCGTGGTGGATCAACGCACCTGGGACGCCATCCACTCCGCCTGGGTGGATCTGGAGCGGGACGTCGCCCCGCCCCGGTCCCTGCGCATCTTCCCCGGGGAAGGCTTTCAGGTCTCCCCGGGTATGTCCGGCAGCTACATGGTCCTGCCGCAGACCATGTTCCAGATGCTCAGTCAAAAGCTCAATGGCATTGTAGACGCCGCGCCGGACGGTTATCACGGCGACGCATCAGTAGAGAATACCCGCTGGCTCCAGGGCCTGGCTCAGCTGGAGCAGACCGGCATCATGGATCGGAAGACCTGGGATATGCTCTCCCGGCTCTATGAGCTTTTCATTACCGCAAAATAAACCGCTCTCCTCCGAAAAATTTTTTCGGAGGAGACTCTATTTTTTAAGAAAAGTTGCAAAAAATGACATATTTTTTCTTTTTTTAAAACGTTTCCTTTTTCCCCGAAAAAAATCGAAAATTTTTCAAAAAAAAAGCTTGCATTATCCCCCGGGTTGTGCTAATATAAACGAGTCGCCGGGACAACGAGTCCTGAGCCGACAACCGGGTGTGGCGAAGTTTGGTATCGCGCTTGAATGGGGTTCAAGAGGCCCCGAGTTCGAATCTCGGCACTCGGACCAATCCGCAAACCATTGAGACTCAATGGTTTGCGGATTTTTTATTTTTTCTTGCCAATCGTTCCAGGCCGCCAGTGCTCCTACGTAAAGCACCCTGCCCCAGCGGCCCAGCCTGGCATAATCCAAAAAATAGCCCAGCAGGAGCGCCCCACATCCCAGCACAACGGCAAGCGCGGTCTTTTTCGGATCAATATCCTTCGCATACGCTCCCCAGCCGGCAGTCAGGGCAACCCGGGGCACCGCGCCGGTCAGCGCCAGCAGCATAGTGAGAGCAAGCAGCCCCAGCTGAGGTTTGGGGCGGTGGATCCGGTCCAGCTCTGTGCCCACAGACACGGGATCTCCCATTTCCTCTACCGCTCGCACTTCCAGCAGCTTCATCCCCAACAGCGCCATGCTGTCGCTGACGAGACCTTTATCCAGTTCCACAAGCATCCCACTTTATATAATTTATCTATCTATACCAAGAGATAGGTTTCTCTTTCTTTCCTTATTACTTGCTCTTTCACAGGTTTCCATATATAATAAGAGCAGAAAACTCCTGCCATCCAATAAGTCAAATTCTTGAACAGGAGGGACATAAAATGAATACTAGGATCGGCAAAGCACTAGGGTCGACTGTTGTATCCGTCTTGGCTGTTTTTGTTGTCACAAATTTCGCTGTCATTGTCATGCGTAGTATTTCCGCACACGTTCCCATTCAGCCTCTTGTTTTCATGTTCTTTTTGTTCCTTGTTCCCCTCATCTGCGGGATCTGTATAGCGTCTGTGTTTCATAAGCGGGACTGCCCTATGGGAAACTGTCTAGTCATATTGGCGGTTCTGGATATTCTGCACGTTATTTTTCTCCAACATCATGCGGCAACGACGAAAATTCTTTCCGTCTTGACCAACCACTACAATTTAGAAGCAACCGCATTTTATTTGCTCTACGCAATTCTTTTCTATACTGGGTTGCTGTTCGGTATGGGAATCGGATATCTCAGTTGGCGTAATCAGGAAAAGAAAACTTAGATAAGATTGAGGCGGGAACAGAATCCGAATGTTCCCGCTTCCTTTTTCTCCCTCTCATTTTTGCAGATAGAGCGGCAGACAGGCGCCGCGGCTAACCGGTTTTTTGTTCTTCTTCTCCCCCTTTCCGCATACACTCTCCTGTGTGGCGGAAAGGGGGAGTTTTGTTTGGGCCGTCTGCTGGGAAAAGAGATCTACCGGGAGCTGTTGTTAGGCCTGGCCATTGTCTGCGCGGCTCTGGCCCTGGTGCTGTGGCCCAGGGAGGCCATGGCCGCCATGAAGGACGGCCTGCGCCTGTGCAGCAATGTGATCGTCCCCTCTCTGTTCCCCTTTTTTGTGTTGTCCTCCCTGGTGGTGGAACTGGGGCTGTCCCGATACCTGGGCAAGCTGTTTCAGCCGGTGATGGCCCCTCTCTTTCGGGTCAACGGGGCCTGTGCCAGCGCGGTGGCCCTGGGCTTTGTAGGGGGCTATCCGGTAGGAGCCCGCACCGCCATCGCTCTGTACCAGAGCGGCCAGTGCTCCAAGACCGAAGCGGAGCGCCTGCTGGCCTTCTGCAACAATGCCGGCCCGGCCTTTATCCTGGGCGTGGTGGGCGCCGGCGTGTTTGGCAGCGGAACGGTGGGCGTACTCCTCTATCTGGCCCACATCGCCGCCTCCCTGTGTGTGGGACTGCTGTTTCGCTTCTACCGTCCTGAAGAAGGACCCCGCCGAGGCAGTCTGGCCACCCCACAGTTTCAGGCGGTGCGCTTCCCCGTGGCCTTTACCCGCTCCGTCACTGGCGCCCTCTCCTCTACCCTGAACATCTGTGCCTTTGTGCTGCTGTTTTGTGTGATCATCCGGATGCTCAGCTTCACCGGGGTTCTGGAGGCTCTGGCTCAGGTTCTCTCCCTTCTGTTTGGTCCCCTGGGGTTCTCCCATTCCTGGGCGAAACGGCTGCTCACCGGCGCGCTGGAGATCTCCTCCGGCGTCTCCTCTCTCACCGACGGCTCCCTGTCCGGGCGGCTGTCCATGGCGGCCTTTATGCTGGGCTGGGCCGGCCTTTCTGTCCACTGCCAGGTCCTGGCCTTTCTGGGAGACAGCGGCCTTTCTATGGGCACTTATTTCGCGGGAAAGCTGCTTCACGGAACCCTGTCCGCCGCCCTGCTGGGGCTGCTCACCCGGTTGGTCCCCCTCAGCGCCCCGGTGAGCGTCTATCTGGCAGAGCAGACCGAGGCCATGGCGGTACTGGACTTCCAGCAGGCCCTCACCATCTCCACTGTCTCTGCCTGGTGCCTGTGGCTGATCTTTCTGGCCATAGCCCTCCGGGTGGTGAAAAAAAGCGGTGGAAAATCCCGTCTGTCCGGGGTATAATGGAGGGGATCATACAAGGGAGGTAACCTGTTCATGGGCCTGTTTCAAAAGAAGATGGATCCCCGCTGCTCTTACTGCACCCACAGCCGTCCCCTGGAGGGAGACCAGGTGATCTGTGAGAAGAAGGGGGTCATGTCCGCCGGCTCCAGCTGCCGTGCGTTTCGATACGACCCCCTCAAGCGGGTCCCGCCCCGTCCGGTAAAGGCTGATTTCAGCACGCTGAAGGACGAGGACTTCCAGCTATAAAATAAGGTCCGGTATCCTAAGATACCGGACCTTATTTTATTCTCCCAACAGGTTCTGCTTGACGTGGACGATAAAGTCCTGCACATTGGTGACGATGGTCTTCACCGACAGGCTTCCCCGGTCCCGCAGCTTGTTCACCGCAAATTCGGAGATGTCCACCGAGTAGAAAAACAGGGGACGCACCTGGCCGTCCACCACGCGATAGCAGGGGGTCATGTTCCCCGTGGCCACCGTATGCAGGGTGGTGGCCATACAGATGATGGTGGTGGCATTGCGTACCAGCTCCCGCATGGCGTCCTGGCCTTCATATACGTTGCCGTATACCTCAGGCAGGGGACCGTCATCCCGCACGGAGCCTACCAGCACATAGGGAACGTTGTGGTGGACGCATTGGTACATCACCCCGTCCTTCACCTTACCCGACTCCACAAAGGCCTGGATGGACCCCATGCGCCGCACCTGGTTGATGGTGTCGATGTGGTTATAGTGGCCGTTTGGCTGGGACTGCTGGGTGTAGATATCCTGCCCCAGGGCGGTACCCAGATAACCTGCCTCCAGATCGTGGGTGGCCAGGGCGTTGCCCGCCATCAGGCCGTTCACATAGCCCTGGCGCACCAGCGCGGCAAAGGCCGCCCGGGAACGGTAGTCAAAGACACAGGCCGGCCCCATGACCCACAGAATATTGCCGTGCTGCCGCTCATAGCGCAGCAGCTGGTAGAGATTATCGTAGTCCACGGAGAAGGCGGTCTCCCGGCTGCGCCCCTGGCGGAAGGTAAAGGCCTGCTGCTCCTTTTGCTGGTCCACAAAGCAGTCGGGATGGACATAGATCCCCTGGGAGCCGTCCTCCGCCCGGCCCATCGCCACCAGGTCTCCCTGCTTGACGTTGCGGAACTCCACCACCGACACCTTGCCTTCCCGAACTATTGCCACGCAGTCCATCCGGCTCTCCTCCGCCAGCACCCACTGGCCGCCGATGCGGAAGTATTCGGGGAACATGGTGGTGGCATGGTAGTTATCCGGCATAACGCCGTCCTTTTCCGCCGGGACCAGCCGCACATCCGGTGCGTGATCCAGACCCAAAGCGGCAAAATCTGGCGCTTGGTACTTGGGAAGCGAGAAACTCATGGTGAGGAACCTCCAGAAAGCGGGAATCAAATGCATACCGGCAAACTTGTCCGGTCTCAAAAAAATAACCACACCGGACGGTGTGGTTATTCGTTGGTGGAGATAAGCGGGATCGAACCGCTGACCTCTTGAATGCCATTCAAGCGCTCTCCCAGCTGAGCTATACCCCCAACTCGTTTGTCCTGTAACGGACAACAACGATATATTACCAGAAGTTCTCCCTTCTGTCAACATCTTTTTTCAGATTTTTTCATTTTTCTTTTTTAGGGAACCGGCACCTGGCTTGGCGCCGGTTCCCTAAAAACAAAGGATTAGTCCTCGCCGCCCATCAGCAGGTACATGACCGCCTTCTGAGCGTGGAGCCGGTTCTCGGCCTCGTCAAAGATCTCCCCGGCGTGCTCCTCGAACACATCGGCGGTGATCTCTTCGCCCCGGTGAGCGGGCAGACAGTGCTGCACCATGCAGCCGGGGTTGGTGAGGGCCATCAGCTCCTTGTTGACCTGGTAGCCCACGAAGGCCTTCTCCCGGATGGCCTTCTCCTCCTCCTGGCCCATGGAGGCCCACACATCGGTGAACACCACGTCGGCGCTCACGGCGGCCTCCTTGGGGTCCCGGCAGAGGGTAAACTTGAAATTGGGATTGCTCTTGGTGAAGGCCAGCACATCGGGGTGGGGCTCATAGCCCTCAGGGCAGGCCACCGCAACCTCCATACCGGTCTTCAGACCGCCTACGATGAGGGAGTTGGCCATATTGTTGCCGTCGCCGATGTAGCACATCTTCAGCCCTTCCAGCACGGTCTTGTGCTCCCGGACGGTCATCAGGTCGGCCAGCACCTGGCAGGGGTGGCAGAAGTCGGTCAAGCCGTTGATGACGGGGATGTTGGCGTGCTTGGCCAGCGTCTCCACTTCCTCCTGGGCGAAGGTGCGGATCATGATGCCGTCGCAGTAGCGCACCAACACCC
>CALWYB010000017.1 GCA_944385665.1 uncultured Oscillospiraceae bacterium
ATCACCATCGGCGACACCATCTGCGCCCCCGACTGTGTGGAGCCCATTGAGTTCGTGAAGATCTCCGCCCCCACCATCGAGATGACCTTCTCCGTCAACGACTCCCCCTTCGCCGGCCGGGAGGGCAAGTTCGTCACCTCCCGCCAGCTGCGGGACCGCCTGTTCCGTGAGACTCTGAAGGACGTGTCCCTGAAGGTCACCGAGGTGGAGGACTCCACCGACTCCTTCAACGTGGCCGGCCGTGGCGAGATGTCCCTGTCCATCCTGATGGAGACCATGCGCCGGGAAGGCTATGAGTTCCAGGTCTCTCCCCCCCGTGTGCTCTACCAGGAGATCGACGGCAAGAAGTGCGAGCCTGTGGAGCGCCTGGTGGCCGACGTGCCCAACGACTGCGTGGGCTCTGTGATGGAGAAGCTGGGCTCCCGCAAGGGCGAGTTCCAGTCCATGACCCCCGTGGGCAACCGCACCAAGCTGGAGTTCCTGGTCCCCTCTCGCGGCCTGTTCGGCTACCGCAACGAGTTTTTGACCGACACCAAGGGCGAGGGCATCATGGCCTCCGTGTTTGAGAAGTACGCCCCTGTGAAGGGCGACATCCAGCGCCGCAGCACCGGCTCCCTGGTGGCCTTCGAGACCGGTGAGGCCGTCACCTACGGCCTGTTCAACGCCCAGGAGCGGGGCACCCTGTTCATCGGCGCGGGCGTTCCCGTCTACGCCGGCATGATCGTGGGCGAGACCCCCAAGGCCGAGGACATCTCCGTCAACGTGTGCAAGAAGAAGCAGCTGACCAACATGCGGGCCTCCGGCTCCGACGACGCCCTGCGCCTGACTCCCCCCAAGCACCTGAGCCTGGAGCAGTGCCTGGAGTTCCTGGCCGACGACGAGCTGCTGGAGTGCACCCCCGAGAACCTGCGCCTGCGCAAGCGCATCCTGGACCACGGCGAGCGCATGAAGCTGGCCTCCAAGAAGAAGGGCTAACCTACTTTTCTTGAAAGAAAAGTAGGCAAAAGAACTTTGTGCAAAGCTTCGCTTTGCCTCTGCGCCCGCCGCTTTCTTGAAAGAAAGCTTGGCAAAGAACTTTGCGGGAAACTTCGTTTCCCTTCTGCGCCCGTAAGAGAGAGTTTAGGCAGGAGTGACCTTTTCCGTCGCTCCTGCCTCTTTCTTTTGCCATATCTTCCGCTTTTTCGAAATCACCAGTCAATGTTTTTCGTCCGGACTTTCCCTTAAATACAATTCCTCACCCTCCTGCTGCGCGCTGCATAAAATCGCTCTGGTCAGGCAAACGTTTTTTGCGTCTAACGCCGTAACTGCGTCACTGATGCGGTTGAACAGCATAAAATACATTTTTTTGTATCCGCTCTCATCCGGCTCCCCCATAGTTCAATTTCCCTCCTTTTTGCACCTATATAAGTGCAATTATAAGCGCGTTTTTTGCTACTGTCAAACTATATTTGCGCTGAAACAGGAGCAAAGGATGCGAATGGGATGAATCAGGAATTTGAATGCCTTGTGGGGCAAAAAATACGGCAGCTGCGAAAGCAGAGAGGGCTGACCCAGGAACAGCTGGCGGCTCAGCTTCAGACCAACGGCTGCGATGTGACCCGAAGTGCGCTGGCTAAAATTGAGGTGGGACAGCGGCACATTTATTTGGATGAGCTGAAGCTGCTCTCCTGCCTGCTTCAAGTTTCTTATGAGGAGCTGCTCTCCGGGGAGCAGCCGTCCAAGGTTTCAACTTAGAAGGGGACAGACGTGGATAATGATCGGCGGACCGGTCTGGGACCGGCCCCTACGGATCCATTTGTGCTTTCGTGCGTAGGGGCGGATGTCCCCATCCGCCCGCCGTCTCCCGCCGCGGCCCTTGTCATTCGTTTTTAAAAAAAAGCACAAAAACGCCCGCCGTTTTTGTGCTTTTTTCTGCCTTTTCGAATTTATTTTAAAAAAATTCATATTTTTCCTTGGAAAAAGGTGTTGACGGCCCCACTTTTTCCGTGTATAGTAGCTTTGTAACCGATTTGTAATCATTTCTTTTCCACTCTGTCACTTCTTTGAAGTGGGGGAGAGGAAGGTAAGTGTGAGGTAGGCTATGCAGGAAATCACGAATTTGAACGTCCCTGCCGCCCAAGCCTCCGACTCCTCCGGAGCCGGACGGGAGCGGTGGGAGACCTGGAAACAGAATACCCGGGCCTGGCAGAAAACCACCCGGGAGTGGCTGCGCATCCACGGACGCCGGGCGGCGCACCGCCTGCACAACGTGGTGGCGGGCAACCGGGCTGCCGGTCCCATCTCCTTTTTAGTTGGTTCCGCCGCCGTGGCCGTGGCCATGACGCTGGTAGCGCTCTATTCCCCCAGCTACGCCGTCACTATGGACGGGCAGCAGGTGGGCGTGGTGGCCGATGCCTCGGTGGTGGACGACGCCATCTCCCATGTGGAGTCCACCGGCAGTTCCATCCTGGGCTACGACTATCACGTGCAGGGGGATCTGGAGTACGACTTCGCCATCACGCTGCGCTCCGATCTGTCCTCTGAACAGGACATCCAGAACTACTTCTACAACCAGCTGGACGATCTCAGCGGCGAGCTGCGCAAGTACCAGGTGCTGGTAGACGGCCAGTCGGTGGGCGTGGTCAAGGACCAGGACGCCCTCAACGACCTGCTGGAGGAGTTTAAGACCCAGTACACCAACGAGAACACCACCTCGGTGGAGTTTCTCAACAAGGTGGAGGTCAAGCCGGTCTACGTGGTAGACTCCATCATGACCATGGACGAGATGGAGCAGGCCCTCCGGGCCAACAGCAACGGCTCCACCACCTACACCGTGCAGGAGGGCGACACCTTCTACGGCATCGCCTACGCCAACGATATGTCCCTCAGCGACCTGATGGCCCTGAACCCCCAGGCGGACATCAACCGCCTGATGGTGGGCGACGTGCTCAACGTGAAGGAGCTGACCCCGGTGCTGTCGGTACAGACCGTGGAGGATGTGACCTACTCCGAGTCCATCGAGTGCCCCGTGGAGACCCAGGACGACCCCACCATGTATAAGGGGGAGAGCAAGATCATCACCCAGGGTGTGGAGGGCGAGTCCCAGATCAACGCCACCGTCACCTATGTGAACGGCCAGGAGACCAACCGGGTCATCAACTCCACCACCACCGTGCGGGAGGCCACCACCACCATCAAGGCTGTGGGCACCAAGGAAAAGCCCACCACCGCCTCCACCGGCAGCTTCCGCTGGCCCATCACCGGCCGGATCACCTCCTATTTCGGCGGCCGGTATATCTTCGGCAGTTACAGCTACCACTCCGGCCTGGACATCTCCTGCTCCTACGGCGCGGCGGTGTGCGCCGCCGACGGCGGCACGGTGACCTACACCGGCTACAAGGGCTCCTACGGCAACCTGGTCATCATCACCCACGACAACGGAACCCAGACCTACTACGCCCACAACTCCTCCATCGTGGTCTCCACCGGCCAGAAGGTGGCCAAGGGCCAGCAGATCGCCAAGGCCGGTTCCACCGGACGGTCCACCGGCGTGCACTGTCACTTTGAGGTCCGCGTCAACGGCACCGCCGTCAACCCCCTGTCCTATCTTCCTTAATCGTTTCTGTTTCTTACCCGGCCGCCAGAGTTTGGCGGCCGGGTTTTTATTTTGCTTTTTTTATGCGAATGCCGCCCTGCGGGGGGGAGGGGGCGGGCCGCTTTGGCGGGGACCCCAATACAACGCTCTAATGCACACACCGCCTGGTGCCTGCCTTCCGGTTGGGTGCGGCGGTGGTCGTAGGGGTGCCAAAAGCCTCCCTTACGGAGAGGTGTGCTGCTTCTATGTGGCCTTGGTGGTGACCGGCGGGCCGGTGAGACACCGGCCCCTACGCAGAGGTTGCGGTTCTGTGTGTAGGGGCGGATGTCTCATCCGCCCGCGAGGACGTACCAGCCGCCCTGCTATGCCCAGCCAGGTGGTGTACGTACAGCGCAGGGACTTTCCAATGTTTGACCCGGTAGGGACCTGTGTCCCCCAGGGCAGGAGCGACAGAAAAGGTGCTTCCATCCAAACTCTCTCTTACGGGCGCAGAGGCGAAACGCAGTTTCGCAGAACGTTCTTTGCCAAGCTTTCTTGAAAGAAAGCTTGCCTACTTTTTTCTCCGAAAAAAGTAGGTGTGGAAAAGTTGGTGGAAAATGTGCAACTTTACTATGCCATCTCTTTTTCTTTGACAAAAAATATGTTATACTGCTTTTTACGTTTTACATTCATTTTACATTATGGTTCGGAGGGATCTGTTTGACCCATCTCTATCGCGTGATTCGCCTGCCCAAGGGAAGCGACCCCCGCTACCTGCCCTGGCACCATCTGTGGCTGTCCATCGGCCTGACCGCCCTGGGCCTTCTGCTGGGCTGGCTGACCCTGCCTCTGGCCGCGGCGGCCGATGCAGAGCTGTCCAGCCAGGCGCTGCTGGACTACTATCTCCAGACCCCCATGCTGCTGTTTCTCAATCTGCTGGCTCCGGTGCTGCTCATCTGGCTGTTTTACTTTCTCACCGGCCGCAGCTGGATGGCCTATCTGCTGACCGCCCTGCCGGTGCTGGCCATCGCCCTGACCAACTTTTACAAGATGCAGCTGCGGGGCGATCCCCTGCTGGCCTCCGACCTGAAGCTGGTCTTTGAGGCCGGAGACATCGTCCAGGGCTATGAGCTGGAGTTCACCCCCCTCATCCGGAGCACCCTGCTGTGGGCCGCCGCCGGCCTGCTGCTGGCCCTGCTCCTGCTGCCCCGGGGCGTGCGGCGGCTGACCAACCGTGTCCTGGGCTTTTTCTCTCTGGCGGCCATTACGGCAGTCTCCCTGTGGGGTCCCTTCTCCAGCTCGGAGCTGTACAACCAGACCACCCCGGGGGAGGAGCTCATCAACCCCTGGTCCGACTCCGAGGTCTACATCTCCCACGGCGCCCTCTATCCCTTCCTCTACACTGTGCAGACCCTGCTGCCCACACCCCCCAAGGACTACGACGCCCAGGTGGCCGAGACCGCCCTGGAGCGCTACCAGGAGGAGGACATCCCGGCAGATCAGAAGGTCAACGTGATGGGCGTAATGCTGGAGGCTTTCTGCGACCTCACCGATTTCTCCGCCCTGGAGGACATCGAGGCCGTGGAGGAGGTATACGCCCCCTGGCACGCCCTGGAGGAGGAGTCCGTCTCGGGCAACCTGCTCACCAACATCTTTGCCGGAGGCACTGTGGACACCGAGTGGTGCTTCTTGACCGGATACAGCAGCTACGACGACTTTGTCCAGCCCACCGACTCCTACGTGTGGTACTTTGACCGGCAGGGCTACAACACCCGGGGCAGCCACCCGGGCCACGGCTGGTTCTACAACCGAAAGAATATCAACCAGCTGCTGGGCTTTCAGGACTACTGGTTCAGCGAGAACCACTACGGGGAGCTGGTGGACCCGGTGGACGCCCAGTGGAACTCCGACTTCCTGCTGATGGACGAGATCGTCACCGACCTCCAGACCCAGCTGGAGGAGGACAACGGTCCGGTGTTCTCCTTCTCCGTGAGCATTCAGAACCACGGCCCCTACGAGTGGACCTACACCGCCAACGAGACCTATCTGGACCCCGACGAGACCGGTCTGCCGGAGGAGAGCTGCCACGTCTTTAACAACTACCTCCACGGCGTCAACAACACCATCTCCGCCATCACCCAGATGGTCCACAACCTGGAGGAGATGGACGAGCCGGTGGTGCTGGTCCTCTTCGGCGACCACAAGCCCTGGGGCGGCAACGGCAACTCCGCCTATCTGGGCATCGGCGCCGACTTCTCCCTGTCCGATCTGGACAGCTTCTATCAGTATTACGCCACTCCCTATGTGATCTGGGCCAACTCCGCCGCCAAGGAGGTGCTGGGCAACGACTTTGTGGGGGAGGGGGGAGACTTCTCTCCCTGCTTCCTCATGGAGGAACTCTTTGACCAGTGCGGCTGGACCGGCCCGTCCTACCTCCAGCTCACCCGGGACGTGCGAGAGGCCACCCCTCTGGTCCACCAGCAGGAGCTGTACCTGGACCGGTACGGCCAGCTCACCGACACCCTGAACGAGGACCAGGAGGAGCTGGTGCGGGACCTGTACTTTGCCCAGTACTATCGCCAACATAAAATTGACCCCACCGGCCAGTCCTGACCGGTTCCCAGGAGGCAGCAGACCATGACCCCACTCTATGACGCCATCCGCGCCTACGCCCACCGGCATCCCACCCGGTTTCACATGCCCGGCCACAAGGGAAATTTTCTCCCCGTGCCCGAGCTTCAATCCATCGCCCCTCTGGACGTGACGGAGATTGATCCCACCGGCGACCTCTTCTCCGGGGGCGAGCCCTTTGACACGGCCCAGCGGCTGTGGGCGGAGCGGTTCGGCATGGAGGACTGCCTGTTTCTCACCGGCGGCTCCACCCTGGGGCTCCACGCGGCCCTGGCCCTGTTTTGCCGCCCCGGAGACCAGGTGCTCATGGACCGGGGCTGCCACCGGGCGGTGTACAACGCCCTGGCTCTGCTGGACCTGGAGCCGGTCTACCTGCCCCGCCCCTGGCTGGAGGGGGAGGGGATCGCCGGTCCCATTTGCCCACAGGATGTGGAAAACCTGCTGGTTTCCCACCCAAATATCAAAACTATCTGTATTACTTCCCCCACATATTCCGGCGTGTTGTCTGATGTGGCCAAACTTTCCCACCTCATCCATGCCCACGGTGGAAAACTCATCGTGGACGGCGCCCATGGAGCTCACCTGCCGTTTCTGGGGATGGACGCCTTTTCCGGCTGTGACGCCCTCATCTGCTCGGCCCACAAGACCTTGCCCGCCCTGGGCCAGACTGCCCTGCTGTTCACCAACGGCGCAGACCCCCGGCGGGTGCGGCAGATGACCTCGGTGTTTGGCAGCTCCAGCCCGTCTTACCCCATGATGATCTCCCTGGACTGTGCCCGGGATTATCTGGAGGGAGCGGGGACCGAAGAATACCGCCGGGCAGCCAAGCGCACCGCCGCCCTCCGCTCCGCCTTCCCCAGCCTGCGGGAGGGGACGCTCCGGCTGGACCCCACCCGGCTCACCCTCACTTCCCCCGACGGCCACGCCCTGGCCCGGGCGCTGGAGGGAGAGAACATCTGGCCGGAGATGGCCGACAGCGGCCACGTGGTCTTGATTCTCACCGCCCAGGACAGCGACCAGGACCTTGCCCGCCTGGAGCGGGCTCTGGAGCGCCACCGGGCGCTTTTGGGCGCGCCCCCTATTCTACCTGCGCCCCCGCTGCCCAAGCCCGCCTGCTCCCTGCGAGAGGCCCTGTTTGCCTCGGTGGAGCGGCTGCCTCTGCAAGACTGCCTGGGCCGGGTGGCGGCCGGTCAGCTGGCCCCCTATCCCCCCGGCGTGCCGGTGGTGGCTCCCGGCGAGGTGATTGGGGAAAAAGAACTGGCCTATTTGAAGGAAATAGGATATAATAATTTAGATGTCCCTGTGATTGCGGACGTCACACCCAAACGGGAACTGTTTTAATGGAACGAGGAACGCTATGGAACTCTCCGCCCTGGCGGGCAACCGCCGCCTGAAGGCCCAGCTCTCCCAGCAGGAGGGAGGCCGGGGCCTGTCCCACGCCTATATTATCGCCGGGCCGGCGGGCTCCGGACGGCATACCCTGGGCGGCCTGCTGGCCCAGGCCATGGTGTGCACCGCCCCGGAACACCAGCGCCCCTGCGGCCGCTGCTCCCAGTGCCGCAAGGCCCAGGGGGGCATCCACCCCGATATTTCCTGGATTTCCGGAGCGGGGGAGGGCAAGCCCATCAACGTGGACCAGGTCCGCGCCCTGCGCTCTGACGCCTACATCCGCCCCAACGAGGGGGAGCGGAAGGTGTACCTGCTGGAGGGGGCCGACCGGATGAACGCCAGCGCTCAGAACGCCATGCTCAAGCTGCTGGAGGAGGGTCCGGCCTACGCCGCCTTTTTGCTGCTGTGCGAAAATGCCGGCGGCGTGCTGGAGACGGTGCGCTCCCGGTGCGAGACCCTCACCCTGGACCCGGTGGCTCCCGACCAGTGCCTTGCCTGGCTCCAGGAGCGCTTTCCCCAGGCTGATCGGAATGAGCTGGCCGACGCCGCCCATCGCTGCCAGGGCCTGCTGGGCCGGGCGGTGGAACAGCTGGCCGGCGGGGGAGAGCAGGCCCAGGCCCTGAAGGACAAGGCGGACAAGCTGGCCCGGCTGCTGGTCAGCGGCCAGGAGCTGGAGCTGCTGGAGTTTTCCCTCTCCCTGGACAAGCTGAGCCGGGAGGAGACCCAGCGCCTGCTGGACCTGACCGGAGCTGCCCTGGGAGACCACATCCTCCAGGCCCCGGACCGAGCCCGGGCGCTGCGGGCGGCTCAGGGCGTGAAGGAGATGCGCCAGGCCGCGGGATTGAATGTGGGACCCGCCGCCCTGTTCCCCTGGCTCACCGCCCTACTTTTCTTGAAAGAAAAGTAGGCAAAAGAACGTTCTGCGAAACTGCGTTTCGCCTCTGGGGTTCCGCCCTGCGGGGCGGGGAAGAAGGACGATTGTTCCTTTTTGCTTGTCCAAAAAGGAACCAAAAAGACACCAGGGGGCTTCCTTCGATGAACACCTCGCCGCAGGCGGGTGTTCATAGGCGTCGCCCCCTGGACCCCCATTTACGGGGGCGGGTCACTTGGGTCAGGATGAAACATTCCGGCGGGCAAACTTTGAGTGGATTTTGCTCCTCTTTCCGGGCCACTGGGCCCTTGTGCCATCAGAATTTGTGAGCGAGCAATTCTACCCAACACCGCCTGGTGCCTGCCTACTTGTTTGGTACGGCGGGTGTCGGGCGGGCGGATGGGGACATCCGCCCCTACGCACGGAACCGGGAGCCTTTTCGTAGGGGCCGATGATCCCTCCCCCTTTTGGCCTGCGGCCCGCAATCATGGCCCAGCTGCCCTGGCTTTGCCCAGGCAGGCGGTGTGCGTTCAACGCAGTATCCGCCGAATTTTATATACTCAGGGGCCAGTGCCCCGGCGGCAAGAAGGACCAGCCACTCAGATTTTGCCCGCCGGACGCGATTGCCCAACGCACAGGAAGGCGTCCCCCGTAATCGGGGGTCCGGGGGTAAGAGACTATGAACACCCGCCCTTGGCGAGGTGTTCATCGGAACGCAACCCCCGGGGCATTTTTGGTTCCTTTTTGGGCAAACAAAAAGGAACCCGCCCCGCAGGGCGGAACCCTGCCTCCCGAATTGAGATATACAACCCAAAGGAGAACAACCATGGTTGAAATTATTTCCGTCCGCTTCAAAAGCGGAGGCAAACAGTACTATTTTAACCCCAACGGCGAGGTGTTCCAGCCCGGCGAAGGGGTGATCGTAGAGACCTCCCGGGGCACCGAATACGGCGAGTGCACCCAGGGGAATACCCCTATTGATGAGATGGAGCTCACCGCTCCTCTGCGCCCGGTGCTCCGCCGGGCCACCGAGGAGGACCAGAAGGTGCGGGAGCGCAACAAGGAGAAGGAGAAGCGTGCCTTCCAGATCTGCCAGGAGAAGATCGCCGCCCACGGGCTGGAGATGAAGCTGGTGGACGCGGAGTACAGCTTTGAGGGCAACAAGGTGCTCTTTTTCTTCACTGCCGAGGGCCGGGTGGACTTCCGCGCCCTGGTGAAGGACCTGGCCAGCGCCATCCACGCCCGCATCGAGCTGCGCCAGATCGGCGTGCGGGACGAGGCCAAGATGCTTGGCGGTCTGGGCATCTGCGGTCGGCCCTTCTGCTGCTCCCAGTTCTTGGACGAGTTCCAGCCCGTGTCCATCAAGATGGCCAAGACCCAGAACCTGTCTTTGAACCCCACCAAAATTTCCGGCACCTGCGGGCGGCTGATGTGCTGCCTCAAGTACGAGCAGGAGGCCTATGAGGATCTGGTGAAGCACTCCCCCAAGCAGGAGTCCTTTGTGGAGACTCCCGACGGGGCGGGCACCGTGTCCAGCGTGAACCTGCTGCGCCAGACGGTGCAGGTGCGGCTGGACAGCGCCCCGGAGACCCCCAAGTGCTACCAGAACTGTGAGATCTGCATTGTCCGCAACGGCAAGGGCAAGCGCCCCGAGGGCTATGTGGAGCCCCCTCTGGAGGAGCTGGCCAAGCTGCGCAAGCCGGTGGAGAAGGAGGAGGTCCCCGATCTGAAGGGCTCCGCCTCCCCTCTGGCCGCCGCTCTGGAGGCGGTGTTCAACGGGGAGACCCCCCAGTACGAGGGCTTTGACGCCCCCGCTCCCGGCTCCAAGCCCCCCCGCAGTTCCTCCGGCCGCAGCCGCTCCCGCCGCAGCCGGGATGGCTCCAAGCCCCAGCAGCAGGACGGGGAGCGCCCCCAGCGTCCGTCCCGTCCCAAGCAGGAGGAGCGCCGCTCCCGCCCGGAAAACGCCCGGGAGAAGAGCGCCGAGCGTCCGCCCCGCACCGACTCCGCCGCCCCCGCGGAGGGCGGTGAGAAGCGCCGCCGTCCCCGCCGCCGCCGTCCCAGAGGGAATGGAAACGGCTCCGGCACCCCCAAGGCGGAGTAATTCCATTCACCCCGGCCCCCGCACACGCGGGGGCCTACGCTTTACCGTGGAAAGAAGGAAAGCCTGTGTCCGGATTTTTAAACGCCCTGTCCGCTTCCCTCATTTTGATGGCTCTCATGAGCGTGGGCTTCTTTATGGGCTGGCGGGGCTGGATGGGCCCGTCGGAAAAGAAATTTTTGAGTAAGTACATCGTCAACATCGCCGTGCCCTGCACCTGTGTCACCGGCCTGCTCTCCAACCTGAGCCACGACATGCTGCTCCAGGCGGGCCTTATGCTGGTCTCCGTGGTGGTGGGCATTATCCTCACCATGCTGCTGGCGGTAGTTCTGGCCCAGCTGCTCCACATCCCCCACAACCGCTGGGGCGTGTTTGTAGTGATGACCGGCCTGTCCAACACCCTGTTTATCGGCCTGCCGGTGTGTACCCAGCTCTTCGGCGACGCCTGCCTGCCCTATGTGATGATCTATTACCTGGGCAATACCAGCTTTCTTCAGTCGGTGGGCATCATGCTCATCCAGCGCTCCGGCACCGCCCAGGGCACTCACACCACGGTACTGGGCTTTCTCAAAAACCTGCTGAGCAAGCCCCCCATCCTGGGCGTGATTTTTGCCATCCTGATGCTGGTGCTGGACCTCCAGCTTCCTGCTCCGGTGATGAAGTTTGCCGGGTACATCGGGGACACCGTGTCCCCGCTGGCCCTCATCTACTGCGGATACATTATCTGGGAAGTGGGCCTGCGTAACCTGCGCCTGCTGCCCGGTCTGCCCACCATGCTGGTGGTGCGGCTGGCGGTGGCTCCCCTCATCTGCTGGGGCGTATGCCACCTGTTCGGCATCTCCGGCCTGGCCTTGCAGGTCTTTCTCGTAGAGAGCGCCCTGCCGGTGGTCAGTCAGGTGCCGGTGCTGTCGGGTGCCTTCGGGGCAGATGAGCAGTACGCCGCCACCGGGGCCTGTCTCAGCACCCTGGCCAGTTTTATCAGCATTCCCATTCTGATGGTCTTGATTGGGTAACTTTTTACATCAAGAAGCGCGTCTGGAGTATGAAACATCCGGGCGCGCTTTTTTATTTTTTTAAACGGGGGTGCGTTGTTTCTATGTGGCCTCGGCAGTAATCGGCGGGCCGGTGAGACACCGGCCCCTACACACAAAACCGGAAGCCTTTTCGTAGGGGCGGATGTCTCATCCGCCCGCGACAACAGTCCATCTGCCCTGGCTGTGCCAAGGGAGGCGGCGTGCAGTAGAATATAACATTCTGCAAATTTTGACCGCACCAGGCCCCAGTGGGCCGGGAAGAGAAGCAGCCTCCACTCAGATTTTGCCCGCCGGACGAAAGTGCCCAAGAAAACAGGAATGCGTCCCCCGTAAAACAGGGGGCCCGGGGGCCGACTCCCCCTATCAGGGGGAGATGGCCCGAATGGCCAGAGGGGGTAGGGTGAGTGACTGTGAGCACCCGCTGCGCGAAGGTGCTCACGAAGCCGTCCCCCGGCGGCGTTTTGGTTACTTTGCCGCCGCGGGCAAAGTAACACCGTCTCTCCTCATTTTTTAAAACCAGGTCAAATACTTGCATTTCTTTTCAAATGATTATACAATTTCAAAGAATCATCACACAACGGCCTACTGGGCCAGGAAGGACAGGAACCATGAAGGAATTTCGAGGAAGTCAAAACTACGTGGCGGACGAGGAGCTGCTCCGGGCGGTGAACATCGCCATGGTGCTGCAAAAGCCCCTGCTCATCAAGGGCGAGCCGGGCACCGGCAAGACCATGCTGGCCCAGGCCATCTCCCAGGCCCTGGATAAGAAGCTCATCATTTGGAACATCAAATCCACCACCAAGGCCCAGGACGGCCTGTATGTCTACGATGTGGTCCAGCGGCTCTACGACAGCCAGTTCGGCGGCCAGGGCGTGGACGACATCGCCAAGTATGTGAAGCTGGGCAAGCTGGGGGAGGCCTTCACCGCCGACGAGCAGGTCATCCTGCTCATCGACGAGATCGACAAGGCCGACCTGGAGTTCCCCAACGACCTGCTGTGGGAGCTGGACCGCATGGAGTTCTACATCCCTGAGACCGGCGAGACCGTGAAGGCCAAGCACCGCCCGGTGGTGATTATCACCTCCAACGCGGAGAAGGAGCTGCCCGACGCCTTCCTGCGCCGGTGCGTGTTCCACTATATTGCCTTCCCCGACAAGGAGCTGATGGCCGACATCGTCCGGGTCCACTTTCCCGACCTGGACGACAAGCTGCTCACCCAGGTGCTGGAGGCGTTTTATAAGATCCGCTCCCTGCCCCAGATCAAGAAGAAGCCCTCCACCAGCGAGATTATCGACTGGATTCAGGCTCTCCAGCACGGCGGCGTGGACATCCGCCGCATCGCCAAGGAGGTGCCCTACCTGGGGGTGCTGCTGAAGAAGAACGAGGACATAGACGCCCTGCGCCGCTACTGGAGATAAAACGCAATGTTTGAGGATTTTCTCTACCTGCTGCGGCGAAACGGCCTGAAGGTCTCCCTCACCGAGTGGATGGCCCTGATGGAGGCCCTGGACAAGGGGCTCCACGGCTCCAGCTTCACCGGGTTTTATCACCTGTGCCGCTGTCTGCTGGTGAAGAGCGAGGCCGACTTTGACCGCTTCGACCGCTGTTTTCTGGAATATTTCAAGGACGTGCCCTTCCAGCAGGAGGTGTCCCAGGAGCTGATGGACTGGCTCAACCGGCCCGACGTGCTCCAGGACTACGCCAACTGGGACGAGGAGCAGGCCCTGAAAAATATGGGTCTCAACGAGGAAGAAATTGAGCGGATGCTGAAAGAGCGGATGCAGGAGCAGAAGGAGGAGCACAACGGAGGCAACTACTGGGTGGGCACCCACGGCATGTCCACCTTCGGCAACTCCGGCCTGTCCCCCAAGGGCATCCGGGTGGGCGGCCAGAGCATGTACAAGCGGGCCTTCCGGGTGGCGGGGGAGCGGAAGTTCCGGGATTTCCGCCGGGACAACACCCTGGACACCCGCCAGTTCCAGGTGGCTCTGCGGCACCTGCGGCAGTTCTCCGGCCTGGTGGACCTGCCCCCCACGGAGTTCGACGTGGACAACACCATCAAGGACACCGCCGACAGCGGCGGCATGCTGAAGGTGCGCTACAAGCGGCCCCGGGAGAACACCGTCAAGGTGCTGCTGCTCATGGACTCCGGCGGCTCCATGGACTACTACGCCCAGCTGTGCTCCGCCCTGTTCCAGGCGGTGAGCAAGGTGGGCCACTTCAAGGATCTGAAGGTCTACTACTTCCACAACTGCCCCTACGGCCGGATATTTACCTCCCCCACCATGCTCTCGGAGTACGGACAGCCCACCCAGTGGATTCTGGACAACATTTCCAGCGAGTACAAGGTCATCTTTGTGGGCGACGCCCAGATGGCCCCCTACGAGCTCATGGGCGGCTACTCCTTTTCCCCCAACCGCGACCCCAACGCCCCGAAAACTGGGCTGGATTGGCTCAACCGCTTCCGGGGGAAGTACCCCAACGTCATCTGGCTCAACCCCAGCCAGCGCCCCACCTGGGGCCAGTACTGGACCCAGACCTACGACACCATCGCCGGGATCTTCCCCATGTTCCCCCTCACGGTGGAGGGCCTGGAGGACGGCATGAAAAAGCTCCTCTCCCGCTAGCCTACTTTTTTCGGAGAAAAAAGTAGGCTCCGCTTTCTTGAAAGAAAGCTTGGTAAAGAACTTTCTGCAAAGCTTCGCTTTGCCTCTGCGCCCGCCGCTTTCTTGAAAGAAAGCGCTCAATAGGCGAGCTTCTCCTCCAGCCAGCTCTTCACCTGGTCCATGGGGATGCGGACCTGCTCCATGGTGTCACGGTCCCGGATGGTGACGCAGTTGTCGGCGGGGGTGTTCTCGTCGCCCACGGTCTGGAAGTCCAGGGTGATGCAGTAGGGGGTGCCGATCTCGTCCTGGCGGCGGTAACGCTTGCCGATGGAGCCGGTGTCGTCATAGTCCACCATGAAGTACTTGCTCAGCTCATCGCGCAGCTTCTGAGCGGGGCCGGCCAGGACCTCCTTCTTGGACAGAGGCAGGATAGCGGCCTTGAAGGGAGCCAGGGCGGGGTGGAAGTGGAGGACCACGCGGACATCGTCGTTGCCCTTCTTGTCCTTGCCCACGACCTCCTCGTCATAGGCCTCAATGAGGAAGGCCAGGGTCACACGGTCGGCGCCCAGGGAGGGCTCCACCACGTAGGGGATATAGTGCTCGCCGCTCTCCTGGTCGAAGTAGGTCATATCCTTGCCGGAGGTGTTCTGGTGCTGGGTCAGGTCGTAGTCGGTACGGTCGGCCACGCCCCACAGCTCACCCCAGCCGAAGGGGAACAGGAACTCAAAGTCGGTGGTACCCTTGGAGTAGAAGCACAGCTCCTCGGGGCTGTGGTCGCGCAGGCGCAGGTGCTCCTCGCTCATGTTCAGGTTCAGCAGCCAGTCCTTGCAGAAGGAGCGCCAATACTGGAACCACTCCAGGTCGGTGCCGGGCTTGCAGAAGAACTCCAGCTCCATCTGCTCAAACTCACGGGTACGGAAGGTAAAGTTGCCCGGGGTGATCTCGTTGCGGAAGGACTTGCCGATCTGGCAGACACCGAAGGGCAGCTTCTTGCGGGTGGTGCGCTGGACGTTCTGGAAGTTGACGAAGATGCCCTGGGCGGTCTCAGGCCGCAGGTACACGGTGTTCTTGGCGTCCTCGGTGACACCCTGGAAGGTCTTGAACATCAGGTTGAACTGCCGGATGTCGGTGAAGTTGTGCTTGCCGCAGGAGGGGCAGGGGATGTTCTTCTCCTCGATGAAGGCCTTCATCTCCTCCTGGGAGAAAGCGTCGATGGGCTTCTCCAGCTCCACACCGTTCTCGTTGGCCCAGTCCTCGATGAGCTTGTCGGCGCGGAAGCGCTCCTTACACTCCTTACAGTCCATCAGAGGATCGGAGAAGCCGCCCAGATGGCCGGAAGCCACCCAGGTCTGGGGGTTCATCAGGATGGCGGCGTCCAGGCCCACGTTGTAGGGGTTCTCCTGGACGAACTTCTTCCACCAGGCCTTCTTCACGTTGTTCTTCAGCTCCACACCCAGAGGGCCGTAGTCCCAGGTGTTGGCCAGGCCGCCGTAGATCTCGCTGCCGGAGAAGATGAAGCCGCGGCCCTTACACAGGGCAACGATCTTTTCCATGGTCTTATCGCTGTTTTTCATGGTGATACGCTCCTTTTCTGATTTGTTTGGCTCAGAGCGCCGTATTTTGCCGCAGAAAACAAAATCGCCCCAAGCCGCTTGATTTCGGCTCAGGGCGAACAAAATGTCCGTGGTTCCACCTGAATTCGTACCTGGCTGGTACGCACTTCGTTCCCGGTAACGGCGGGGACCGGCGGGCCATTTCCTGCCCGCGCTCCAGAGGGCCGTTCCCCGACCCGCCTTCGGAGGATTCGCACCGGCCATCCTCTCTCTTGCGCCCCGGCGGGGGGTACTGTTCTCTGTCACAGCTTTTTCCATGTCATTTTACTGGACAAATGCCCCGCTGTCAAGGGACTTCGGTCACAAAAATAACCTGGTTTTCGCCTGAAAGGCTCATTTAAACTTCTGACTCTGGGCCACCGCCAGCTCGTCGCACCGGTTGTTATACGGATTCGACGCATGGCCCTTGACCCAGTGGAAGTTGACGGTGTGATACTCGCACAGCTCCAGCAGCTGCTGCCACAGGTCCGGGTTGAGGGCGGGCTTTTTATCCCCCTTCACCCAGCCCCGGGCGCGCCAACCCTTGGCCCAGCCCTTCTCCAGGGCATCGATGACGTACTTGGAGTCGGAGTAGAGCTCCACCACGCAGGGCTCCTTCAAGGCCCGCAGGGCGGAGATGACTCCGGTGAGCTCCATGCGGTTGTTGGTGGTCTGGGGGTCGCCCCCGGACAGCTCCTTTTTGTGGGGGCCGTACATCAAAATCGCGCCCCAGCCGCCGGGGCCGGGGTTGCCGGAGCAGGCTCCGTCGGTGTAGATGGTGACTGTTTTCATTCATTTCTCCTTGGGAGAGAGTGATTTTTGCACGATTTGTGCAGGGGAAACGATGTTACTTTGCCCGCGGCGGCAAAGTAACAATCGCTCCTAATTTACTGCCCCTTAAACAGCTTTTTCTTGCGCTGCTCGTACTCCGCGTTGTCCATCAGTCCCGCCTCTTTCAGGCTCCGGAGCTGCTCCAGCCGCTCCTGCACGCTGGGTGCTTGGGAGGGAATGTGGTCGTGGAGCTCCTGTTTGCTGCGGACTGTTTTTTTCTCGGGAATCTTGTTTCGGATGCGGGACACAGCCTCCTCCACGCTGTCATCCAGCTTGGAGGCATTCTTGGGCGCAAGGGCCTTCCGGGCGCCGTTTACGATCAGAAACACGGCAACCAGCGTCCACACAGCACCAAGGGCAGCGGATGTAGACATCATCGTCCCAAAACCAACGATCAGAAGGATCACGCCCCAAATCACCAAGATCCAGTTTTTTCCCTGGACCCCATTGGGACGGTAGGTCATACGGCGTCTTTGCATCGGATTGTCCTCCTTACTCAAAGCCCCTTCAAAATCTCCTGCCGCTTCTTGTCGTACTCCTCCTGAGTGAGCAGCCCGGCCTCTTTCAGCTCCTTGAGCTGCTCCAGCCGCCCCTTTGCGTCCAGGGCGGTGGAGGGAACGTGGTCGTGGGTCTCGGAGGCAGGGGAGGAGGGAGCCCGGCGGGGCTCCTCGTCCTCCTCAATGGTGATCTGGGGACCGGCATAGCCCTTGCCGAAGGCCTGATAGGCGTTCATGGCGGTGATGCCCACGGCCATCAGCGTCCAAAGGATGCCGAAGGGGCCAAACACGGGGATGACCATAAACAGGCCGATGAGCACAAACACCACGCCAACAACTACCCCAAAGGCCCCCTGGGCCTTGCTGGGGCGGTAAGTCACACGACGTCTTTTCACGGGACAAACCTCCTTTTTTCAGAGGGGACCTGTGGTCCCTTACTCCTGGTCGGCCTGGGTCTCTTCCGGGGTTTCGGCAGTCTCGGTGGGTTCTGTCTCTGCGGTCTCTTCGGTGGCCTCGGGCTGGGTGACCTCGGCGGTCTCCTCCCGCTCCGCCAGAGCCAGGGAGATCACCTGGTCTCCCTCCTCCTTGAAGCGCATGACGATGACGCCCTGGGTGGCGCGGCCCGCCTCCCGGATGGCGTCCACGTGGGTGCGGATGAGAATGCCCATTTGGGTGACCAGCAGCAGATCCTCGCTGCCGTCCACCACCTTGATGCCCACGATCTTGCCCGTCTTTTCGGTGACGGCGTAGTTCTTGATGCCGATGCCGCCCCGGTTGGTGATGCGGTAGTCCTCCACGGGGGTGCGCTTGCCGTATCCGTTCTCGGTGATGGTGAGCACCGTCTTGCCGGCGGTGGCCCGGGCGGCGCTGACTACATAGTCGCCCTCCCGCAGGCGGATGCCCCGCACACCCACCGCGTCACGGCCCATGGGCCGCACGTCGTTTTCGTCAAAGCACACCGCCATGCCGTCGTGGGTGGCGATGAGGATCTTCTTGGTGCCGTCGGTCTCCCGCACAGAGATGAGCTGGTCGCCCTCCTCCAGGCGCAGGGCACGGATGCCGCTGTTGCGGATGTTTTTGAGGGCGGTGACGGGCAGACGCTTGACGGTGCCGTTCCGGGTGACCATCACCAGGAACAGGTTCTCGTCATCCAGCTGGCGGGTGTGGATCATGGTCTGGACCTTCTCCCCCTGCTCCACCTGGATGATGTTGACGATGTTGGTGCCCTTGGCGGTCTTGCCGCTCTCGGGGATCTGGTAGCCCTTCTTCCGGTACACCTTGCCGGTGTCGGTGAAGAAGAACAGGTAGTCGTGGGTGGAGGCGGTGAACACGTCGGCCACACAGTCCTCCTCCCGGGTGGTGATGCCCTTGCGGCCCTGGCCGCCCTTGCCCTGGGCGGCGTACTCGCTCACCGGGGTGCGCTTGATGTAGCCCGCCTGGGTGAGGGTAAAGACGCACTGCTCCTCCTCAATGAGGTCCTCGATGTCGATGTCGTCCTCCACGAAGCCGATCTCGGTCTTGCGCTCGTCACCGTACTTGTCCCGGATCTCGATGAGCTCGTCCTTCAGCACCTGGCGGAGCATGCCCTCGTCGGCCAGGAGCTTGTCAAAGTAGGCGATGCGCTCCTCCAGCTCCTTGTACTCGGCCTCCAGCTTCTCCCGGTCCAGACCCTGGAGGGCCTTCAGGCGCATGTCCAGGATGGCCTGGGCCTGGACGTCGTCCAGACCGAAGCGGGTCATCAGCCGCTCCTTGGCGTTGTCGTAGCTGGTGCGGATGATCTTAATGACCTCGTCGATGTTGTCCTGGGCGATGAGCAGGCCCTCCAGCAGATGGGCCCGCTCCTGGGCCTTGCGGCGGTCGTAGATGGTGCGGCGGGTGATGATCTGCTCCTGGAAGGCGATGTACTCGTCCAGGATCTCCCGCAGGGTGAGGATCTTGGGCTGCTTCTGGTCGTGGACCAGGGCCAGCATGTTGATGGCGAAGGTCACCTGGAGCTGGGTCTGGGCGATGAGGCGGTTGAGGACAACCTGGGGATTGGCGTCCCGCTTGAGCTCGATGACCACCCGCATGCCGTTGCGGTCGGACTCGTCCCGGATGTCGGAGATGCCCTCCAGACGCTTGTCCTCCACCTGGTCGGCCATGTTCTTGATGAGCTGGCGCTTGTTCACCTGATAGGGGATTTCGGTGACGATGATGCGGGTGCGGTCCTTGCCGAACTCCTCAAACTCGGTGCGGGCACGGACCCGGATGTGGCCCTTGCCGGTGGCGTAGGCCGCCCGGATGCCGCTGCGGCCCATAATCATGCCCTTGGTGGGGAAGTCGGGGCCCTTGATATACTCCATCAGGTCGTCCAGGGTGGCGTTCTCGTTGTCCAGCACACAGATGACGGCGTTGATGACCTCGGTGAGGTTGTGGGGGGGAATGTTGGTGGCCATGCCCACGGCGATGCCGGAGGAGCCGTTTACCAGCAGGTTGGGGAAGCGGCTGGGCAGTACCCGGGGCTCCTTGCGGCTCTCGTCGAAGTTGGGGTCCCAGTCCACCGTCTCCTTCTCAATGTCCCGGAGCATCTCGTTGGAGAGCCTGGACATACGGGCCTCGGTGTAACGGTAGGCGGCGGGGGGGTCGCCATCGATGGAGCCGAAGTTGCCGTGGCCGTCCACCAGGGGATAGCGCATGGAGAAGTCCTGGCCCAGGCGCACCAGGGCGTCGTAGACGCTGGCGTCGCCGTGGGGGTGGTAGCGGCCCAGCACGTCGCCCACGCAGGTGGCCGACTTCTTGAAGGGCTTGTCGCTGGTGAGACCGTCCTCGTACATAGCGTACAGGATGCGGCGGTGTACCGGCTTCAGGCCGTCCCGCACGTCGGGCAGCGCCCGGCCCACGATGACGGACATGGCATATTCGATGTAGGAGTCCTCCATCTCCTTGACCAGGGGGGAGATTTTAATGATCTGGTCCGGGAAACGGATCTCCTCGGGATCGTATTGGGGTTTTTTACTCATCTATCGTTTCCTCCTTGAAGGATGGCTGAAAAACAGGGACAACGGACCTTAGAAGTCCAGGTTCACCGCTTTCTTGGCATTCTCCTGAATATACTCCCGTCGGGGCTCCACCTTCTCGCCCATGAGCAGGGTGAAGATTTCGTCCGCCCGCACGGCGTCGTCCAGCTCGATGCGCTTGAGGGTACGGCGCTCCGGGTCCATGGTGGTCTCCCACAGCTCGTGGGGGTCCATCTCGCCCAGGCCCTTGTAGCGGTTGATAACCACCTTGGCGTTGGGGTTGTCCGCCCGGAGCTCGGCGGAGATCTTATCCCGCTCCTCGTCGGAGAAGGCCACCCGGGTGGTCTTGCCCCGGGTCAGCTTGTAGAGGGGAGGGACGGCGGCGTACACGTAGCCGTTGTCGATGAGGGGCCGCATGAAGCGGAAGAAGAAGGTCAGCAGCAGGGTGCGGATGTGGGCGCCGTCCACATCGGCATCGGCCATAATGATGACCTTGTGATAGCGCAGCTTGTTGAGGTCAAAGTCGTCCCCGATGCCCGCCCCCAGGGCGGTGATGACGGGGGTTAGCTTGTCGTTGCCGTACACCTTGTCAGCCCGGGCCTTCTCCACGTTGAGCATCTTGCCCCACAGGGGAAGGATGGCCTGGAAGCGGCTGTCCCGGCCCTGGGTGGCCGAGCCGCCGGCGGAGTCACCCTCGACGATGTAGATCTCGGTGAGCTCGGGGTTGGCCTCGTTGCAGTCCCGCAGCTTGTCGGGCATGGCCGCGCCGCCCAGGGCGGTCTTTCTCCGGATGGACTCCCGGGCCTTCCGGGCAGCCTCCCGGGCCCGGTTGGCCATCATGGCCTTCTCCAGGATCAGCTTGCCCACCTTGGGGTTCTCCTCCAGGAAGGTCTCCAGCTTCTCGGAGACCACGGCGTTGACCAGGGTGCGGATCTCCGCGTTGCCCAGCTTGGCCTTGGTCTGGCCCTCGAACTGGGCCTCGGTGAGCTTCACCGAGATGACGCAGGTGAGACCCTCCCGGCAGTCGTCGCCGGACACCTTGTCATCGTTTTTCAAAACGCCAATCTTCCGGCCGTAGGCGTTCAGGGTGTTGGTCAGCGCCCGGCGGAAGCCCTCCTCGTGCATGCCGCCCTCGGGGGTGTGGACGTTGTTGGCAAAGGAGACCATGACCTCCTGGTAGCCATCGTTATACTGCATGGCGATCTCGGCCATGGAGTCCTCCCGGGCACCGGACATGTAGATGACGTCCTCGTGGATGGGGGTCTTGTTCCGGTTGATGAAGGAGACAAACTCCCGGATGCCGCCCTCGTAGCACATATCGTCCTCTTTTTCCTGGCCGGGGCGCAGGTCCACGGTCTGGATGCGCAGACCGGCGTTGAGAAAGGCCTCCTCCCGCATGCGGGTGTGGAGGGTGTCGTAGCTGTACTCCAGGGTGTCGAACATCTCCGGGTCGGGCTTGAAGGTGACGGTGGTGCCGGTGTGGTCGGTCTTGCCCACCACCTTCATCTCCTGGGTGATCTTTCCCCGGGAAAACTTCATCTCATAAATTTCGCCGTTCTTGTGGACCTGGACCTCCAGCCACTCGGACAGGGCGTTGACCACGCTGGCGCCCACGCCGTGGAGGCCGCCGGACACCTTGTAGCCGCCGCCGCCGAACTTGCCGCCGGCGTGGAGGACGGTAAAGACCACCTCCAGAGCGGGACGGCCGGTCTGGGGCTGGATGTCCACGGGGATACCGCGGCCGTTGTCGGTGACGGTGATGGTGTTGCCGGGATTGATGGTCACCGTGATGTCGGTACAGTAGCCCGCCAGGGCCTCATCGATGGAGTTATCCACAATTTCGTACACCAGGTGATGAAGTCCCGACTCGCTGGTGGAACCGATGTACATGCCCGGGCGCTTGCGCACCGCCTCCAGGCCCTCCAGAACCTGGATCTCAGAGCCGCCGTACTCGTGCTCCACCTGGGTGGAATGGAGCTCATGAAGCTCGTTGTTTTCTGCCATATGCTTACCTCCGGTCACGTCGTTGGAAGGGTTGAGAGGGGAGGGGAAAGAAGGGACTTCTTCCCTCTCCGCTCTCAACTTTCCGTATTGTTGATAGGTAGATATTACTCAAAGGAGTTATTTTCCATCCGCCGCAGCAGAGTTGCGGGGGATAATTGAGAGATGTAGACGGTGGGGGGCGCGTTTTCCTCCCCCACCAGAATGAAGGATCTGGGCAGGTCGTCGCCCAGCCAGACCGCCCGGCCCTCCCGCTCCGCCCGCTCCAGGAACTCCCGGGTCTTATAGGCCCAGCTGGCGTTGTCCAGGTCGAAGATGCCTAAAATCTGGCGGTAGGGGACCACCACGGATTGTCCGATATGAAGATACATGGAGCCTCCTTTTTCCACATTCACGGCCTGTTTTGTGGATATGATTTGTTGGGGGAGGTTCCGCCCTGCGGGGCGGGGACGGGGTGGGGTGTGCCTTTCTGAGCGATCAGAAAGGCACGAAAGAATCGCCAAGGGGCTTCCTTCGATGGACACCTCGCCAAAGGCGGGTGTCCATAGGCGTCGCCCCCTGGACCCCCATTTACGGGGGACGCCTTACTGGGGGCCTGGCACTTTCGTCCGGCGGGCAAAATCTGAGTGGCTTACTCTCCTTGCCGCCGGGCCACTGGGCCCTGCCCAGTCCAAAATTTAAAAGATTTTGCGCTGAAATTACGCCGCCTACACTGGAAAAGCCAGGGCAGCTGGGCAGTCAACCCGGGCGGCCAAAGGCCGCCCCTACACACGGAATCGGCCTTACTTTTTTCACGGATGGATGGGGGCAGCTGGTCCGTCATCGCGGGCCGCTGGGACATCGGTCCCTACGGATTGGCTCCCAGCTTTGTGTGTAGGGGCGGATGTCCCCATCCGCCCGCTCGATCACCGCCGCACCGAACAAGTAGGCAGGCACCAGGCGGAACATGTCCCTTTGCAGGAGCTGATGTCTCATCCGCCCATAACCGTGGACCAGCCGCCCTGGTTCTGCCGGGGGAGGCGGTGTTCGTATCACGCGGGCATGTCCAAATTCCAACACAGGCAGGGGCCAGTGTCCCCGGGGCAAGAAGGACCAGCCACTCAAGTTTTGCCCGCCGGGCGTAAGTGCTCAGGAAACAAGAGGGCGTCCCCCGTAATCGGGGGTCCAGGGGGGAGACGTCATGGAGGACCGGGCGGCTCTGCCGCCGGTCCGATTGCGGCTCCCCCTTGGGATCTTTTTGGTTCCTTTTTGGACAAGCAAAAAGGAACAAACGCCCCTTCCCCAGGGCGGAACCCCAACGTTCACTTCAAATCATCAATCACCCTGGGCGACCAAAGATACTTCCAAAACCGCCACCCCAGATAAATCCCAACCAGCAGCGCCACCCCGGGCACGCCGGGGAAAATCATCAGCTGGGTAAGGGGGGAGACTGTCTGGCTCTCCCAATTCTGTAATCGGACCACCACGGCCACGATGAGAAACAAAATCACAACCACCGGCGGCAAAAACCGCCAGAACCGGTGCCGGGGCAGGCGGCAGCACAAATACTCTGCCAAAGCGCCCACAAACAGGGGCAGCAGAAAGAAAATTCCGATGACAATAGGCATCCCGCCGCCTCCTTTACACCAGCCGCTGGGAGAGGATCTCCCCATTCTGAATCTGAAAGCTCTTGCCCCGCTCCAGGCCGTCCAGTTTTTCCGGCTCGCAGCAGGTGATGAACACCTGGCCGCCCTGAATGCGGTTCAATACAAAGGATTGCCGTTTTCCGTCCAATTCAGACAGCACATCGTCCAGCAGCAGCACCGGCCACTCGCCGGTCTCCTGCTGAAAAATCTCCCGCTGGGCCAGCTTCAGGGACAGGGCCGCCGTCCTCGTCTGGCCCTGGGAGCCAAACTGTTTGGCGCTCTGTCCATCCAGCTCCACCACCAGGTCGTCCTTGTGAGGACCGCTGAGACACTGGCGGCTGTCCAGTTCCGCCCGGCGGTGGCTCTCCTGGTGGCGCATCAGGCTTTCAAAAATATCCTGCACGCTGCCCAGAGGGTCCTGGACGGTGGACACCGTCTCATACCGCAATCCCAACTGCTCCCGCCCGCCGGAAAAATCGGCGTGGATGGCGGGGGCCTGCTCCCCCAGCCGCCGGACAAAGTGGGCCCGGTAGTGGATGATTCGGGCTCCAAACTGGGCCATGCGGAGATTAAAGTCGTCCAGCGTGTCCAAAAGAGAGGGATTTTCCTGCCAATCCCGCAAAATCCGGGTCTTGTGCTCATAGAGGCGGTGATATTCCGCCAATGCCTGGGCATACCTGGGCCGCAGCTGACAGATGGCCCCGTCCAAGAAGCGCCGCCGGGCGGCGGCCCCCTCCCGGATGAGGTAGAGGTCCTCGGGGCAGAAGAGGACGGTGGTCAGAATCCCCGCCAGCTCCCCGGCGGTTTTCAGCCGCAGCCCGTTGGACCACAGCTGCCGGGTCCTGCCCCGGCAGAGCCTGGCCTCCAGAATGAAGGTGCGCTCCCGGCTGTCCACCTCCCCCTTGATGTACCCCTGGGGCTGATCCAGCATGATGAGCTCCCGGTCATACCGGGCCCGGTGGGATCGGGCCGAGGAGAGATAGGCGATGGCCTCCAGCAGATTGGTCTTTCCCTGGGCGTTGTCCCCGTAGATGAGATTCACCCTAGGGTGAAAGGTGGCCTCCACGTGGGCATAGTTGCGGAAAAAGTCCAGCTCCAGCCGGTTTAACTTCATTGGACGGTCAGCTCCAGCTGGTCGTCAATGCTGGCCACGTCGCCGGGGCGCATTTTCTTGCCCCGCATGGTGCAGGTCTCCCCGTTCACCTTGACCCGGCCCTCCTGAATAATCAATTTCGCGTCGCCGCCGGTCTCCACGGCTCCGGCAAATTTCAGCAGATCCTGGAGCTTGATGAACTCCGTGCGGATCTGAACCGTTTCTTTTTCCATAGTTACTCCTTCTACTTCAGAGGCGAAACGCAGTTTCGCACAAAGTTCTTTGCTAAGCTTTCTTTCAAGAAAGCGAGGCTTTCAGCCGCACGGGCAGCACCATGTAAATGAAGTTCTCCTCCCCCTCGGCGGGCAGAATCACACAGGGGGCCACACTGGAGGAAAATTCCAGGCGCAGTTTCTCCGCCGGGGCGGCCTTCAGGGCGTCCATCAAATACTTGTTGTTGAAGCCGATCTCCAGCCCCTGGCCGTCGCCCTCCACCGGGCACCGGTCGGCGGCGTCGCCGATGGCGGTTTTTGTGGTAATATCTACCACTCCATCCCCGAACACGCAGCGCAGGGGGCTCTTGAGCTTCTCACTGATGATCAGAGAGACACGCTCAATGGAGGAGAGGAGGGTGCGGGTGTCGCACTGAATGTGGATGGGGTTGTTGCGGGGGATGGCGTTGCGGTAGGGGAGGAACTCGCCCTCCAGCCGGCGGCAGACCAGCACGGTGTCTCCGGCCTGGAACAAAATGTGGCGGGCGCCCTGGTTTACCGTAACAGGTCCCTCTCCGGAGCAGATCTTCTCCACTTCGCTGAGGGCGGAGCCGGGCACCACGAAAGAAAACTGTTCCGATCCTTCAATTTTATCGGCCTTTTCCCGGCGCAGGGCCAGGCGGTAACCGTCCACGGACACCACAGTCAAATCATTGTGGTCCACCTCGAAGAGGGAACCGGTGTGGACGGGGCGGCTCTCGTTGTCGCTGACGGCAAACAGGGTCTGTGCAATCATGGAGCGCAGGGTGGACTGCTCCAGGGTGATGGAGTTCTGCTGGTCCACGGTGGGCAGCTCGGGGAACTCCTCGGGATCGGTACCTAAAATATTGAATTCGCTCATGCCGCACTTGATGTTGACCATGTAATCTTTTGAGGTGAAAACCACCACATCATCGGGCATTTTCCGAATAATTTCACCAAAAAGCCGGGCAGAAAGCACCAAAGAGCCGGGCTGGCTGATCTCAGCGGGGACGGTGGCCTGGATGCCGGTCTCCAAATTATAGCCGGTGAGGCGAAGCCGGGTGTCGGCTTCAATCAGAATTCCCTCCATGGCGGGGATGGAGCTTTTCGCTGCAACCGCTCTTGATGCAATGGATACTGCTCCGGTGAGCAGTGCCTTCTCACAGGAAAATTTCATGGGTTTGCCTCCTTCGCGTCGCTCCTCCCCGCTCTCTTTTAAGAGAGGAGAGGATTAAATTTCGTAATCGTAGTCCGTAGGGGGAAAAAATGTGGAAAAACGCCGCCCGCCTTACTCCCCCAACGGAAAGCGCGTCCACAGGGGGTGGGGAAGAATTCCGGGCCCTTTCCACAGGTAGTGGTGTCCACGGGAGTTTTCCACAACATACACCAAGTTATCCACATTTAAGTGTGGATAACCGGGATGCACTTCGGCCCTGGATTTTTTGTATGATGCGGATATGAATTGAATATTTATACGAAAATTATTCAATGATACTGGAAATGGATGATTCTACTGAGAGTATTCCGCTCTGCGGAGCTGGGATGCGTTGTAACTTTCTGAACGATCAGAAAGTCACCAATGGCCCAGGCCACTTTCTCTTGCCCCTACGGGGCAATTCACCTTGAGAATCGCTGGGGGACGGCTTCGGTGAGCACCTACGCGCAGCGGGTGCTCACAGGCGGCCTTCCCTACCCCCTCTGGCCCTTCGGGCCATCTCCCCCTGACAGGGGGAGTCGGCCCCAGACCCCCTGTTTTACGGGGGTACCCTACTGTGGGACTGGCAGTTTCATCCGGCGGGCAAAATCTGAGTGGCATCCCCCTCTTGCCGCCGGGCCACTGGGCCCTGAAAATGCAAAATTTGGTGAACCGGTGCGCTGAAATCACACCGCCTACCTTGGCATAGCCAGGGGAGATGGGCAGTTGCTCCGGGCAGATGGGGGCAGTTGGTCCGTCATCGCGGGCGGATGGGACATCCGCCCCTACACACAAAATTGGCAGTTTCTCCGTAGGGGCCGGTGTCTCACCGGCCCGCCCGATCCCCGCCGCACCAAACGAGTAGGCAGGCACCAGGCGGTGTGGGGTAGCGTGTAAATGCCGACAAACTTTGCCAAAACCAGGCCCCAGTGGGCCGGAAAGCGGCGCAGAATCCACTCAAATTTTGCCCGCCGAAACATAACTATAAGCCAAAGTGACCCGCTCTCGTAAACGGGGGTCCAGGGGGCAACGCCTATGAACATCCGCCTTTTGGCGGTGTTCATCGAAGGAAGCCCCCTGGTGCCTTTTTGGTTTCTTTTTGGGCAAGCAAAAAGGAACATTCGCTTTACCAGAAGCTTATTCGTAGCGGATATTAATATTGGCGGTAATATCCTTAATAATCTCCGCCTTCTCCGGGTCGGTCTTCACCAAATCCTCGATACGCTCAATGGAGTGGAGCACCGTGGTGTGGTCCCGGTTGTCGAACTCCTTGCCGATCTCCTTCAAAGACAGGTTGGTCATGCGGCGGATCTGGTACATGGCAATCTGGCGGGCGAGAGAGATGTCCTTGGCACGGCCCTGACCCCGGAGGGTGGCGGGCTCGATGTTGTAGAACTTGCACACCTCGTCGATGATAACGTCGGCGGTGGGCACGATGTCCGACTTCTCCTTAAACATGTCCTTGACCGCCCGGACCACAGTGTCCTTGTCCACCGAGTCGCCCATGAGCTGCTGATAGGCCATGATCTTGTTGACGGTGCCCTCGATCTGCCGCACGTTGGCGGTAATATTCTCCGCAATGAGCTGGAGGAGGAACTCGGGCAGCTCCACCCCCATGCGCACGGCCTTGTTTTTGATGATGGCCATGCGAGTCTCGTAGTCCGGCGGCTGGATGTCCGCCAGCAGGCCCCACTCGAAGCGGGTCTTCAGTCGGTCCTCCAGGCGCAGCATCTCCTTGGGGGGACGGTCGGAGGTGAACACGATCTGCTTTTTCAGCTCGTAGAGGGTATTGAAGGTGTGGAACATCTCCTCCTGAGTGGAGTCACGGCCGGCGATAAACTGCACGTCGTCCATGAGGAACACGTCGGCGCCCCGGTACTTCTCCCGGAACTCCGCGTTGCGGCCTTCCCGAATGGCCTGAATCAGCTCATTGGTGAAGGTGTCTCCCTTGATGTAGACCACCTTGTACTCCGGGTGGTTTTTGTGGATGGTATGGGCGATGGCGTAGAGCAGGTGAGTCTTGCCCAGGCCGGACTCGCCGTAAATAAACAGAGGGTTATAGCTCTGACCGGGGTTGTCGGCCACGGCCCGGGCGGCGGCGTGGGCAAACTTGTTGGAGGAGCCCACCACGAAGCGCTCGAAGGTGTACTCCTCGGTCCCAGGGAAGAAATCATTTTTGGCGGGCTGCTGGTACTGGTCCAGCTCCCCTTCTGTGAGAACCACCACGTCCATCTCGGCGGAAAACAGCTCCCGCAGGGCGTTTTGGATCTTGGAGACATACCGGGTGGCGATAATATCCCGCTTGAACCGGGTGGGGGAGTAGAGGACAAAGCGGTCGTCCTCCAGGGCCACCGCGGTGGCGTCGTCAAACCAGGTGTTGATGGTGGTGGCGGTCATCTCCGGCTGCATGAGGGTCAAAACTTTTGCCCAGACATCAGCGGCAGGATTCATGGAAAAACCTCCTTGAACAAGAGCGCCGGGCGCGCAACAGACGGCAGCTCCAGGATACGGGGCGCAGCCCCGGAAAAAGCGGGGGATAAAATGAAAATGGGGTCCCTGCCGGCCCGAGTTGGGCAGGGGACCCATTCGGTGTTTGTTTTCCAGGCGCAATCCCGGAAATGGGCGCAATTCGTCATCGTCATTATAGCAAAAAAACCACTTAGCCGCAAGGCGTTCCACCCCGATTTCCGGGGCATTTTTTATTTTAATGGTATCGGTGAAATTTTCCAGCAGTAGGGGGTGTGGCAATATAGACACAAGATGTTGTGTTTTTCCCGGCGCAGGGGAAAAAAGATCAAAAAAGGGAAAGAAAATAGTTGACAGGGAGAAATACTTTCGTCTATAATAATCCGTACTGGGTATGTCGGGGGGAAGGTCTATCCCGCCCCGAAACCCGGCTTTTGTTGCAGACCGCAGCCGGAAACGGCTGTTGTTGGGCCGGTGATGCCGGCTTGAATTCAAGTGAGGAGGTGTCCCCCATGCTTCGTACCTATCAGCCCAAGAAGCGCCAGCGTTCCAAGGAGCACGGCTTCCGTAAGCGTATGGCCACCCGCAATGGCCGCAAGGTTCTGGCCCGCCGTCGTGCGAAGGGCCGCGCTCGTCTGACCCACTGATTGGTGGGCTGGACAGATCCCGTTTCCGCTTGAGCCATCAAACGGAGGCAACACCGGATCTTCCTATGCGATATGGCAGAAGGACACAATTTTGAAACGCATATTTAGGGGCGTGGGAATGATTCCCCCGCCCCTGCGGTGCATACAGAGAAATGCGGAGGCGTGCGGAGCAGCGCGGATGGACCGGAGCGAGGGCAAAAAACCGAAGGGCCGCGAAAGCGGGCCTGTTTTGCGCCCGAGACGGAGGGAAGCCGCGCGTCGCGCAGCCGCCGCAGCATGACAGACCGAAGTGCGCAGGCCCGCCCCTCATTTTTGAGGGACAAGCCCGCCTGGTTTCCCTCTTTCGTACACCCATATGCGGGTCTTTTTGTGTTTTTTTGACCTGTTGAAGCAACGATTTTGATTTTGACAGAAGCGAAACGCAGTTTCGCAAAAAGCTTTTTTGCTTACTTTTTTCTCGAAAAAAGTAAGGGGGAAAGGTAGAATTTATGAAGCATACCATTGCCTTAAAACAAAATCATGAATTCCGCCGCCTGTACAACAAGGGCCGCAGCGCGGTGTCGCCCTACTTTGCCGTCTACTGCCGCAAGACCAACCGGCCCATCAGCCGGCTGGGCATCACGACAGGGGTGAAGCTGGGCAACGCGGTCAAGCGCAACCGGGCCCGCCGGAGAATCCGGGAGCTGTACCGCACCAACGAGGCCCGGCTGGCGCCGGGCTACGACATCGTGGTGGTGGCCCGCACCCGGGTGATCTATGGCCGGCACCGGGATCTGGAGCGCAGCTTTTTGCAGCTGATGCGAAAGCTGGAGCTGGTCCGACCCCAGGAAGGAGCCAAGTCAGAATCCAAATGAAAAAGCTTTTTCTATGGTTGATCCGATTTTACCAGCTGGAAATTTCGCCTCTGCGCCCCCCATGCTGCCGTTTTATCCCCACCTGCTCGGCCTACGCCCTGGAGGCGGTGGAGAAGTACGGCCCGTGGAAGGGGGGCTGGCTGGCATTGCGCCGTATTCTGCGGTGCAATCCCTTTCACCGGCAGAAGTCTATTGAGTACGACCCCGTACCCTAGACCCGCCGGAACCAATTAAATATGTGGAGGTACCATTGTGGGTATTATTCTGAAACCCTTTGCCTGGCTGCTGCTGTTTTTCTACAACTTTTTCTCCAGCTACGGCATCGCTTTGATCCTCTTTGCCCTGGTGGTGAAGCTGATCCTGTTCCCCCTGTCCCTGAAGGGCAAGAAGAGCATGATTAAGATGAACCTGCTCTCCGGAAAAATGCAGCAGTTGCAAAAGCAGTACGGCAAGGACCGGGAGCGCTACAACATGGAGGTCCAGAAGCTCTATGAGCGGGAGAAGGTCAACCCCATGGGCGGCTGCCTGTGGTCCTTCCTGCCTCTGTTCATCCTGATCCCCCTGTACTATATCATCCGTGAGCCTCTGACCTACCTGATGGAGCTGTCCAAGGATTCTGTGGCCAAGGTAGCGGAGATCACCGGCATCGCCAACACCGGCGCCTACCCCCAGATTGCCATGGCCGAAGCCCTGAACAAGGACGGCGTGCTCGCTCAGGTCCAGTCCGCTCTGGGCGACGCCGGAAGCCACCTGTTTAACCTGGACTTCCACTTCCTGGGTATCAACCTGGCAGAGATCCCCAAGTGGAACTTCTGGGACGGCGGCCTGAGCTGGGGCTCTGTGGGCCTGTTCCTGCTGCCTCTGGTGTCTGTGTGCATGTCCCTGCTGTCCATGCAGATCAGCCTCAAGACCAACCAGATGAACCGCAACCAGCCCCAGGACGAGGCCACCGCCAAGACCAACCGCACCATGATGATTGTGATGCCTCTGATGTCCCTGTGGATCGGCTTCACCGTCCCCGCCGGCCTGTCCATCTACTGGATCGCCCAGTATTTCTTTTCCATCTTCCAGGAGCTGCTGTGCGGCAAGCTGCTGAAGAAGGACTACGAGGCCGCCCAGGCCGCCGCTGCCCAGCGTGAGCTGGAGGAGAAAGAGGAAGAGAAGCGGCGCAAGGAGGAGGCCCGTCTGGAGCGCCAGCGCCGTCTGGAGGAAGAGAAGAAGAACCGGGGCAAGAAGAAGCCCAAGAAGGAAGAGAATGCCGGTCCCGCCATCAACAAGGATGACAGCCGCATCGGCATCCGCGCCTACGCCCGGGGCCGTGCGTACGATCCCAACCGCTTCGGCGGGGTGACCGAGTATGTGGACCCCAGCGATCTGATCGCCGCCCAGGAGGCCGCCCAGGCCTCTAAGAAGGGCAAGAAGAACAAGAAGGAGCAGCCGGAGGAGAAGAAGGAGGCCGTGGAGGCCACCCAGACCGTCCAGCAGCCCGCCCCCGAGATCCCCGCCCCGGAGCAGGAGCAGACCCAGAGCGAGCAGGCCCCCGAGGCTGCCGAAGTAACGGAGACTGCCGAGCCCGCCCAGGCCCCTGAGGTCGCTGAGACCCAGGAGGAGCCTTCCCAGGACGAGGACGACAAGAAGGAGGGTGTCTGATATGCGTAAGTGGATCGAGACCACCGGCCGGTCCGAGGAGGACGCCATCGCCGCCGCTCTGTTCCAGCTGGGTCTGGACCGGGACGACGTGTCCGTGGAGGTTATTGAGCGGGCCAAGTCCGGTTTTCTGGGCTTCGGCGGCAACCCCGCCAAGGTCCGTGTGAGCTATGAGGTGCCCGGCGAGGAGGAGGAGACTCCCGCCGCCCAGGCAGAGGAAAAGGCCCCTGTGGCGGAGCCCAAGCCTGTGGAGGAGGCTCCCAAGGCCGCTCCCGCCCCCAAGGCGGAGCCCAAGCCTGCTGCCAAGCCCGCTGCCCCCAAGCAGGAGGAGAAGAACACCCTCCAGCCCGGGGATGAGGTGCTCATCGGCAAGGAAGAGAAAAAGCCTGCCCCCGCCCCTGTGTCTGAGCTGGAGCCCGCCGCCGCGGATGATCCCAAGGCCATGAAGATCCGGGAGTTCCTGGAGGGCCTGATGGAGCACCTGAACGTGCAGGCCACCCCCGACATCTACCGCAGCGAGACCGGCTATAAGGTCATTCTCCAGGGCCACGGCCTGGGCGCCATCATCGGCCGCCGGGGCGAGACGCTGGACGCCATCCAGCAGCTGACCAACTACTCCGTGAACCGGGGCCAGTCCAAGCGGGTGCGCATTCACATCGACGCCGAGGGCTACCGGGCCAAGCGGGAGGAGTCCCTCCAGCGCCTGGCCGTGAAGGTGGCGGGCAAGGTGGTCAAGTATCGAAAGAACATGACCCTGGAGCCCATGAACGCCTACGAGCGCCACGTGATCCACGCCGCGCTCCAGGACTATCCCAATGTCACAACCTACTCCACCGGTGTGGAGCCCAACCGCCGTACCGTGGTGGCTTACGCCCCCAACGGCCGGTAAAATCAGTCCATAAGCACATCCGGGACCCTGTTTTCACAGGGCCCCGGATTTTTTATCCACATTTTCTGCGGAAGATGTGGATAATTTTTTTGGAGGAACGGGTGTTACGTTGCCCTCCAAATTTCCGCGCAGTTATATTTTAGCGTACACCGCCTGGTGCCTGCCTACTCGTTTGGTGCGGCGATAGTCGTGCGGGCGGATGAGGACATCCGCCCCTACCCACAGACCTCATAGTCCTTTCGTAGGGATTATCGGCCCGCCGGAAACTGCCCTGCCGCCCTGGCTGTGCCAAGGTAGGCGGTGTGATTTCAGCGCACTTGTCCACCAAATTTTGCACACTTAGGGCCCAGTGGCCCGATGGCAAGAAAGATAAGCCACTCAAATTTTGCCCGCCGGACGCGATTGCCCAACTCTCAGGAAGGCGTCCCCCGTAAAATAGGGGGACCGGGGGAAAGGCGCCTGTGAGCACCCGCCGCGCGAAGGTGCTCACGAAGCCGTCCCCCGGCGGCGTTTTGGTTACTTTGCCGCCGCGGGCAAAGTAACATCGCCTCCCTTGGAGCAGAACATATAAAAAACCACCTCACCGGTTTCCCGATGAGATGGTTCAAAAACAAAACTTAGTGGCCCAAAAGCCCCAAATCATACTTCCACTGCAAGATCCGCGTCACCGACTGGTCGATCTGCGCCTCGTCGATGGTGCCGTTGTTCACGGCCTCCACCACCTGGGGGATCTGGGTCTGAAAATCGGTGGTCACGATCATGTCGTTTCCGGCCTGCACCGCCATCACCGCGGCGGACTCGTTGGTAGCGTAGGCAGCCACCGCCTCCATGGCCAGATCGTCGGTCATGATGACTCCCTGGAAGCCCAGGGTGTTCCGCAGCTCCTGGTGGACGGCAGGGGAGAGGGAGGCGGGCAGCTGGCTGTCCACACAAGACATGACGTTGTGGCTCACCAGCACCGCATCAGCCCCCGCCTGAATGCCGGCGGTAAAGGGCAGATAGTCGCTGTTCTCAAAGGTCTCGTAGGGCCGCTGGTCGATGGCCACGCCGGTGTGGGTGTCCGCATTGTTCCCGTAACCGGGGAAGTGCTTGAGCACGGAGCCAATGCCCTCGGCGTTCATGGCCTGGACCACGTTGGAGACATAGTCCGCCGTGGCCTGAGCGTCCTGGCCGAAGGAGCGGTCATAGATAAAATCGTTGGGGTCGGTGGACACGTCGGCCACGGGAGCCAAATTCACGTTGACGCCCAGGTCCAGCAGGGTCAGACTCTTCTGCCGGGCGTCCTGAATGATGCTGTCCATGCCGCCCTGGGCGTAGAGGGCCTGGGGAGACTGGCAGACGTGGGGGAACAGGTTGGGATTGGAGCTGGCCCGCACCACCGTGCCGCCCTCCTCGTCGGTGCCGATGAGCAGGGGCACGCCGGAGGCGCTTTGATAGGAATCAATGTCGCTGCGCACCTGCTCGGCGGTTTTGCCCTTAAAATCCCGGCCAAACAGAATGTAGCCGCCCAGCTTGTACTGGGACACCGCCTCTGCCGCGCCGGTGTCGGGGCAGCGGACAAAGAACATCTGGCCCACTTTCTCCTCTACCGACATGGAAGAGAGCAGCTCCTGGATGATCTGGTCCTCATTTTCCGTCCCGCTGGTCTGAGAAGTGACGTTGTTTTGTGAGGGGACGTCCTCAGAATCTTGGGATGAATCCGACTGGTTGGAGGTGTCGGAGGACTGGGCGCTGGAACTCTGGGACGTACTCTGGGAGCCGGCGCTCTGGGAGCTCACCCCAGGCGAGGCAGTGCAGCCGGTCAACAGTACGCACAGAAAAACAATCAGTGCTTTTTTCATAGCTTCCTCCTGAAAAAACAGCGCGGAGGTCAACGCGTCCGGGGTTGGGGGGCGGTTCTCTCCACACTTTTCAAAAGACTTTTTCTGATATCTTACGTACTATACCACTAAGCGGCGATTCTGTCAATTTTTTTGGGGAATTTAAGTGGATCTTAAAGGCCTTTTTCTGATTTCAATCTATGCGGAAGAAACTGTTTGGGCACAAAAATCGCCTCCCCGGATGGGGAGGCGATGGGAAGGGAGGAGTTAAGCTTCGGGCTCGTCCTGCTCCCGGCGGGTAACGGCCAGGCTCAAATCGTCCAGCTGCTTGTCGTCCACGAAGTCGGGGCAGTTGGTCATAGGCTCGCTGGCGTTCTGCACCTTGGGGAAGGCGATCACGTCCCGGATGGACTCGGCGCCGGCCATCAGCATGCACAGACGGTCCAGGCCGTAGGCCAGGCCGCCGTGAGGGGGCGCGCCGTACTTGAAGGCGTTAATGAGGTGACCGAAGCGCTCCATGGCGTCCTCATCGGTGAAGCCCAGGGCGCGGAACATGGCCTCCTGGGTCTCAGGCACGGAGATCCGGATGGAGCCGCCGCCCAGCTCGGTGCCGTTCAGGACGATGTCGTAGGCCTTGGCGCGGCAGTTCTTCTTGTCGGTTTCCAGCTTGTCCAGGTCCTCGTCCATGGGAGCGGTGAACGGGTGGTGCATGGCCACGTAGCGGCCCTCCTCCTCGCTGTACTCGAACATGGGGAACTCGGTGACCCACAGGAACTTGAAGTCCTTGGGGTCCAGGATGTTCAGCTGACGGGCCACCTCGCAGCGCAGAGCGCCCAGAGCGGCAAAGACCACCTCGTCCTTCACGTCGCCCACGATGAGGATCAGGTCCCCGTCCTTGGCGCCGGCCCGCTCCAGAATGGCCTGGTTCTCCTCCTCGGTGAGGAACTTCTGGTAGGAGGAGGTCACCTGGCCGTCGTGCATCCGGGTCCAGGCCAGGCCCTTGGCCTTGTAGGTCTTGACGAACTCACCCAGCTTGTCGATCTTCTTGCGGGGGAAGTCAGCGGCGTGGCCGTTGACGTTGATGAGGCGCACAGAGCCGCCGCCCTGGACCGCCCCGGAGAACACGCCGAAGCCGCAATCCTTCACAATGTCGCTGATGTCCTTCAGCTCAAAGCCGAAGCGCAGGTCGGGCTTGTCGGAGCCGAAGCGGTCCATGGCCTCCCGCCAGGGCATCCGCAGGAAGGGAGTCTGCACGTCCACGTCCAGGATCTCCTTAAACACACGCTTCAGGAAGCCCTCCTGGATCTCCATGATGTCGTCCTCGTTGACAAAGGACATCTCCAGGTCGATCTGGGTGAACTCGGGCTGACGGTCGGCACGCAGGTCCTCGTCCCGGAAGCAGCGGGCGATCTGCATATAGCGGTCAAAGCCGGACAGCATCAGCAGCTGCTTGTACTGCTGGGGGGACTGGGGCAGGGCGTAGAACTTGCCGGGGTGGACGCGGGAGGGCACCAGATAGTCCCGGGCGCCCTCGGGGGTGGACTTGGTGAGCATGGGGGTCTCGATCTCCAGGAAGCCGTTCTCGTCGAAGTAGTCCCGGCAGATCTTGGTCACCTTGTGGCGGGTGGCGATCATGCGCTGCATGTCGGGGCGGCGCAGGTCCAGATAGCGGTACTTCAGGCGCAGCATGTCGTTGGCCTTGGAGTTCTCCACGATCTCAAAGGGCGGGGTCTCGGCCTTGGCCAGCAGACGCAGCTCGGAGACATAGACCTCGATGTCGCCGGTGGCGATCTTGGTGGTCTTGCTCTCCCGCTCCCGCACCAGGCCGGTAGCGGCGATGACGTACTCGGAGCGCAGGGTGGAGGCTTTTTCGAAGATGGCCGGGTCAGTGCTGTCGTCGAAGGACAGCTGGATGAGGCCGGTGCGGTCCCGGAGGTCGACGAAGATCAGGCCGCCCAGGTTGCGCTGACGCTGCACCCAGCCGCACAGGGACACGGTCTTGCCCGCGTCGCTCAGGCGCAGCTCGCCGCAGTAGTTGGTGCGGTGGAAGTTCTGCAAGTTATCCATGGTAAATCAACTCCATTTTATATGATTAAATTTAGGAAATAGCAAATTATATTGGAAAAACAGGGGAAGGACTAGGTATCTCCCGGTACGCCCCGCTGCTGGATGAAGTCGGCCAGGGTCTCGTTCAACTCCCGGGGAGACACGGAAAAGACCAGGGTGCGGCTGTCTCCCGGCGAGGAGATCAGTACCTGTCCAGTATGGTGGGCGTTGACTGTCACCAGCTGGTCCCCCAGGGCAAAGGCGATCTGAGCGGTGATAGCGTCGGAAGAATAGGAAGAGGCGGGAGACAGAAGGTTTCGCAGGCTGGAGCGGCAGGTGGTGTCTTCCAGCAGCGTCAGCAGAGCCTCATAGTCCTCCTGGCCGGAGGTTAGGTTGTCCATTTTCCAGGTCTGTGTGCTGAGATCTCCGTCCTGGATAGAGTTTTCGATGGCAACACCCGACGCGCCGGTGATCTGGTCCCGGTCCATGCCTGTGGCCTCCCAGAAGCTCACTGGCCGGGTGTACCACAGGATACCTCCTACCAAGAGGGCAAGAATCAAAATTGCTGGAATCAGAAATTTTTTCTTCATCTTGTGCACTCCTTTCGCACGTTGGGGACGGAAGGGGCAGGGGGGGTTACTCCCCCTCAGGAGCGGGAAGCAGATGAGATGTCGGTGGCATCGGGGCAGTCCTGTAAGAACTGGACCACTTGAGTTTGAAAGTCCTGCCCTGCCAGAGGGAAATAGCTGCGGGTATCCGAGCCGCCCTGGGTCTCCACTTGGGAACCATAGAAGCTCATAGAGAACATGCTTTCTCCCTGGTAGAACGAGAGGGTGGCGGTGTAGTCCTCCAGGGTAATGGATTGGGTGGAGGAGGCCTGACCCAGCCGCACCAGGTCGGTAGGATTGCGGAGATACCGGGTGGAGGTCAACCGCTCCATCAGCTGCTGATACGCCTGGGAATCCGCCGCCAGTTCGATTTGCTTGGTGCTCAGGCTGGAGCCGGGATCACTGGGGGTCAGCAGGACAGCGCAGTGGGTGACGGGGTCATCTTTGGAAAAGCCGGGAAGGGTGTCTGAAAAGCTGCGGGGCCACAGGTACCACACCAGCAGCAGACACAGGACGCAAAGGGGAAGCAGGATGGGGAGTTTTTTCCTCATAACATTCACCTCCGCATTCTGACGCTTTCTTGAAAGAAAGCTTAGCAAAGAACTTTGTGCAAAACTTCGTTTCGCCTCGTTTGGGAAGAGAACGGTCAGCTGCCGTACTGTTCGGCAAGCTGCTGCATGGCCGCGTCCATGTCCGATTGGGAGATGGGCCGGTAGCCCAGGTAATGGCTGCCCAGCCAGTTTACCCACAGGATCTGCCCGTCCCATAGCAGGGTCGTGCCGCGATGACCGGTGGGCGAGCCGCCCTCTTGAAAATAGTCGATCTTCACCTTCACCGGCCCCCGGGGCTGGTGGAGAAAGGGGATCAGCGTGGTGGGGTCAGCCAGAAAGTGAGCCGTCCCCATCGCGTTCTGGAGGGCGGAAAAGGCGTCCAAGGACGCTTGGTCCATGCCAAAGCTGGAAGAGGCGATAAATTCTGTCTCGCCTTGGATTTCTTTTCCTCTATTCACCACCCGCTGGGGAATGACCCAGGAAAAGGAGCGGGGAAACACGGTCCAGACCAAAAGGCAGACAACAAGGAGAATCAGGATGCGACGAAGGTACTTGGTTCGCTTCATTGCCAGTACTCCTCCTTTCCCGCTTTCTTGAAAGAAAGCTTGGCAAAGAACTTTATGCGAAACTTCGTTTCGCCTCTGCCGAAAGGGGGAGATTATTCTCCCTTGTCCAGAATGGGCTTGCCCTGGTTGAGTTTCTCCAGGCCCGCCTGGATGTGGGCCACCGCCTCGGCGGGAGAGAGCTTCACCTGCTGGCCGGTGGACAGGTCCTTCACGGCGCACACGCCGGAAGAGATCTCATCCTCGCCCAGGAACACGGCGTAGGGGATGGACAGCTTGTCGGCGTAGGAGATCTTCTGCTTAAACTTCTTCTGCTCGGCGTGGATCTGGGTGCGGATGCCCGCCTGGCGCAGGGTGGTGGCCAGAGCGATGGCGGGGGAGAGATCATCGGTCATGGGCAGGATGAGCACGTCGGCGGGAGCGGTGTTCAGGGCGTCGTTCAGGTAGCCCTGGTCCTCCAGCACGAAGAACAGCCGGGTCAGACCGATGGAGATGCCCACGCCGGGCAGCTGCTTGTCGGTGTAATACTCCGCCAGGTTGTCGTACCGGCCGCCGGAGCAGATGGAGCCGATCTCCGGGTGGTCCAGCATGGTGGTCTCGTAAACGGTGCCGGTGTAGTAGTCCAGGCCACGGGCGATGGTCAGATCCACAGCGAAGTGGTCCTGGGGCACGCCGAAGGCGGCCAGATACTTCACCACGGTGTTCAGCTCACTGAGGCCCTGGTCAAAGACCTCGTTGCGGCCCCGGTAGCCCTCCAGGGCGGCCAGCACTGCTTCGTTGGAGCCGGTGATGGCGATGAAGGTGAGAATCTCGCCCGCCTGCGCCTCGGAAAGGCCGATCTCCTCGTCCATCAGCAGGGCCTTGACCTTCTCGGCGCCAATCTTGTCCAGCTTGTCCACGGTGCGCATAATGTCGCCGGACTTCTCGGTGAGGCCCAGCATGGCGTAGAAGCCATTGAGGATCTTCCGATTGTTCACCCGGATCTGGAAACGCTTCAAACCCAGACGGGTAAAGGCCTGGTAGATGATGGCGGGAATCTCCGCCTCGTTGGAGATGTCCAGCTTGCCGTCGCCGATCACGTCAATGTCGGCCTGGTAGAACTCCCGGAAGCGGCCCCGCTGGGCCCGCTCGCCCCGGTACACCTTGCCGATCTGGAAGCGGCGGAAGGGGAAGGTCAGCTTGCCGTAGTTGAGGGCCACATACTTGGCCAGCGGCACGGTGAGATCAAAGCGCAGGGACAGGTCGGTGTCCCCCTTCATAAAGCGGTAGATCTGCTTTTCCGTCTCGCCGCCGCCCTTGGCCAGCAGCACCTCGCTGGCCTCAATGAGGGGGGTATCCAGGGGGGTGAAGCCGTACAGGGAGTAGGTCTGGCGGAGAATTTCCACCATGCGGTCGAACTGAGCCTGTCGGGCGGGGAGAAGCTCCATAAACCCGGACAGGGTGCGGGGCTGTACTTTACTCATGGGTATCAAAATCCTTTCTTTGGAGTTGTTTTTATAAATTCCGCCCTGCGGGGGACAGGGTGCGGATGTTCCTTTCTGCTCGCACAGAAAGGAACCAAAGATGCGCCAAGGGGACTCCTTCGATGAACACCTCGCCAAAGGCGGGTGTCCATAGGCGTCGCCCCCCTGGACCCCCTATTTACGGGGGTACCCTACTGGGAAATTGGCACTTGCGTCCGGCGGGCAAAATCTGAGTGACTGGTCCTTCTTACTACCGGGCCACTGGGCCCTGCTGGGTGGGAAATTTAAAACCGTCCGCGCTGTACGGACACCGCCTGCCTTAGCAGAACCAGGGGAGCGGGGCTGTTGCGGGCGGATGTCTCATCCGCCCCTACACACAAAATTGGCAGTCTCTCCGTAGGGGCCGGTGTCCTCACCGGCCCGCCCGATCCCCGCCGCACCAAACGAGTAGGCAGGCACCAGGCGGGGTGGGGTAAAACACACGGGGTCCCCGCCGAAGCCCAGCGAAGCGGGTTCGGTGGGGAGAGGAGGAGCAAGGGAGCGCCATGACGGATGCCCATACTTGGGCGTCCGGAATAGAGCGGACTTTGCGACGACGAAGTGGGCCGGAAAGCGGCGCAGAATCCACTCAAATTTTGTCCGCCGGAACTTACGTACCAGCTAAAGTGACCCTCTCCCGTAAACGGGGTCCGGGGACGACTCCCCCTGTCAGAGGGAGATGGCCCGAAGGGCCAGAGGGGGTAGGGAACGACGCCTATGGGCACTGCCGTAGGCAAAGTACCCATGAAGGCGGCCCCGGCGATCTTTGGTTCTTTCCATCGCTGGAAAGAACAATTTTCGTCTCCCCGCCCCGCAGGGCGGAATCCCAGAGGCGAAGCGAAGCTTCGAAGGAAGTTCTTTGCTAAGCTTTCTTTCAAGAAAGCGGGGGGCGGAGTCCCAGAGGCAAAGCGGAGCTTTGCAGAACGTTCTTTTGCCTACTTTTCTTACAAGAAAAGTAGGCGCTCTCGTCCCGTGATTGGGACGAGAGCGCCTAAGAACACGCTTCGTGGTGCCACCCAATTTCAGAACAGGGCGACCCTGTTCCCTTTGGCCCCTGTGTTGCGGCAGAGGGGACCGCGCCCGTCTCCGGGCCCGCTGGTAGCGCTGTCTTCCTCCGGGCCATTTCCCCGAAACCCTTTCAGCCGTGGGGTTTCTCTCTGTTGGGCGGTAACCGGGCTACTTATGCGCCGTCGTGGCGGTTTCTGGTAATAGGATACCCAAATTGGGCAAAAAAGTCAACCGTTTTGCCTTACAGGGCGAAGGGAACCCGGTTGGGATTCATGACGATACGCCAGTCCAGATCGCCCCGGGCCAGGCCGTGGATGAGCAGCTCGGCGGTGGCTACGTTGGTGGCCATGGGCACGGAGTGCTGGTCGCACAGACGGCAGATATACATCACATCGTCGTCCATGGTGTTGTCCTGGGGGGAGTTGAAGAAGAGGACCATATCGATCTCATTATAGATAATGCGCTGGCCGATCTGCTCGATGCCGCCGTGCTCGTGGGACAAAAACAGATTGACGGGCAGGCCGGTAGCCTCCGCCACCATCCGTCCGGTGGCGTTGGTGGCACAGACGGTGTGCTTGGACAGAACGCCGCAGTAGGCGGTGCAGAACTGAACCATCAGTTCCTGCTTGCGGTTGTGACACATAAGTGCAATATTCATGGTGGCGATTACCTCCTTAAATCGTGATAGAACAGGGAAATCATCGAATGCGCATAATGGGCACGCGGAGGCCCTGGATCCGTTTTGCGATGTTCAGGCATGCGGTGGCGGCGCCTTGCCGTCCGTTGAGGATCAGGGGCCGGCCCTGATTGGCCGATAGGATAACTCTGGGATCCTCGGGGACTACGCCGATCAGGGGCAAGCCCGCGGCGTCCATGGCGTCATCGATGGTGGTGCGCAGCTGGCGCAGCAGCTTGGGCTGGATGCGGTTCATGACCAGGTGGATCTGCTCCAGGCGATCCAACTCCGCCACGGTGCGCTGAGCATCCCGCAGGGAAGAGGCGTCGTTGGTGGCCACTACCAGCGCCCGGTCGGCGCCGCAGGTGGCCAGCTGGAAGCCGGGACCCAGACCGGCAGGGGAGTCGATCAGAATGTAATCATACCGTTTCCGGGCCGCGTCCAACAGGTCCTGGACCTGCCATTGGGTCAGCTGCGGGGTAAAGGACATGGGGGCGGACAGCAGAGATAAGCCGGGCAAATCGGGGTGGCTCACCGCCGCCTTTTCCAGGGAACAGCGGCCAAACACCACATCAGAGAAGTCCATCAGCGCCCGGTCGCTCAGCCCCAGAGAGATGTCCAGGTTGCGCAGGCCGATGTCCATATCGATGCACAGTACGCTCTTACCAAGCCGTGCCAGGCAGGAGCCTACGCCGCCGGTGATGGAGGTTTTTCCAGTTCCCCCCTTGCCAGAGGTCACTACAATTACACTTCCCATGAAATTCCTCCTATACACCAATTCCAGTCTATCACAAATCCAAGGTTCGTCAACAACTTTTTTGAAAAAAATCTCACAATTTCAAAATAATTTTCAGTGAAACGCAAAAAAGGAAGAAATCACCCAGAATCATCCAAAATTACAGGGGATTTTTTTGAATTTTGGCCCATCTTCTGGGATACCCCTTCAAGGTGGGAGCCACCTTGCGGATGGGGATAAGCCGGTGGGTCACCCCCGCCTCGGGGATGGGGTAGTCCATGACGGGCTCCACCCGGCCACCTAACATTTTGATACAGTGGGCGGCCTGGTCCAGCTCCTCCTGGCTTTCCACCGACTTCATGGCCAGGAACACGCCTCCCACCTTCACAAAGGGGAGGCACAGCTCGCACAAAAGCCGCAGCTCGGCCACCGCACGGGCGGTGACGATGTCAAAGCTGTCCCGCCAGCCCTTCACCAGGGCCTGCTCCTCGGCCCGGGCGTGGACGGCCTCAATGCCCTCCAGCCCCAGCCGGGCGCACACCTCATTGAGCCAGTCCACCCGCTTGTTCAGGCTGTCCAGCAGGGTGACCTGGAGAGAGGGGACCAGGATCTTCAAAGGCAGGCCGGGCAGTCCGGCGCCGGTGCCCACGTCCAGCAGGGTCTTGCCCTGAAAATCTCCCCAGTTGAGCAGAGCGGCGCTGTCCAGCATGTGCAGCCGCGCCACCCCCGCCTCGTCCCGGATGGCGGTGAGATTCATCACCTGGTTTTTCTCCAGCATCAGCCGGCCGTACTCCGCCAGCTGGTCCCGGGCGTTGTCCGGCACCCGGCCGGTGAGGCCCAGCTCCGCCAGGCCGGAAGTTAGGATCTCCTTCACAGTGTCAACCTCCAAAGTTGCTCAGCAGTCCCGCCAGGCCCACCGGCAGAGTAGCCAGGGCCAGCGCCCAGCACAGGATGGCCAGAAAGGCGGCGGGCAGCTTGCCGGGCCGTCCGGTGGAGCGGCAGCTCACTACGCTCAGGGCGCCCAGGCCGATGAGACCGGGCACCGTCAGCAGAGGGGCCAGATTGCCCAGCATGGTGCCGGTATAGAAGTAGTAGGTGGTCAGGGCCACCACGATCACCATGTAGCTTAGGCCGATCCAGGCCAGGGTCCGCTTCACCGGTGAGGCGGGAATGTAATTTTTTTCCTCCTGGGGGCGTTTTTCGTCCGACATGATTACCTCCAAGCACGCCCTCCGGTACTCCCATTTTTTGCGGTCTGAAAAGCCTTGTGCCCCAAGGGTTTTGAGCGAATTCTGCTCTGGAGCCGTTTTTAAGGGGCAAAATGACCCGGAGAAGGGGAGGGGAGGGCGCTGTCCGCTGGAAAGCGGTGTAATAATAGAATAAAATAATACAAAAAGGAATATAAACTTTACCGGTGGGTGCGCATCCGTCTGCCGTCGGAGGCGAAGTGCCCGCGCACCTTTCCCGCCAGCAGCTGCCACAGCAGCACGCCGCCCAAGCTCACCGGGTAGACCACCAGGATGCGCAGCGCCAGCTGCACGCCCTGGGAGGCGATGCCCAGCTGGGCCATCTGGTCATTGACGATGACCACCACCAGACAGTGGTACAGGTAAATCAGGTAGCTGCCCCGGTCTACGGCGGCGCCCAGCCGGGAGAGGGGAGAGCGGTCCCGGGAGACCACCAGAAACAGCAGCAGGATGGCGCTGAGGATGTACAGGGTGTGGACCAGCTCCATGTAGGGCACGGCCCGCCGTTCCGAGAAACCCAGCCAGCTGGCCACTCCATCCCACAGGGCGAAGAGGACGGCCAGGGTGACGATGAGGGGGGCGTTGTCCTCCAGCAGCTCCAGGAACTTGGGGTAGGCCTGACCGGCGCAGCAGCCCGCCAGGTAGTATACCAGGTAGGACAGAAAGACCCGGTCGCCGTAGGCAAAGGTGAGGCCGGGGATGGCGGTGGCCAGGATGGCCTGGAGATACAGGGAGCTCAGCCAGGTCAGCCCCAGGGCGAAGGGGAGAAGCACCACCGGATCAAACCGCCGGGCCAGCCAGAGAAACAGGGGGGTGAGCACGGTGAACTGCACCAGAGTCACCACGAAGTAGAAGTGGCTGGACAGGTCGCCCCGCACCAGATAGCCCCCAAAGTCCGGCAGGGAGAAGGGGAAGTAGTGGTGGGTCCAGAAGTAGAGGTAGTACACCGCCACCGCCAGGATGTAGGGGAGGAGGATGGTGCGGATGCGGCCCAGCCAGTATTTTTTCAGCTTGCTGTGCCGGGCGGAAAACAGGGTCAGTTTCAGGCCGCTGAGAAAGAAGAAGGCGGGCACGGAGACGAAGGCCAGCCGCTGGGGAATAAACACCAGGGCGAACTGCCATCCGGTGGAGTCCAGATTGCTCACGGCCTGGGAAGCGATGTGGATCCAGATCACCATCAGGCAAAACAGGATGTTCAACCGGGACAGCTCCGGCCGCCGGGCAGCGTTTGCCATAACAGGACCTCCTGTTGCCGCCCCCGGGGGTTACCCGGGGGCAGGGTGTGTGCCGTCGAATCAGTGCTTGGGCACCAGCACCTGGGTGCCGCCCATATAGGGCTGGAGCACGGCGGGGATCTTCACGGTGCCGTCGGCCTGGAGGTTGTTCTCCAGGAAGGCGATGAGCATACGGGGAGGAGCCACCACGGTGTTGTTCAGGGTGT
>CALWYB010000018.1 GCA_944385665.1 uncultured Oscillospiraceae bacterium
CCGTGGGACAGGATGCCCACGTGGTCGCACACGTCCTCCAGCTCCCGCAGGTTGTGGGAGGACACCAGCACGGTGGTGCCCCGCTGGGCCACGTCCCCCATGAGCAGGGACCACACCTGCCGGCGCATCACCGGGTCCAGGCCGTCCACTGGCTCATCCAGCACCAGCACCTTGGGCTGGCAGCACAGGGCCAGCCAGAAGGCGGACTGCTTCTGCATGCCCTTGGACAGGCGGCGGATGGGCTGGTTTTCGTCCACCTCGGGGAAGGCCTCCCGCAGGGCGTCATAGCGCTTGTCGTCAAACTGAGGGTAGAGGCCCCGGTAGAACTTCATCATATCCCGGGTGGAGGCAGAGTTGAAGTAGTAGAGCTCGTCGGGGATGGCCGCCATCTCCGCCTTGATGGCCGGGTTCTCATACACCGGCTGGCCGTGGACCAAAATAGAGCCGGAGTCGGGGCGGTAGATGCCCATGATGTGGCGCAGAATGGTGGATTTGCCCGCGCCGTTGGGACCCACCAGGCCGTAAATGGAGCCCTCCTCCACCTGCATGGTCAGGCCGTCCAGGGCCCGGAAGCCGTCAAAGGTCTTGACCACGTCATTGATCTGGATCATTGGGCCGCTCCCCCTTTCAGATTTACAATGCGGGCGCACAGGGCATCCCCCGCCACCCCCAGGTACAGCAGCTCCGCCGCTGTCTGGTCAAAGGTGCGCAGCAGGTGCTCCTGCCGCCCCCGGTCCACTCCGGTGTGCTCCGAGACAAAAGAGCCCTTCCCCGGCACCGAGTACAGGTAGCCCTCCGCCTCCAGGGCCTCATAGGCCCGCTGGATGGTGTTGGGGTTGATGGCCAGGGTGCTGGCCATGGCACGCACCGAGGGCAGCTTCTCCCCCTGGGCCAGCGCACCGGTCACCACCAGGCGGCGCAGGCCGTCCCGCACCTGTTCATAGATGGGGCGGGCGTCCCGATAATCTAAGCTTAACATTACGCCCTCCTTTCCGTCTGCCTGCGGCAAACTGTATGGACTGTCTTAGTACACTTAGTGTATGGGTGAGGGTGGGGAAAGTCAATTAAGAAGGGTTTAAGATTTCTTTATGATTCGTTGCCATAGACGGTCTTTGTCGGCCTGGAAGATGGTTCCGCCCTGCGGGGCGGGGAAAGGAGCGGATGTTCCTTCCTGCGCGTGCAGAAAGGAACACTGCACCGACGGAATCTCCCGATTTCTCCCCATTTCCTCTTTCCCCGGGCAAAGGAACGTGCTATGATAATATCTACTTACTGTTCCCAAGGGATTTTATAACAATATCGAACAAAAGGAGGGGTTTCCCTATGTTCTCTACCATTGGTTTGATCGGCACCGGCACCATGGGCTCCGCCGTTCTCCAGGCGGCGTCCAAGGGCGCGCCGGAGGCCAAGCTGTACTGCTCCAACCGCACCCCCGCCAAGGCCCAGGCCCTGGCTGAGGAGCTGGGGGGCGAGGCGGTGGACAACGCGGCTGTAGCCCGCACCTGCTCCCTCATCTTTCTGGGGGTCAAGCCTCAGATGATGGCCGGTGTGCTCGCCGACCTGGCCCCCATCCTGGCCGGGCGCACCGACCGCTTTGTGCTGGCCTCCATGGCCGCCGGGCTGGACGGGCAGGCCATTCAGAACCTGGCCGGAGGCAAATATCCTGTCATTTGCCTCATGCCCAATACCCCTGTGGCGGTAGGCGCGGGCGTGGTCCAGTACTACGGCGTGGACGCCACCCAGGAGGAGCTGGACGCTTTCCAGGCTCTCATGGCCCCGGCGGGTCTGGTGGACCCCATCGAGCCCCACCTGCTCTCCGCCGCCAGCGGCGTGTCCGGCTGCGGCCCCGCCTTCTGCGCCCTGTTTATTGAGGCCCTGGCTGACGGCGGGGTGGCCTGTGGTCTGCCCCGGGCCAAGGCGCTGGCCTACGCCGCCCAGATGGTGGAGGGCACCGCCAAGCTGATGATGGAGAAGGGCCTGCACCCCGGCCAGCTGAAGGACGGGGTCTGCTCCCCCGGCGGCACCACCATCCAGGGTGTCCGGGTGCTGGAGCAGCGTGGCTTCCGCGCCGCCGCCATGGACGCGGTGATCGCCACCTATGAAAAAAACCAGTCCCTGGCCAAGTAACTATCTCCTATCTCCTCACTCCTATCTCAAAACAACAGGGGGTTTATACCAATGAGAATCGTCGTGAAGGTGGGCACCTCCACCCTGGCTCACGCCACTGGGCGGCTGAACATCCGCCACGTGGAGGAGCTGGTCAAGGTGCTTTCCGATCTGAAAAACGCCGGCCACCAGATCATTCTGGTCTCCTCCGGCGCCATCGGCATGGGCGTGGGCAAGCTGAATCTGCCCGGCAAGCCCGCCGACATGCCCACCAAACAGGCCGCCGCTGCGGTGGGCCAGTGCGAGCTGATGTACACCTACGACCGGCTGTTCCTCCAGTACAGCCACACCGTGGCCCAGGTGCTGCTCACCGGGGAGGACGTGGACCACCCGGAGCGCCGGGAGAACTTCGAGAACACCATGGAGCGCCTGCTGGAGCTGGGCGCCCTGCCTGTCATCAACGAGAACGACACCATCGCCACCGCCGAGATCAAGGTGGGCGACAACGACACCCTGGGGGCCATCGTGGCCTGCTGTGTGAAGGCCGACCTGCTGGTGCTCCTCAGCGACATCGAGGGGCTCTACACCGCCGACCCCCGGAAAAATCCGGAGGCCAAGCTCATCCCGGTGGTGGAGGAAGTCACCCCGGAGATCGAAGCTCTGGCGGGGGGCGTAGGCTCCAGCCTGGGCACCGGCGGCATGGCAACAAAACTCCGGGCCGCCAAGATGGTCACCGCCCAGGGCTGCGACATGGTCATCACCAACGGCGAGTATCCCCAGCGGCTCTACGACATTGCCCAGGGCAAGGACGTGGGCACCCGGTTTGTGGCCCACAAGGGCTGATTTTCCCCTACTGATCGTATATATTAATTGATATTCTACATTTCTCAATCGCTTTCCGGGTAAAAACGTCCCGGAGGAGCGGTTGGAAGGAGGCTGCACGATGACCACATTGGAACTGCTGCAACAGGCCCGTGGGGCCAAGGGGGCCATGGCCCTGGCGGACACCGAGACGAAAAACCGGGCCCTGCTGGCCATGGCCGACGCCCTGCTGGAGCATCAGGCGGACATTCTGACGGCCAACCAGGCCGACCTGGAAGCCGCCCGGGGCACCATCTCTGAGGTGATGCTGGACCGGCTGGCCCTGAACCCGGAGCGCATCGCCGGTATGGCCCAGGGCATCCGGGAGGTGGCCGCCCTCCCCGACCCGGTGGGGACCGTGCTCCAGCGGGTGGAGCGCCCCAGCGGCATCGTGGTGGAAAAGACGGCGGTGCCCATGGGAGTCATCGCCATCATCTACGAGAGCCGCCCCAACGTCACCTCGGACGCCGCCGCTCTGGCCCTGAAGGCGGGCTCCGCCTGCGTCCTGCGGGGCGGCAAGGAGGCCCACCGCTCCGCCGCGGCCATTGTGGCCGCCCTGAAGGAGGGCCTCACCCAGGCGGGTCTGCCCGCCGACGCCCTCCAGCTGGTGGAGGACACCACCCGGGCCTCCTCCAACCAGCTGATGACCGCCACGGGCTATGTGGACCTGCTCATCCCCCGGGGCGGTGCCGGCCTTATCCGGGCCTGTGTGGACAACGCCACCGTCCCCGTTATCGAGACGGGCACCGGCATCTGCCACGTGTATGTGGACGGCCAGGCCGACCAGGCCATGGCCCTGGACATTCTGGAGAACGCCAAGTGCTCCCGCCCCAGCGTCTGCAACGCCTGCGAGGTGTGCCTGGTGGACCAGACCATCGCCCAGGAATTCCTCCCCAAGCTGCAAAAGCGGCTCACCCAGGACCGCCTGGAGCGGGGCCTGCACCCGGTGGAGCTGCGGCTGGATCAGGCGGCCCAGGCCATCATCCCCGGCACCCCGGCAGGGGAACAGGACTTCGACACGGAATTTCTGGACTACATCCTGGCGGTGAAGGTGGTTCACGGGGTAAACGAGGCCATCGCCCACATCGCCGCCCACTCCACCGGCCACTCTGAGGCCATCATCACCAAGGACGAGAAGGCCGCCCGGGCCTTCCTCAACCAGGTGGACTCCGCCGCCGTCTACTGGAACGCCTCCACCCGGTTTACCGACGGAGGCGAGTTCGGGCTGGGCTGCGAGATGGGCATCTCCACCCAGAAGCTCCACGCCCGGGGACCCATGGGGCTCCAGGAGCTGTGTACCTACAAGTACATCATCCGGGGCACCGGCCAGGTCCGCTGATGTTCCGGCACAGGCGGCCAATTCCGCCATTTTCCGGATGACAATCTCCCCGGTTTGGAGGTATAATGTAGGTGGGACAATGTCCCATATACCTGTGCGGACGGCGTGCCGTCCGGCTGCGTATGCATGTACCATCCACCCTTGTGATTTTGGAAAGGACTGATTCCAATGAACCATTCTATGAAGGAGTTCTGCCAGACCACCGGGGAGCTGCTGGGCTCTGAGCAGGTACGGATGATGGGCCGCTGGTGCCACCATAACCGCATTACTACCCTGGATCACTCCCTGTTTGTGGCCTATTGGTCGTTCCGCATCGCCCGGGCTCTGGGCCTGGACGCGGTGGCTGCCGCCCGCGGCGGACTCCTGCACGACCTGTATCTCTACGACTCCAAGGATAAGTCGGCCCACCCCGGCTGGCAGTGCTTTGACCACCCCCGGGCCGCCGCCCGGAATGCCGAGGAGCTTACCGACCTGAGCGACAAGGAACGCAACATCATCCTCTCCCATATGTGGCCTGCGGGCGGACAGCTGCCCCGGTCCCGGGAGGCCTGGCTGGTGGATGCGGTGGACACCCTGTGCGCCAGTCTGGAGCTCAGCGGCATCTACGACCCCAGCCGCCTGCGCCGCGCCCTGGGCGTGGAGCCCATTACACAACTGGAACCCCATGCGGATCCTACCCCCGCCTGAACCGGCGGAACACCCTTTGCCTCGCGGATGCAACGGGTATGACGCCCGACCTGCCCCCTCTTTCCTGCGGGAAAGCAGGGGGCTTTTTTCCCTAAAAATTTGGGCAGACTAAAGAAAAGGATCTTATTAAAAGAATGCGCTTTTCACAAAACACCTCGTCGCTGTGCACAGTTTCCCCCGAGTTTTCCACCGCTTTTCCCGGTATTTTTGGAGGAAAGTGAAGAAAACGAAAGTTTTTGAAAAAAATCCCCCTGAGGGGGTCAAATTTTTCCTCCAGGTATGCTATAATGGCCTTGCAAATCCCGACCTTTTACCTGGTCAACGGCCTGGGGGTGTATGCTCCCGCCGGGCCTGCGTGGATCGAGAGCGTCTCCGGCGCCGGGCATTGCGCCTTCTGCCGGTTCCAATCATGTCTGCCGGAATCCCCTGTCTCCCGCGGAACAGCAGGGCGCTATTCCGGCCCGCGTTTTCTTGGCTTTTCAGCGCGGTCTTTTTTCGAAGAACAATCCAATGCACCCATTTAGGAGAAGGTACAGGAACAGGAGCGGACCCTGCCGGGCCGCCTCCACGAAAAACGGAAGGAAGTTGATTATGATCACACACGGGAAGAGCATCAAGATTTTCACGGGCAACTCGAACCCCAACCTGGCCAAGGCCATCTGCCAGGAGTTGGGGGTTCCCCTGGGCAACTCTGAGGTAGGTTCCTTCGCCGACGGCGAAAACTTTGCCTCCATTTACGAGACCGTCCGCGGGTCTGACGTCTTTGTGGTGCAGTCCACCTGCCCCTTCGAGAAGGACGGAAAGATGCACACCGTCAACGACGCGCTCATGGAGCTGCTCATTATGATCGACGCGCTGCGCCGGGCCTCCGCCGGCCGCATCACCGCGGTCATCCCCTACTTCGGCTATGCCCGGCAGGACCGCAAGACCAAGCCCCGCGATCCCATCTCTGCCAAGCTGGTGGCCAACCTCATCACCCGCGCCGGCGCCGACCGGGTGCTGACCATGGACCTGCACGCCAACCAGATCCAGGGCTTCTTCGACATTCCGGTGGACAACCTGCTGGGCTCTCCCCTGTTCGTCAGCGAGTGCTTCCGCAAATTCGCCGCCGTCCAGGACGAGACCATGGTGGTCTCCCCCGACGTGGGCAGCGTGGCCCGTGCCCGTGCCTTTGCCCAGAAGCTGAACATGCCTCTGGCCATCGTGGACAAGCGCCGTCAGAAGGCCAACTCCTCCGAGGTCATGAACATCATCGGCGACGTAAAGGGCAAGCACGTCATCCTGCTGGACGACATGGTGGACACCGGCGGAAGCCTGTGCCATGCCGCCAAGGCTCTGGTGGACATCGGCGGCGCCAAGGACGTGACCGCCTGCGCCACCCACGGTCTGCTCTCCGGCCCCGCCGTCAAGCGCATCAGCGAGAGCGTGATGGACGAGGTGGTCTTCCTGGACACCATTCCGCCCAAGCCCGGCATGACGTGCGACAAGATCCGCTACATCTCCGTGGCTCACATGTTTGCCGAGGCCATCAGCCACATCTACGAGGAGACCTCCGTTTCCCGCCTGTTTACCTGATCCATCTACCCCACTGGGGCGGGCATTTGCCCGCCCCAGTGCATTTTACCAAGCAAGTGAGGGATAGCATGTTTTTCCATCGCAGTGCCGGGGGCGCCTCCTGGCTGCTGGTGTGCCTGGGCAACCCCGGCGACCAGTATGACAACACCCGCCACAATGTGGGCTTTATGGTGGCCGACCAGCTGGGCGAGCGGTACGGTCTGCCCATCCAGAAGCTGAAATTCAAGGCGCTCACCAACATGTTTTCTATTTCCGGGGAAAAAGTGCTGGTGATGAAGCCGGTGACCTATATGAACCTGTCCGGGGAGGCGGTGCGCCCCGCCGCCGACTTCTATAAAATTCCCCCGGAGCATATCCTTGTCATCTCCGACGACACCGCCCTGGACGTGGGCAAGCTGCGCATCCGGCGGGGCGGCTCCGCCGGAGGACACAACGGTCTCAAAAGCATCATCCAGCACCTGGGCACCGACCAGTTCCCCCGCATCCGGGTGGGCGTGGGCAAAAAGCCCCACCCCGACTACGATCTGGCCGACTGGGTCCTGGGCAAGTTCCAGGGGGAGGACAAAAAGGCCATCGACGCCGCCGTGGAGCGGTGCGCCGACGCGGTGGAGTGCCTCATCAAAGAGGGCCCCGACCGCGCCATGAACAAGTTCAACGGCTGATCGCCCCTTCCCCTTCCACGCCCGGCCTATCCAGGCCGGCAGGCAGGGAAAATTGGAAAAAACTTCGTAATTTCTTAATAATTTGTATAGGTAATTCACAATGATGTGTGGTAGGCTTACCTCACATCATTTTCTTTGGGGGACACCTTTATGAGGACTTTTCTCTTGACCCGTGCCCGCCCGGCCTTTGGGCTGTGGTGTGTGCCCGCCATCCTGTGCGTACTGGCGGGCGCCCTCTCCGGTATGAAGGGCTGGGCGCTGCTGATTTGGTATGGAGTTGCGGTGTGCTGGATCCTGGCGGGGGCGGCCATCATCAACTTCCAGGCTCTCATCGCGCTGCGGCCTGCTCTGGCCGCGCTGGATAACCGCTGCGACCCGGAGCCCCTGTTGGAGCTGAGCCGCACCGTCTGCCGCCAGAACCCGGACAGCCTGCTGTTTCAGGTCTACGAGGGCTACGCCCTCTCCCTGCTGGGCCGCATCAAGGAGGCCTCCCAGGTGCTGGACCGGGCAGGCAGCCATCCCCGGCTGGCGGGAGACGCCCGGGCACTGCTGATCTGGAGCGCCGCCTTGTCCTCCGCCGATCCCCGGCAGGAGTGGGCGGCGGAAAAGCTCACCGCTTTGAAGCCCAAAATGGGGGCCAAACAGCGGGCTCTGGTGGACCGGGTTCTGAACCAGCGGCGCTCCTTTGCCCTGATGCAGGCCGCGCCTCCGCAGCTGGAGCCTATCCTCCAGCAGGATCTGGAACGGGCAAGCTGCCGGCGGGAGCAGGTGGGCGCCCACATGGCGCTGGCGGTCTACTATCACCAGCGGCAGATGTGGCGGCAGGCCCAGCTCCATCTGGAGTTCGTGCTGGAGCACGCCAACAAGCTGTATGTCCGCACTCAGGCAGAGGAGCTGATGTGCAAGCTGCCGGCGGATGTGTAGAATTCTTGTTCCTTTCTGCCCGCGCAGAAAGGAACCAAAGACGCGCCAAGGGGTGTGTCTCCGATGAACGCCTCGCCGCAGGCGGGCGTTCAAAGTCGCCCCACCCCCTGGACCCCCATTTACGGGGGCGGGTCACTTCGGCTGGTACAATAGTTCCGGCGGCCCAAATGTTGACCATGCGCCTTTCTACTCCCGGCCCACAGGGGCCTACCGCTGTAAAATTTACAGGCTGACGCTCTAACGTACACCGCCTGGTGCCTGCCTACTCGTTTGGTGCGGTGGGGATCGGGCGGGCGGATGAAAGCCGCCCCTACAAAGGAGTACTTCTATGTGGCCTTGGTGGTAAATGGCGGGCCGGTGAGGACACCGGCCCCTACGAAGAGACTGCCCAATTTTGTGTGTAGGGGCGGATGTCTCATCCGCCCGCTTCCGTAATGCGGCTTCCCCGGTTCCTTTTGGAACAAGTACAACGGAATATCCATCTCTTTGCAAAAAAGTGGGAGCGACCGAACGGGTCACTCCCACCTGTCTTTTTTTACGGGCGCAGAGGCAAAGCAAAGCTTTGCAGGAAGCTTTTTTGCCTACTTTTTTCTCGAAAAAAGTAGGTCAAGAAAGCGCGTCGTTCTCTAAGAAGTAGCTGGCCTCCATGTCGGCGGTAGCCAGGGCAAAGGCCAGGGGGTACTTCTGGAACGCCTGCCCGACAGTCCGCGGGTCCTCCGGCCCGGAGAAGCCCATATGCCAGCGGATGGCCATGGCCTCCTCCCGGGTCAGGCGGAGATAGCCGTTGGCGATGTACACGCTCTTCTCCCCGTGTCCGTAGGGCAGGGGATCGTCAAAGCTGTAGGTGGGCACCCGCTCCCACTGGCCGGTGGCGTCGTTCTTCACGTTGCGGAACCCCTTCTTATAGCACCCGATCTTGCACAGATCGTGGAGCAGGGCCACCACGGCCACCGTCTCCTCGCTGTACTCCAGGCCGTAGAGCTCCTGAACCCGCTCTCGCTGGAGATAGTCCACCAGGCAGTGGTACACGTTCAGGCTGTGCTCGCACAGGCCGCCCTCACAGGCCAGATGGTACCGCGCCGAGGCGGGAGCGGTAAAAAAGTCGCTTTTATGCTCCAAAAAGTTGAGCAGCGCGTCGGCGCCGGGCCGGGTGATCTTCTCCTTGAACAGCTCGATAAATTCCTCTTTTCCGGACATAGGCTCCTCCTGTGGCCCGCGCACGGGCAGATTTGCCCCTATTGTACCACAGCCCGGCGCCAAACGGAAGCGCCTGCGCTACCACTCCAGATTCTTCAGATAGGCCTCCGCCCCGTAGCGCAGGCAGCGCTGGAGCCGCCGCTCCCCCCGCTTGATGGTGCGGGAGACGGTGGACTTGTCCACCCCCAGCTGCTCCCCGATCTCCCGCATGTTGTACCCCTGGGCGTAGTACATAAGCAGCGCCTGCCGCTGGCGCTCGGTCACATCCTCCCGCAGCGCCCGGATGAGATTGCGCTTGAGGCGGCTGATCTCCTGGCTGTTGTCGGCGGCCATACGCATACTGTACAGGGCCATATCGGCGGCGTAGGGCTTTCCTCTCCTATAGCGTGTATTTGGCATTGCGGCGGTACCCCCTCTCATAGTAGCGCTCGGTGAGCACGGCCAGCTCCCTGGCCTCCCGCAGCATGGTGGAGAGCATATGGATGCGGTGCTCCAGCACCAGCCGCTGCTTTTCGTTTCGGGTCCGCTCCAGCACTGCCTCCAGTTGGCAGATCCGCAGATCCAGCACCCGGGCATGCTCCCGGTACTCCACTGACAATTCCAACAAGGTCATGCTTCTCTCTCTTCCTCCTCTTCTTCCCGCGCGGCACACTCCGCGCAGATCCTCCGCCCCTCCCGCCAGACCATCCGGTCCCAGCGGTACTGCTCACCCCCGCAGCTGGGACAGTAGGCTGCCGGCGGGGCCTGCTGCACATCCCGCAGGGGCAGCAGCAGAGCGTTTCGTTGGCTTGCTGCCGTGCAGAGACACTCCTTTCTCCCTTCCCTAAAAAAATTTAAAAACTTTCGGAATCAGGCTTGACAAGATGTACGTTCTTTGGTAAAATAACACCTGCTGTTGGACAGCACTCTTGATGCGCTGGTGTAGCTCAGCCGGTAGAGCAGCTGATTTGTAATCAGCAGGTCGGGGGTTCGAATCCGTCCACCAGCTCCACAATTTCATATGGAGGAGTTCCCGAGTGGCCAAAGGGGGCAGACTGTAAATCTGTTGCGTTAGCTTCGGTGGTTCGAATCCACCCTCCTCCACCAAAAATCCTGAATGCGTCAGCGTTCAGGATTTTTTCTTCTTACTTTTTCCCGATTCCCTCTTCCCTACATGTAAGCGCATTCAGGATTTTTGGAGGTAAAAAGTAAGAGGGAAAAGGTAAGAAGTATGATGTCGGCTTCGCCGACGGATGGAAAAAGGTGATCGGATGAAAGATAGTCCTCTTCTCTCCAAGTCAAAAGCCTTTGCCCTGGAGATCATCCAGGTCTGCAACCAAATCAAACGAGAACAGCGGGAAACGATTCTGGTCAACCAGCTTCTTCGCTCCGGCACAAGCATCGGCGCAAATATTCGCGAAGCGTTCTATGGCCACAGCCGGGCCGATTTCATCGCCAAGCTTCAAATCGCATTGAAGGAGTGCGCTGAAAGTGAATACTGGCTGGAACTTCTGCTGGAGAGCGGGTACTACGCCCAGAGCACTCCCCTCTCCCACTGTGTCGAGCTGAAAAAGCTGTTGATTGCTTCTCTGAATACCGCCAAAGCCAAACAGGGCGGCACCGCCCAGCAGATATAGAACGTATGTTCTATCCGTAGACATAATATACTCTCTTTGTCCGGTTCTGTCAAGTTTCTTTTTTCCCATATTTTTGCAAAAAATGTCGAAAACTGTCCTGACAACGGGACATTTCCCCAAAAAAGTTAAAAAAACAGCGCGCCGTATCAAAAACGGCGCGCTGTTTGCGTTGGAAAATATTATTTAGAAATACTGCTTGATGCCCTCGGGAGCCAGATCGGGCTCGTCGCTGATGGTGATGGTGAACTTGATGCCGTGCTTCTCGCCGAAGTTGTTCAGCCAGGCCAGGAACTCCTCGGTCTGGGTGTAGTTCTCGGTGGGCACGATCTTGGTCAGGCTGTCGATAAAGACATGGGTAATATCATAGTTCCCGGCGTACAGGCCGCTGACGAAGCCCTTCAGGGCGGTGTAATTGGCAATATCATACTGGCTGGCTTCCACCAGGCGGATCTGATAGTGAATGTCGAAGGTGAGCTTATTGCCCTTCTCGATGCACACCACGTTGCCGTGCTCGCTGCCAACGGCCTCGTTGATCATGTCGATCATCTGCTTGGTCTTGCCGGTGCCCTTCTTACCCATGATAACTCGAATCATGTGAATCACTCCTTAATGGATGTTACGTGGGAAGCAGGTCCCTTACGTTACTATAACTTTAACATAAGAGGGGCCGCTTTTCAACCGCAAAGTTATGAATTTTTTTGGCAGAACCTGCTGCCAGCGCCGGAGATAAAGCCCGGCCTTTCCCCATTTTTTAGGGAAAGGCCGGGGTTATTTTTCTCGACGCGGGGTTTAGGAGCTTACAGACGGGCCTCCAGGGCCTTCTTCTGCTCCTCATAGCCGGGCTTGCCCAGCAGGGCATACATGTTGACCTTGTAGGCCTCCACGCCGGGCTGGTTGAAGGGGTTCACCTCCAGCAGGTAGCCGGACAGGCCGCAGACATACTCGAAGAAATAAATGAGGTAGCCCACGGTCTTGGCGGACAGGGCGGGCATCTCGATGCGCACGTTGGGCACGCCGCCGTCCACGTGGGCCAGGATCACCGCCCGCATGGCCTGCTGGGCCACAAAGGCCATGGACTTGCCGGACAGGAAGTTCAGGCCGTCCACGTTCTCGGGATCGTTGGGGATGATGAACTCGCCCTTGGGAGCAAACTGCACCACGGTCTCAAACATGAGCCGCTCGCCCTCCTGGATATACTGACCCATGGAGTGCAGGTCGGCGGTGAACTCCACGCTGGCGGGGAACAGGCCCTTGCCCTCCTTGCCCTCGCTCTCACCGTACAGCTGCTTCCACCACTCGGCGAAGAACCGGAAGCTGGGCTCGTAGCAGGCCAGCAGCTCCACCTTCTTGCCCGCCTGGTACAGGGCGTGGCGGGCGGCGGCATACTGCCAGGCGGGGTTCTCGGCGCCGCCCACAGACAGGTCGTTCATGGCCTGGGCCGCGCCGCCCATGAGCTCGGCAATGTCGATGCCGGCCACGGCGATGGGCAGCAGGCCCACGGCGGTGAGCACGGAGTAGCGGCCGCCCACGTCGTCGGGCACCACGAACTCCTCATAGCCCTCGGTATCGGCCAGGCCCTTCAGGACGCCCCGGGCCTTGTCGGTGGTGGCGTAGATGCGCTCCCGGGCGCCCTCCTTGCCATACTTCTGCTCCAGCAGACCCTTGAAGATCCGGAAGGCCACGGCGGGCTCGGTGGTGGTACCGGACTTGGAGATGACGTTGACGGAGAAGTCCCGGTCGCCGATGAGGGCGATGGTCTCCAGCAGGGCGTCGGTGGACAGGCCGTTGCCGGCAAACAGGATGTCGGGGGTATCCTTCTTCTTCAGGTTGTAGTTGGGGGAGCCCAGCAGCTCCACCACGGCACGGGCGCCCAGATAGGAGCCGCCGATGCCCACCACGACCAGCACCTGAGACTGCTGCTGGATCTTCTTGGCTGCCGCCTGGATGCGGGCAAACTCTTCCTTATCGTAGTCCCGGGGCAGGTACACCCAGCCGGTAAAGTCGCCGCCGGGGCCGTTGTGGTTGGCCAGCATGGAAGCCGCCTTCTCCAGGCGCTCCATGCGCTGGGGCAGATAGTCCTGGGGAATAAAGCCCTCCAGTTTTGTCAGATCTAATTTAAGCATACTTGCTGATCCTCCTTATACAACGTATCGGATGCTGGATTCAGTATAGCACAAAACGCTTCGTTTTCCACCTGGAAAAAAGCAATTCCCCAAAAGAAAATTTCTCCCCTTCCGCCGCAGAAAATATAAAATAAGACTTGACAAACCCCGCTGTTCAGGATAAAATAGTCCATGCTGTTCGGACGATTAGCTCAGCTGGTAGAGCATCCGCTTGACGTGCGGGAGGTCACAGGTTCAAGTCCTGTATCGTCCACCAGAAAAACCGCTGTTTTTGAAAGAAAACAGCGGTTTTTATTTTTCCTCGTCCGAAGACAGACCAGTCCCCGCCCTCCGGCACAACTTCCGGAGAGCGGGGGTTTTTCTTTCTGTGTGTTCTGTCAGCAGCCCCCGGAACCTTCCAGCTCCTCCAGGCCGTGTTCTTTGGCGCTTCGGGACAGCAGGACAAAGGCAGCCACGCAGATCACCACCGACAGGAAGGAGCCCGCCGCCGTGGCCAGTCCCATGGGAAACAGGGTGTCGGGGAACCAGTGGGAGGTGAGATAGGCCCCCGGGATACGCACCAGCACGATGGCCACGATGTTGTGGAGGAAGGACAGGCCCGATTTTCCGCAGGCGCAGAAGTAGCCGCTGAAGCAGAAATGGATGCCCGCAAACACGCAGTCCCAGATGTAGCCCCGCAGGTACTGTCCCCCCAGCAGGACCACCGCCGCTCCCTGGTCCGCCCCGGAATCGGTGAACAGGGAGACCATGGGCTCGGCCGTGAACTGGACCACGATGGCGGCCAGCAAGCCGAACCCCACCGCCATCCGAATGGCATACCCCAGGGTGGAGACCGCCCGCTCCGGTTTTCCCGCTCCGATGTTCTGGGCTCCCAGCACCGACACCGCCGAGAGCATGGAGGAGGGCACCAGGAACAAAAAGCTGATGATTTTTTCCACAATGCCTACCGCCGCCGCATCGTTGAGTCCCCGGCGGTTGGCGATGACGGTGATCACCAGAAAGGAGATCTGGATGAGGCCGTCCTGCAGGGCCACGGGGATGCCGATGGAGAGGATGCGCCCCATCACCCGGCGCCGGGGGCGAAAATCGCCCCGGCCCAGCCGGATGCTCCGCTTTTTTACAATGACCGTCAGGGCAATGACCACGCTGATGGCCTGGGAGCAGGTGGTGCCCAGGGCGGCGCCGGCCGGTCCCAGATGAAACGCCCCCATAAAGAGGTAGTCCAGGGCGATGTTGGCCACGCAGGCCACCGCCACAAAGTACATGGGACTTTTGCTGTCTCCCATGCCCCGGAAAATGGAGCTGATGATGTTATAGGCGGTAATAAAGGGGATGCCCAGAAAACAGATGGTGAGATAGGCCGCCGTCCCCTCCACCGCCTCCTTCGGCGTGGACATGACGGAGACGATGGGCCGGATCCACACCCACAGCAGCCCGGCCGCCGCCACGGAAAGGACCATGAACAACGTCACCGTGTTGCCCACCGTCCGGGACACCCGGTCTTGGCTTCCGCCCCCCACCGCCTGTCCGATACAGACGGTGGTGCCCATGGCCAGTCCCACGATCATGACCGTGATCATGTGCATCACCTGGGAGCCGATGGACACGGCGGTGGTGCTGGCCACCCCCTCAAATTGTCCGATGATAAACAGATCGGCCATGCCGTACAAAGTCTGCAAAAAATAGGACAGCAGATACGGCAGGGAAAATAAAACTACGTTGCGGCATACATTGCCCGTTGTCAGGTCTCGATTCACTGTGGTGCTTCCTCCCGGTTCTGAATACGCGTTACCGCCATTATAAACTCTACCATGGTAATAGAGTCAACCATTTTTTCTCGCCTGGGCCCTCGCGCGCTCCTCCAACGCCTTCCTTACGGCCATGTCCAGGGCGCAAGCCCGCAGTTTTGTGCAAAAAAGGCAAAAACTTTGCCGAATTTCCAGGAATTCAGAAATTAAAATTGACATTTTCTTAAAAAACAAGTAGACTGCCATTAGGAAGCCCATCATACTGCGCCCCTCCCCCGTCTCTGTTTGGAAACGGGGGTATTGGCGCGTCTATAACTTCCATATTATGGAATATATGGTCACTAGGAGTGATTTTCATTGAATATACTACGCTCTGTTTTAACAAATCTGCCGGAATTTCGACAGCTCCTGGCCGCTCTGGACGGCGGACAGTCCCCGGTGGCGGTGTCCGGCCTGGGTGCGGTGCACCGGGCCCACTTTGCCGCCGCCCTGGGAGAGACCATGGACCGGCCGGTGGTGGTGGTGTGCGCCGATGAGGGGGAGTGCGACCGGATGGCCCGGGACCTGGCCTTCTTTACCGGCCAGGCCGTCCCGGTACTCACCGCCCGGCAGTTCACCTTCCACAACGCCGCCACCGTCTCCCACCAGTGGGAGCACCGGCGCTTAAAGCTGCTGTGGGCCCTCTCTCAGGGGGAGCTGCCCTGCTTGGTGGCCTCGGTGGAGGCCCTCCAGCAGCGCACCCTACCTCCCGATGTCCTGAAACAGGCCACCCTGGAGCTGGCGGTGGGCCAGCAGATCGACCTCAACGACCTGGCCGCCAAGCTTACCGCCGCCGGCTACTCCCGCTGCCAGCAGGTAGAGGGACCGGGACAGTTTGCCCTCCGGGGCGGCATTCTGGACGTGTTCTCCCCCGCCATGGACGCCCCGGTCCGCTGCGAGTTCTGGGGGGACGAGGTGGACGCCATGGGTGCCTTTGACCCCGTCACCCAGCGGCGCACCCAGAACCTGGAGAAGGCCGTCCTCCTGCCCGGGGCGGAGACCTTGCCCCAGCTGGCCCCCGGCGGCCTGGGCGGTCTGCTGACGGCGCTGGCCAAGCGCATGGCCAAGGCGGAGAAGGACGACCGCAAGGAGCTGAAAGAAACGCTGTCTGCCGACCGGGAGGCGTTGGAGCAGGGCCGCTCCCTCCCCGCCGTGGACCGCTACCTGCCCCTCATCTATCCCAAGCTGGCCACCGCCGCCGACTACCTGCCGTTGGACGCCTGCGTCCTCTTTTCCGAGAGCAGCCGGGTCTCCGAGCGGGCCAAGACCTACCAGTGGCAAATGGAGGAGGATGTGAAAACTCTGCTGGAGCGGGGCGAGCTGGACGGCAGCTGCGGCGAGCTGTCCCGCTCCTTCCCGCAACTTAACCAGGTGCTGGAAAACTGGCCGGTGGCCTATCTGGACTCCTTCACCCTCTCCGCCTACCCCACGCCCCCCCGGTGCGTCCTGTCCCTCATGGCCAAGCAGCTGCCCTCCTTCGGGGCCAGCTTGGAGACGGCGGTGCAGGATCTGAGCCACTACCAGGCCGCCGGCTTCGGGGTGCTGGTGCTGGTGTCCTCCGAGCAGCGGGCGCTGAACCTCCAGACCCTGCTGCGGGAGCAGAAGGTGACCTCCGGGGTGGAGTTCTCCCCCAAGACCCTGCCCAAGCCGGGACAGATCATGCTCACCGTGGGCGGGCTGTCGGGCGGTATGGAGTACCCCGACCTGAAGCTGGCGGTGGTCACCGAGGGCCAAGCCGCCCCTCAGAAACGGCCCCGCCGGAAGAAGGAGGCCACCAACCGCCAGAAGCTCAAGTCCTACGCCGACCTCTCCCCCGGCGACCTGGTGGTCCACGAGCACCACGGCGTGGGCCGGTATGTGGGCATGGTGAAGATGCCCGCCGACGGGATTGAAAAGGACTATGTGAAGATCGCCTACGCCGGCTCCGACGTGCTCTATGTCCCCGCCACCCAGCTGGACCTCATCTCCAAGTATATCGGCGGCGGCGAGGACGCCCAGGAGACGAAAAAGCTCTCCAAGCTGGGGGGCACCGACTGGGAGCGTGCCAAATCCAAGGCGAAAAAGGCGGTGCAGGATCTGGCCAAGGGGCTCATCCAGCTCTACGCCCAGCGCCAGCGCCAGCCCGGCTACGCCTTCTCCCCCGACTCCCCCTGGCAGCGGGAGTTTGAGGAGCAGTTTGAGTACACCGAGACGGAGGACCAGCTGCGGTGCATCCAGGAGATTAAGCGGGACATGGAATCCCCCGTCCCCATGGACCGGCTGCTGTGCGGCGACGTGGGCTACGGCAAGACGGAGGTGGCCTTCCGGGCCATGATGAAGTGCGTGCTGGACGGCAAGCAGGCCGCGGTGCTGGTGCCCACCACGGTCCTGGCCCGGCAGCACTACCTCAACGCCCTGCGCCGCTTCCAGAAGTACCCGGTGAACATCGACGTGGTCTCCCGCTTTCGCACTCCCGCCCAGATGAAGGAGACGTTACGCAAGGTGGAAAACGGCGGCGTGGACATCCTTATCGGCACCCACCGTCTCTTTAACAAGGACGTAAAGTTTAAAGACCTGGGCCTGCTGGTGGTGGACGAGGAGCAGCGCTTCGGCGTGCAGCACAAGGAGAAGCTGAAAGAGACCTTCCGCCAGGTGGACGTCCTCACCCTCTCCGCCACCCCCATTCCCCGCACCCTGAACATGGCCATGTCGGGCATTCGGGACATGTCCACCCTGGAGGAGCCCCCCGCCGACCGGCTCCCCGTGCAGACCTACGTACTGGAGCACAACTGGCCGGTGGTGGCCGACGCCATGCGCCGGGAGCTGGAACGGGGCGGCCAGGTGTACTACCTCCACAACCGGGTGGAGACCATTGACCGCACCGCCGCCCGCATTCAGCAGATGCTGGGGGAGGACGCCGCCGTGGGGGTGGCCCACGGCAAGATGAGCCAGGAGGCCATTGATGACGTGATGAGCCGCATGACCGACGGGGAGCTGAACGTGCTGGTATGCACCACCATCATTGAGACGGGCATCGACCTGCCCAACGCCAACACCCTCATCATTGAGGACGCCGACCACCTGGGGCTGGCCCAGCTCCACCAGCTCCGGGGCCGTGTGGGCCGGTCCAACCGCCGGGCCTACGCCTACCTCACCTACCGCCGGGGCAAGGTGCTCACCGAGGTGGCCGCCAAGCGGCTGGCCGCCATTCGGGAGTTTGCCGAGTTCGGCTCCGGCTTCAAGATCGCCATGCGGGATCTGGAGATCCGGGGCGCAGGCAACGTGCTGGGTCCCGAGCAGAGCGGCTTTATGCTCTCGGTGGGCTACGACATGTATCTGAAGCTGCTGGAGGAGGCGGTACTGACCGAACAGGGCCAGACGCCCCCCAAGCGCACCGAGTGTTCCGCCGATCTCAGCGTGGCCGCCTCCATCCCCGACCGGTACGTCCCCTCCCTCGAGCAGCGCATGGACCTCTACCGCCGCATTGCCGCCATCCGGGACGAGAGCGAGGCCGACGACCTGGTGGATGAGCTCATCGACCGCTACGGCGAGCCGCCCCGCACAGTGAACAACCTCATCTCGGTGGCCCTCCTCCGCGCCGCCGCCTCCCAGGCCGGAGTCACCGACATCGCCCAGAAGAAGGGGGAGCTGGTCTTTACCCTGGACCACTTCGAGCTGGAGCCCTTCTCCAAGCTGTGCGCCGACCCCAAGTTCAAGGACCGGCTGCTCCTTCTCCCCGGGGACGTGCCCCGCTTTACCCTGCGCCTGCGCAGCGGCGACGAGCCCCTGCGCACCGCCCAGGCCCTGATCGCCGCCTTTGCCGCCCTGGGCTGAGGCTGCCCCCCTTGCTCTGCCCGCCCCTTTGTGCTATGATGGTCTGACCGAACCTGAATTTAGTCTGAAAGAATTTTGAACTCAGAAAGGATCTGTACCATGCCCAACTTGAAACGTCTGGGAGCCCTCTCCCTGTCTCTTGTCCTGGCCCTCACCGCCTTTACCGGCTGCTCCGGCAAGGGCAGCAGCTCCAGCTCCAATTCCAGCAGCTCCGGCAGCTCCTCTCAGGCGGAGGCCATGGACCTCACCTCCGTCACCGACCCCTACCAGGCCACCGCCGGTCTGGCCGGCGACACCGTGGTGGCCACGGTGGGGGACGCCAAAATCACCGCCGACAACCTCCTGTACTGGCTGGCCGCCAGCATCGACAGCTCCGCCCAGTACTACGCCATGATGGGCATGGGCATCTCCGACCTGCCCTGGGACACCGAGATGGAGGACGGCACCACCATGGCGCAGAGCGTAATGGACAGCGCCCTCCAGACCGCCGCCCTCTACGCCCTGGTCCCCGTTCTGGCCCAGCAGGAGGGCCTGTCCGTCTCCGCAGACAGCACCCAAACCATTCAGCAGGCCATCACCCAGACCCAGCAGATGTATGAATCCATCCCTCTGGACCATATCCTCTGGGCCAGCGCCATGACCCAGGACCTGTTTACCCGCATGTATCAGGCCAGCGACCTGAACACCCAGCTGATGAACCGCTACTATGGCGAGGGCGCCCCCGACGCCCCCTCCGATGAGGACATCCTGGCCTATGTCTCCGACGAGCTGAAAATCGCCTACAAGGCCAAGCACATCCTGCTCAAGACCGTGGACACCAGCAAGCCCATCAAGGACGAGGACGGCAACGCCACCGGCGAGTATGAGAAGCTGGACGACGCCACCATCGCCCAGAAAAAGGCCACCGCCGAAGACATCCTCTCTCAGCTCCAGGCCGCCGACGACAAGGAGGCCCTGTTTGATGAGCTGATGAAGCAGTACAGCGAGGACACCGACTCCTCCGGCAACGTGAACAGCCCCGACGGCTACGAGGCCCAGTCCGGCCAGATGGTGCCCGCCTTTGAGACTGCCGCCCTGGCCCTCCAGCCCGGCGAGATCAGCAGCATTGTGGAGAGCCCCTTCGGCTACCACATCATTCTCCGCCTGCCCATTCTCGCCGCCGACTACCGGGACCAGTATGTCTCCTACCTGATGACCCAGCGGCAGCAGGGCTGGCTCAACGACTACCCTGTGGAGACCAACGACGCGTACAAGAAGATCGACCCCGCCGCCTTCTATACCCAGCTCACCGCCCTGCGCACCACCGTGCAGAATGAGGTGACCGCCGCTCAGGGGGAGAGCTCCGGGGATTCCAGCAGCAGTTCCAGCTCCAGCAGCGGCAGTTCCAGTGCCTCTTAATCCGTTCTGAATCCTTTTCCTGTGGGAGTGACGAAACACGTCACTCCCACTTCCTTTTTTCGAGAAAAAAGGAAGCAAAAAAGCTTTTTGCAAAGCTTCGCTTTGCTTCTGTGCCCGTTCTGAATCGTCTCCTTGTGAGAGTGACGTTTTACGTCGCTCTCACTTTTTATCGAGACATTCTGACAAATTGTTTTCAGGCGAGATGTATGGTTTTGGCCTCTCAACGCCCTGCCTGCGGGCGCCAAAGCGAAACGAAGTTTCGCACACCGTTCTTTGCTAAGCTTTCTTTCAAGAAAGCGCGTTGATTCCCTAAATTCTGGACAGGCCATGGGCTATACTGGCAGAACAAGGAAGGAGCGAGACAACCATGAACAACTGGCACAGTATGCCCCAAGACCGTCTGTTAGAGGAATTGGACGCCCGGCGGGAGGGGCTCACCACCCGGCAGGCCAAGGACCGTCTGGAGCGCTATGGTCCCAACCAGCTCCCCGCCCCCAAACAGGCCAGCCTGCTGGCCCGGGTGCTGGCCCAGGTCACCGACCCCATGATCGTGGTGCTGCTGGCGGCGGCGGGGTTATCTTTGGCGGTGAGCGGCGGAAAGGACTGGCTGGACGGGGCCATTATCCTGGTCATCGTGGTGGTCAACAGCGTGCTGTCTATCTCCCAGGAGGACCGGGCCCAGCAGGCTTTGGAGGAGCTGCAAAAGCTCTCCTCCCCCATGGCCCAGGCTCTGCGGGACGGCCGCACCACCCGGGTCCAGGCCAGCGACCTGGTGCCCGGGGACGTGATCTCCCTGGAGGCCGGGGACCTGGTCCCCGCCGACGCCCGGCTGCTGTCCTCCAGCCGCCTCCAGACCGACGAGAGCGCCATGACCGGCGAGTCCGCCCCGGTGGAGAAGGACCCGGACCTGATCCTCCCCCCCGACGCCCCCCTGGGGGACTGGGCCAACATGGTCCTCTCCGGCACCCTGGTCACCGCCGGACGGGGCACGGCGGTGGTGTGCGCCACCGGCGGAGACACCCAGATGGGCCACATCGCCGGGATGCTCTCCCAGCAGGAGGAGGGCACCACCCCCCTCCAGGCCCGGATGGCGGAGATCTCCCAAAAGCTGTCCTTCCTGTGCCTGTGTGTGTGCGCAGTGATGTTCGGGGTGGGCCTTATTCAGGGAAAAAACCTGCTGGGCATGTTCCTCACCGCCGTCTCCCTGGCGGTGGCCGCCATTCCCGAGGGCCTGCCCGCCATTGTCACCATCGTGCTGGCTCTGGGGGTGAGCCGGATGGCCAGGCGGGGGGCCATTGTAAAAAAGCTGCCCGCCGTGGAGACCCTGGGCTGTGCCGGGGTTATCTGTTCCGACAAGACGGGCACCCTCACCCAGAACCGGATGACCGTCCAGCTGCTGTGGCTGCTGCCGGGAGGCCACCGGCGGGACTCCCTCACGGCGGGCGCCCTGTGCGCCGACGCCCGGCTGGAGTGGCGGGCGGGGGCGCCTGTGGCCTCCGGCGACCCCACCGAGGGGGCGCTGCTGGTGGCGGCGGCTCAGGAGGGGCTGGACCAGCGGAAGCTGGAGGAGAGCTGTCCCCGGGTGGACGAGCTGCCCTTTGACTCCACCCGCAAGCGCATGTCCACCGTCCACGCCCTGCCCGGAGGCGGCTACCGGGTCTATGTGAAAGGGGCCCCCGACGTGCTGCTGCCCCGGTGTACCCAGGGGCCGAAGGGCCCCCTCTCCTCCGACGACCGGGGGCGCATTACCGCCGCCAACGAGGAGATGGCCCGGAAGGCCCTGCGGGTGCTGGCGGTGGCCTGCCGGGACCTGGCCTTTCTTCCCCCGCAGCTCACCCCCCAGCTGCTGGAGGACAACCTCACCTTTTTGGGCCTCTTTGGCCTGATGGATCCGCCCCGGCCCGAGGCCCGTCTGGCGGTGGCACGCTGCCACCAGGCCGGGGTGCGGCCGGTGATGATTACCGGGGACCACCGTGCTACTGCCGCCGCCGTAGCCCGGGAGCTGGACATCCTCCGCCCCGGGGAGCTGACCCTCACCGGACCGGAGCTGGACTTTATGCCCCAGGAGCTGCTGGAGGAGGACATCGCCCGCTTCTCCGTCTTTGCCCGGGTGTCCCCGGAGCACAAGATGCGCATTGTGAAGGCCTGGCAGAAGCGGGGGATGGTGGTGGCCATGACCGGGGACGGGGTAAACGACGCCCCCGCCCTCAAGGCCGCCGACATCGGCTGCGCCATGGGCCGCTCCGGCACCGACGTGGCCAAGGGGGCCGCCCACATGATCCTCACCGACGACAACTTCTCCACCATTGTGGCCGCCATTGAGGAGGGCCGGGGCATCTACTCCAACATCCGAAAAGCCATCCACTACCTGCTCTCCTGCAACATCGGCGAGATTTTTACCATCTTCCTTGCCACCCTGCTGGACTTTGGCCAGATGCCTCTGGTGCCGGTGCAGCTTCTCTGGCTCAATTTGGTCACCGACTCCCTCCCCGCCCTGGCGCTTGGCGTGGAGCCGGTGGAGTCCGGGGTGATGGACCAGCCGCCCCGGGACGCCCGGGCCGGGCTCTTTGACCGGAAGTTTACCCTGCGCCTGCTGTGGCAGGGGCTGATGGTGGGGGCCCTCACCCTGGGGGCCTACTTTCTGGGCTTCACCCGTCTGGCCGCCCCGGGGATGGAGGGGGCGGTGGCCAACACCATGGCCTTTGCCACCCTCACCCTCAGCCAGCTGTTTCACGCCTTCAATGTCCGCAGTGAGGACCGCTCCCTCTTCTCCATGGGCATCCTCTCCAACCCGGCTATGAACCGGGCCTTTCTGGCGGGCCTGGCCCTCCAGCTGGCGGTGCTGGTGGTGCCCCCCCTCCAGAGCGTCTTTTCCACCGTCCCCCTGGACCTGTACCAGTGGCTCACCGTGCTCCTCCTCTCCGCCGCCCCTATCCCCATCTGCGAGATCAATAAGGCCCTCACAGGCCGGGGGCAGCGCGCCCGGCAAGAGGCCGCTGTATAGAATACAAAAAACCGGCCGTCCCCCAGTTGGGGGACGGCCGGTTTGCTGTCGTTTGGACCTGGGGGAGCCTTACCGCTCCTCCCGGAAGTAGTTGAGACCCAGGGCCTGGGGCTGGCCGGAACCCTCCCGTTTGCGCACGGAGGTGACCACCAGCACGATGGCGGTGATGATAAAGGGCAGGGCCTGGTAGAGCTGGGTGGGCACGGCGGCCAGCCAGCCCAGCCCGCCGGGGAAGGCGGCGGCCAGGCTGGAGCCCGACACCCGCAGAGTGTTGAAGAAACCAAACACGAAGGTGCCCAGAATGGCCAGGGCGGGGTTCCAGTTGGCGAAGATGACCAGGGCCACCGCGATCCAGCCGTAGCCGTTGATCCAGCAGCTGCTGTTGAAGGAGCCGGACATGTTCAGGGCCATATAGTACCCGCCGATGCCCATGATGCCGCAGCCCACGCAGATGTGCAGGTACTTGTAGCGCTTGACGTTGATGCCCACCGAGTCGGCAGCGCCGGGGTTCTCACCCACGGAGCGCAGGCGCAGGCCGTACCGGGTGCGGCTCAAGTAGAACCACATCACCAGGGCAATGACCACGCCCAGGTACACCAGCAGGTTGTGGCTGAACAGGCCCTGGCCGATGAGGGGAATCTGGGACAGGCCGGGGATGGCCACGTCGGCAAAGCCGTTTTTGATGTTGGCGTAGTCGTTCATGGCGGGCCAGCTCACCGCCTTGACGCCGCTGCCCACGAAGAAGTAGAGGCCAAGGCCGAAGGTGGTGAGGGTCAGGCCGGTGATATTCTGGTTGGCCTGGAGGGAGACGGTGAGCACGGCAAAGAGCAGTCCGCACAGGGCGCCGGCCAGGAAGGCCACCAGAATGCCGGCCCCCAGACTGTTGGCGTAGCAGCCCAGAATGTAGCCGAAGATGGCGCCCACGGCCATAATGCCCTCCACGCCCAGGTTCAGGCTGCCCGACTTCTCCACCAGGATCTCCCCGGTGGTGCCGTAGAGCAGCGGGATGTTGTAGACCACAATGTTGTGGACAAAGGTGGTGAGTACCCCAAGCTTATCCATTTCCATTGTCATTGCCCCCTTTCTTGACCGGAACGATGCGGAAGCGGGTATAGAAGTCGGCGGCCAGCACCAGGAACAAAATAGCGCCCTGGAGCATATCCGCGAAGCTGGAGTCCACCTGGGAGAAGGTGGAGGCCGCGGTGGTGGAGCCGTACTGGAGCATGCTGATGAGGGCGGAGACCACGAAGATGGCCCCGGTGTTCAGCTGGGACAGCCAGGCCACAATGACGCCGGTCCAGCCCACGTCGTCGGTGATGGTGGTGGCCAGGATGCCGGCGGTGCCCACCTTGAAGGCGGCGGCCAGGCCGATGAGGCAGGCGGAGAGGAAGACGGTGCGCAGCACGATGCGGTTCACTTTCATACCGGCGTACCGGGCGGTGCCCACGCTGTCGCCCACCACGGCGATCTCATAGCCCTGCTTGCTGTACTTGAGGTAGACATACACCAGCACGCCGATGAGCAGGGTGAGGATCACGCAGATGTTCAGCCCGAACTTGCCGATGGGGATTTTGGGGAAAGAGGCCAGGCTGGCAAAGCTGGTGAAGATGGGCCGGGCGGAGGTGTCGTCCAGGTAGAAGTTCCAGGGCGCTTTCGTCTCCCCCAGGAAGGTGATAAAGTAGAGAGCTACGTAGTTGAGCATCAAGGTCATCAGGGTCTCGTTGGTGCCAAAGCGCACCTTCAACGCGGCCACAAAGGCGCCGTACAGCCCGGCGGCCAGCATACCGGCCAGGCACATGAGCACCAGGGTCAGAGGCTCGGGGAGCACCGGCCCTGCCTTGAAGGCCACGGTGGCGGCGGCCACCGCACCCAGGATGAACTGTCCCTCGCCGCCGATGTTCCAAAAGCGCATTTTAAAGGCCAGGGACAGGGCCACCGAGGTAAGGGCCAGAGGCACAAAGACCTTCAAATAGTTTTCAAAGGATTTGTAGGCGATCTTATTGCCCACCATGCCCATGGTGAACATGCGGCCGTAGTAGGCGATGGGGTTGACCCCCATGGCCAGCAGCAGCAGGCCGCCCAGCACCAGGGCCACCGCCACCGCCAGGACATACAGGCCCAGCAGCTTCCACAGCGGGCAGTGGTCCCGTTTTACCACATGAAAGCGCATCACGTCTCCCCCTTTCCATCGCCCTGGTTTTCGGGGGCGAAGTTGGTGTCCTTGGCAAAGCCGGCGGGCTTGTCCTCGTACTTGTTGGTCAGGTCCAGAGAGCCGGTCATCATGAGGCCCAGCTCCTCCTTGGTAGTCTTGTGGGCGTGGACCACGCCCATCACCTTGCCGTGACACAGTACCATAATTTTATCGCACAGGGCCATCATCACGTCCAGGTCCTCGCCCACGAAGAGCACGCCCACCCCGTCCTTCTTCTGCTGGTTGAGGATGTTGTAGATGGCGTAGGAGGAGTTGATGTCCAGACCCCGCACCGGGTAGGCGGTGATAATGACATTGGGTCCGGCCTTGATCTCCCGGCCCAGCAGCACCTTCTGCACGTTGCCGCCGGAGAGGCGGCGCACCGGCGTCTCGGCGGAGGGGGTCACCACCCCCAGCTCCTGGATCACGTGCTCCGCGTCTGCCCGGCCCTGCTTGCGGTCCACAAAGGGTCCCTTGGCGTCCTGGTAGTTTTTCAGCAGCATATTGTCGGTGATGGACAAAGACGGGGCCAGGCCCATGCCCAGCCGGTCCTCGGGGATGAAGGACATAGAGATGCCCTTGTCCAGAATGGCCTTGGGGCTGAGACCCACAATGTTGTCCCCCTTGTGGATCATCTGGCCCTGCTCAATGGGCCGCAGGCCGGCAATGGCCTCGCACAGCTCCTTCTGGCCGCAGCCGGCAATGCCCGCCACACCCAAAATCTCGCCGCCCCGGATATAGAAGTTCACGTGGTCGATGGCCACGGCACCCTCGTCGTTCTTGATGGTCAGGTCCCGGATCTCCAGCAGAGGCCGGGTCTTTTCCACCACCGGGCGCTCGATGTTCAGGTCCACCTTGCGGCCCACCATGTACTCGGTGAGCTGCTGCTCGTTGGTCTCGGCGGTGTTCACCGTGCCCACGTACTCGCCCTTGCGCAGGATGGCCACCCGGTCGGAGATGTCCAGCACCTCGTTGAGCTTATGGGTGATGATGATGACCGAGTGCCCGTCCGCCTTCATCCGGCGCAGCACGCCGAAGAGCTTCTGGATCTCCTGCACCGTAAGCACGGCGGTGGGCTCGTCCAGGATGATGACCTTCGCGCCGTAGTAGAGCACCTTGATGATCTCCAGAGTCTGCTTCTCGGACACCGCCATGTTGTGCACCTTTTTCCGGGGGTCCAGATCGAAGCCAAACTTCTTGGCCATGGCCTCGATCTCGTCGTAGCGGTTCTTTTTCAGCAAAAAGCCCGCCTTCTCCTTCCCCATCCAGATGTTATCGGCGGCAGAGAACACATCCACCAGCTTGAAGTGCTGGTGCACCATGCCGATGCCCAGCCGCTTGGCGTCCTGGGGGGACGCGATGGTCACCGGCTGGCCGTTCACCCGAATTTCGCCGCTGTCCGGGGCGTAGATGCCGGAGAGCATGTTCATCAGGGTGGTTTTGCCCGAGCCGTTCTCGCCCAGCAGGGCTAAGATCTCCCCCGGGCGCACGTTCAGCTCCACATCCTTGTTGGCCACCACGCTGCCAAAGGTCTTGGTGATGCCCCGCATTTCAATGGCATACTGTTCTGCCATGGGCCTCCTCCTTCTTCCGGTTGGTCGGTTTCTTTTGTTTGTGGTTTGGGGTTTCATCCCCACAGACGAGGCTCAGAGCGGGTCTGGGCTTCGGCTCTAAGGATGATTCTTTTTTATTTTGAGAGGGTTCCGCCCTGGGGGGCGGGGAAAGACGGGTGTTCCTTTCTGCTCGCACAGAAAGGAACCAAAGATGCGCCAAGGGGCTTCCTTCGATGGACACCTCGCCAAAAGCGGGTGTCCATAGGCGTCGCCCCCTGGACCCCCGATTACGAGGGCGTGTCCCTTCGGCGAGTCCGCAAGTTCCGGCGGTTCGAAGCTTTGACCATGCTCCTTCCTACTCCCGGCCCACTGGGGCCTGTTGCCATCAAAATTTGAGGGGCGTTGTATGCTAACGTACACCGCCTGGTGCCTGCCTACTTGTTGGGTGCGGCGGGGATCGGGCAGGAGCAGCCAGCGACTACGGACCAGCCACCCTGGTTATTCCTAGCCAGGCGGTGTCATTTCAGTGCATTTATCCACCAAATTTTGCACACCCAGGGCCCAGTGGCCCGGCGGCGAGGAGGACCTGCCACTCAGATTTTGCCCGCCGGACGTAAGCGCCAAGCCCCCAGGAAAGTGTCCCCCGTAAATAGGGGTCCGGGGACAAGCCGCCTATGGGCACTGCCGTAGGCATAGTGCCCATGAAGGCGGTCCCCGGCGGCGCTTTGGTTACTTTGCCGCCGCGGGCAAAGTAACACCCGTTCCCCGGGCAGCCAAAGGCCGCCCCAATCAAGGACTCCAGGCGAGGAAATTGATTTCCCAAAAACATCCTTCTCCCCTACGGGCGCAGAGGCGAAACGCAGTTTCGCACAAAGTTCTTTGCCAAGCTTTCTTTCAAGAAAGCTTGCTACTTTTTTCTCCGAAAAAAGTAGGGGCCGGCCGGATGGACCGGCCGGCCTCCCGGTAGGATCACAATAACTTAGGGAAACATCAGACTTCCTTCACGCCCTGGACATAGTAGTTCATGGTGCCGGTGATGACGCTGTCCTCAATGCTGGCGCCGCCGGCGGGCACGATCTCAGAATTCATCTCCACCACCTGGCTGTCCTTGAGCTGATAGCCGTCAGACATGAGAGGAGCCTCTTCCTTCTCTACGGTAGCGGTGCCGTCCTCACCCACGGTGATGTGCAGCTTGGTGCCGGTGAACACGTCCCACTCCCCGGAGGTGATCAGCTCGCTGACCTTGTCAATGGCATCCTGGGTGCCGGGAGCCACGGTGGCCTCATTCAGGGGGGAGATGCCCACGAAGCCTTCCTTCAGGCCGCCGTAGTAGGCGCTGCCGCCCATCTTCTCCACAAACTGGTCGGCGGTGTCACAGGCCATGGCGGCCTCCAGGGCGGTCTTGTAGTACACGTCCCAGTGCCAGATGGCAGCGGTCAGGTGGGCCTTGGGGGCATCGGCGGTCATGTCGGAGTTGTAGCCGCAGCCGAACACGCCGGCGTTCTCCGCGGCGATCTGGGGCTGGGCGGAGTCACAGTGCTGGGAGATGACGCCGCAGCCAAAGGACTGGATCAGCTCGGTGGCAAAGGCGGACTCGTTGACCTCGTCGGCCCAGGCGCCCAGCTTCTTGACATAGATGGTGGCGTCGGGGTTGACGGCCTGGACGCCCAGAGCGAAGCCGTTGATTCCGGAGGAGGTCTCGGCGTACTCACGGCCGTAGGCGGCCACGTAGCCGATGTTGTTGTTGCCGGTCTCCAGGCTCTTCAGACCAGCGGCGATGCCAGCCAGGTAGCGGGCCTGATAGGCGCGGCCGAAGTAGTTGTTGAAGTTGGTGTCGTTGGACATATAGCCGGTGGCGTGAGAGAAGATCACGTCGGGATACTCGGCGGCCTTGTCGTTCATGGCCTGCATATAGCCAAAGGAGATACCGAAGATGATGTTGCAGCCTTCACCCACCAGGTTATCCACGGCGGTAGCCACGGCGTCAGACTCCTCAGGCACCTCGTCCTGAACCACCAGCTGGGTCTCAGGGTCCAGGCCCAGCTCCTTCATGGCGGTGACGATGCCGGTGTTGTGGGCATAGGTGTAACCGGCGGTGTCGCTCTTCTTGTTGATATAGATGGCGCCCACCTTGAAGTCGGAGTTGCTGCTGGTCTGAGAGCCGCTGGTGCTGTCACCGCTGCTGCCGCAGGCGGTCAGGCCCAGAACCAGGGCAAGAGCCAGTACAAGCGTGAGAATCTTCTTCATGTGCTTCATGTGCAAAGTTCCTCCTTGTTTTCTCGGTTCGTTTTTGTTTCCTCTTTTCTCTATTAAAACCGGATTTCCCGGTTTTAACCGCCTTCAGGGGACACTCAGTCCACAAACTCCACGCCGGTCTCCTCGCTCATGCTCTTGACCCGGGCCAAAGACTCCACCCGCAGGCCCTCGGCCCGGAGCCGGTCGCCGCCGGGCTGGAAGGCCTTCTCGATGACGATGCCGGCGCCCACCAGCTCCGCCCCGGCGTCCTTCACCAGCTTGGCCAGCCCCTCCAGGGCCGCGCCGTTGGCCAGGAAATCATCAATGAGCAGCACCTTGTCCCCGGGGCCCAGGAACTCCTTGGCCACGATGATGTTGTACACCCGGCCGTGGGTAAAGGACTCCACCTGGGAGGTGTACACCTCGCCGGCGATGTTCTTGGTCTGGTTCTTCTTGGCAAAAATCACCGGACAGTGGAAAAACTGCGCCGTGATACAGGCGATCCCAATGCCCGAGGCCTCGATGGTCAGGATCTTGTTCACGTCGCAGTCTGCAAATCTGCGCTTAAATTCTTTGCCGATCTCCGCAAAGAGATCCACGTCCATCTGGTGATTCAGAAAACTGTCCACCTTCAGCACGTCGGTACCCTTGACCTTTCCGTCTTTGCGAATTCGCTCCTTCAAAAGCTCCATAGGCCGGCGCCACCCTTTCTATCTCTTTCTAAAATCATAATCTGATGAAACTCCCGGACCTGCGCCAAAACAACGGCGTGGCCCGGCAGTGCGGGCCACGGTCCGATAGAAATACAGTTTTATTGTACAAAAAAAATCTCTGTTGTGCAATCCCTTTTCTAAAATTTTTGCTGCCAGGCCAGTAGAGCAATAAAAAAAGCCTCTCCCAACTGGGAGAGGCTTAAAACAATGCAATTAGTCGGTGACGTAGGGCAGCAGGGCGACCTGACGGGCGCGCTTGATGGCCTCGGTCAGCTGACGCTGATGCATGGCGCAGGTGCCGGTGGTGCGGCGGGGCAGGATCTTGCCGCGCTCAGAAGTGTAGCGGCGCAGCTTGGCAGCGTCCTTATAGTCGATGCACTCAACCTTGTCCACGCAGAAGGCACAGACCTTGCGGCGCTTACGGCCGCGGGGGGCCCGGTTATCACGTTCCATAGCCATGAGAGTAACCTCCTTTATACGACCATATACGGTCAAAGTTAAAACGGCAGCTCGCCGTCGTCGTCAGAAAGTTCGGCAAACTGGTCGCCGCCCGCGGGGGCAACACCGTAGCCGGAAGGGGCCGCAGGCGCGGCCGGAGCAGCGGGGGCAGCATATCCGCCGGAGGCATAGCCGCCGGAGTATCCGCCGCCGGAGGCGTAGCCGGAGTTCTGATAACCTCCGTCGCCGTCCCGCTTGGAATCGCCGAAGTAGACGTTGTCCGCCACAACCTCGGCGGAGCGGCGCTTGCCGCCCTCTTTATCCGTCCAATCCCGGATCTGGAGCCGGCCCTCTACCACGGCCATGCGGCCCTTGGTGAAGTAGCGGCTGACAAACTCGCCGGTCTGGCGCCAGGCTACCACGTCGATGAAGTCGGTGGAGCGCTCGCCAGTGGACTTGTCCTTAAAATCCCGGTCCACCGCAAGGGTGAAGGAGGCCACAGCGGTCCCCGTCTGGGTGTGGCGCAGCTCCGGGTCACGGGTCAGGCGGCCCATGATGATGATTCGATTGAGCATTTCCGCTCCCCCTTACTGGTCCTTGCAGACGATGAGGGAACGCATCACGCCGTCGGTGATCCGGAAAATACGGTCCAGCTCGGCGGGGATAGCGGCAGCGGCGTTGAAGGTCATCAGGACGTAGTAGCCCTCCATCAGATCGTTGATGGGATAGGCCAGACGGCGCTTGCCCCACTCATCGACCTCGGAGACGGTACCGTTAGCCTCGACGACACCCTTGAACTTAGCCACCAGAGCAGCGATGGCCTCCTCGCTCAGAGCGGGGTCCAGGATATACAGCGCCTCGTAGTTCGCATTGATCTTTGCCATGTTTCTTGCACCTCCTTATGGTCTTGTGGCCCCCGGTTCTCTGCCGGGAGCAAGGATAAACACCCGTCTCCTCAGGAAGACAGGCTTAATTATTATATCTGATTTTGTCCAGAAGTCAAGGGGTTTCCGCCGGAAAAAATCAAAATTTTTCCACCTTTAAATCCTCCCGCTGGAGCTTTTCCCAGGAAAACAGGGGGATGAGTTCCTCCGGTGTGACGGGCGCGGGCTCCGGGATGAGCCCGGCCAGATGGGCCAGGCGGCCAATGAGCTCCGGGGCGGTGTACCGGCTCTGAAGCTCCCCCAGCTCCTGGTCCCGGTCCCGCTTGGCCAGCCGCCGCCCGTCGGCGGAGAGCAGCAGGGGCACGTGGCCGTACTCGGGCTGGGGCAGGCCCAGCAGCCGCTGGAGATAGATCTGCCGGGGGGTGGACGAGAGCAGGTCGCTGCCCCGCACCACCTGATTGACTCCCATGGCCGCGTCATCCACCACCACCGCCAGCTGATAGGCGTACACCCCGTCGGAGCGGCGCAAAATGAAGTCGCCGCAGTCGGTTTTTAACTCCTCTTTGTATTCTCCCTGTAATAAATCACAAAATGCAATGGATTCCTCCCCCACTTTTACCCGCCAGGCCGGGCGGCGGGTCTGGCTGAGGACCTCCCGCTCCTCCGGGGTCAGCCGGGCACAGCGGCCGTCGTAGATGATCTGACCGTCGCCGCGGTGGGGCGCCGAGGCGGCCAGCCGCTCGGCCCGGGTGCAGTAGCAGGGGTAGATGAGGCCCCGCTCCTCCAAGGCGTTGAATGCTTCCGCATACACCTGGGTGCGATCCGACTGGTACACCGGCTCGTTGTCCCAGGTGAGCCCCAGCCACTCCAGATCCCGCATCACCTGGTCGCACCAGGCCCGGGTACACCGATCCGGGTCCAGATCCTCCAGCCGCAGCACCATCTCGCCCCCCCGGCTCCGGGCGCTGAGCCAGGCCAGCAGCCCCGACCACACATTGCCCAGATGCATCCGTCCGCTGGGGCTGGGGGCAAACCGCCCCCGGATCTTCTTCTCTTCCATCTCCCGCCCCTCCTTTTTCTTTGTGCCAAGGATACCACACCCCGCCGCCCCCCTGCAAGGCTCTTGCCAGAAAGACCCAGAGGCGCGTATAATAGACGGGGATTTTGCAAAAAAATTTTTTGGTTCCATGCAATAAAATGCCCCCGTTTCCCATTTTATAAGTGACAGGAGAAATGCGCCATGCTCATGCTGTTGGCAGCACTGCAAAGTGAATATGGCGTCCCTGACCCACACCAGCTGGAAGAGCTGATGGCGGGCCTGGCCACCGGAGACCGGGAATCTCTGGCTCAGCTGTACCACCGCACCCGGGCGGCGGTATACGGCCTGGCCCTGTCCATTCTGGGCAGCGGACACGACGCCGAGGATGTGACCCAGGACACCTATGTGACCGCCTGGGAGAAATGCCACCTCTACCGCCCCCAGGGCACTCCCATGGCCTGGCTGCTCACCATCACCCGGAACCTGGCCCGCATGAAGCTGCGGGACCGGGGCCGCACCCAGGACCTTGGGGAGGAGCAGTGGCACGCCATCCCCGCCCAGTCCCCCTCGGTGACCCCTGAGGACCGGGCGGTGCTGGAGGCCGCTCTCAGCATCCTCAGCGACCAGGAGCGGCAGATCGTGGTGCTCCACGCCGCCTCGGGCCTCAAGCACCGGGAGATCGCCAAGCTGCTGGAGCTGCCCCTTCCCACCGTGCTGTCCAAATACCGCAGGGCCCTGTCGAAACTGAAGACCAAACTGGAAGGAGATGACGCCCCATGACAGACCATGAGTTGGAATCCCGGCTGCGCACCGCTTTGGAGCACGCCGCCCCCAACGACCTGGAGGGGGTGCTCTCCCGGTGTGAAACGGGGAAAGGAACCGTGATCGACATGACCAACGAATTGCAGCCCAAGAAGAAAAAGAACCGCTGGGCGCCCCTGGCCATTGCCGCCTGTCTGGCTCTGGTGCTGGTGGGCGGAGGCGGCGGCTACTACTATTACACCGCCAACAACGCCGTGGCCTCCCTGGTGTCCCTGGACGTGAACCCCAGCATTCAGCTGGAAGTGAACAAGAACGAAAAAGTTCTCTCCGCCACCCCCATGAACGACGACGGGGCGGAGATTTTGGCCAACATGGACCTGAAAGGCACCCAGGCCGACGTAGCCATGTACGCCATCATCGGCTCTCTCCTCCAGCACGGCTATGTGGATGAGCTGGCAAACTCCATCCTCATCACCGTGGAGGACGACGACCAGGCCCGGGGCGAAAAGCTCCAGCAGGCCCTCACCCAGCAGGCGGACGCCGCCCTGGCCAACGCCCAGGTGAACGGCTCGGTGCTGGCCCAGACCCTGCAAAACAGCCAGGAGCTCACCCAGAAGGCCCAGGAGTACGGCATCTCCACCGGCAAGGCCGCCCTCATCCAGGCCATTGTGGCGGGCAGCAACAACACCAAGACCTTTGAGGAGCTGGTGGGCCTGTCCATCAACGAGCTGAACCTGCTCTATACCGCCCAGATCCCTGTGGAGGGGCAGACCACCGACGCCCAGCAGAACACCGGCGGGGCCAACACCGCCCCCATCACCACCTCCGGCTCCGCCAGCCAAAGCGCCTATATCGGCCTGGACGCGGCCAAGCAGGCTGCCCTCAAGCACGCCGGGGTGTCCGCCTCCGACGCCACCTTTGTGGAGGCCGAGTACGACTACGACGACGGAAAGATGGTCTACGAGGTGGAGTTCCACGTGAAGGGCACCGAGTACGACTATGAGATCGACGCCCAGACCGGCGCGGTGGTGAAGTACAAGAGCGAGCAGAACGGCACCAACGTGGGCTCGGGCAGCGTGAACACCTCCTCCTTCATCGGGGAGAGCGCCGCCAAGCAGGCCGCCCTCACCTACGCAGGCATCCAGGAGAGCGACACCACCTACTGCAACGCCTGGCTGGAGTATGACGACGGCCGCGCCGAGTGCTACGAGGTGGAGTTTATGGTGGGCTCCACCCGCTACGAGTGCAAGGTGGCCCTCACCTCCGCCACCGTGATCGAGTGCGAGCAGGAGAACTACGGCGGCCAAACCGGCCAGTCCGGTGGCTCTGCCGCCTCCTCCACTGACATCGGCGCTGAGAAGGCCAAGTCCATCGCCCTGAACCACGCGGGCGTCAGCGCCAGCCAGACCTCCCAGCTGAAGGTGGAGCGGGATGTGGATGACGGCGTGCTGGAGTATGAAGTAGAGTTCAAAGCCAACGGGATGGAGTACGAGTACGTCATCCACGGCGGCACGGGACAGATTTTGAAGTACGAATCTGATCGGGATTAAATCAAAAAACCGGCTGTCCATGACAGCCGGTTTTTTCATCCTCAAAACATGGATTCTATCCGTTCCCCATCCTGTTCCACAGCGGGGAACCCCAGCGGCGAAGCGGAGCTTCGCACAACGTTCTTTGCCAAGCTTTCTTTCAAGAAAGCGGTTCCCTGGCCCGGCGCAAAAACTCCGCGTCCTTGTCATCCAGGGCGTGGAGCCCGGCAAAATCCTCCATGTGGTGGGTAAACTCATGGGCCACGGTGGCGAAGATCTCGTCCTTCCAGGTCTCCTCGTCCTCGTCGGAGAGCAGGGCGGCAAAGGAGCCGTAGTAGAGTACGATGTACCGCCCCAGCATATCATTGCAGTACTCCCCCATGATGTACATCTCCCCCGGGGGAAACTCCGGGTCGGGCATGGCCTGCTCCTCCAGCTGGATGCCCCCGTCCAGCTCCTCAAAAAACGCATCGGGAAATTCCTGGGCGATCTCCTCCAGCCAGTCCCCCATGGTCTCGTAGCTGGGCACCATGGCCCTCGCCTCCTTTTCGCTGTTTTTCTCAGGATACCAAAAATCGACCCCGGATACAAGGCGGGAAAACCTTCGTAAAAACTTAAGAATTTTTCCATGCCAATTTAATCTTTCCGGCGTATGGTATAGGCTGTACCAGTTCAAAGTAAATCCACCCACAGAAAAGAGGTTTTTCCCATGCCATCCCGCTCCCGTCGGGCCGCCGCCCAGGCCAAGAAAACACGCCGCCGCTCCCCCCTGCCCTGGCTGCTTCTTGTGCTGGTGGTGGCGGTGGGCGGTTACCGCCTGTATACCGGCTACTTCCCCTTCCAGCCCCGCCAGTCCCTGGACGGTCAGACCATCAGCAGCGAGACCCTCTCCCAGCTGCGCACCCTGGCCAAAGACCAGCCCCAGGCCAAGTATATTCTGAACAACCTGGGCGAATATCCCGCCAGCCTGCTCTCCCTGCTGGGCCGCAACTCCGAGACCCTGGACTTTGTGGCGGGCTACCCCCAGCACAAGGACGATACTCCCGCCGACACGGTGGGTGAGGTCACCCAGGGGGAGTTTCCCCTGCTGATGCAGTGGGATATGCGCTGGGGCTATGCCACCTATGGGGACGGCCTGATGGCCCTCAACGGCTGCGGTCCCACCGCCCTGTCCATGGTGATCTGCGGCCTCACCGGGGACAATACCATTACTCCCTACACCGTGGCCCAGTACGCCGACAGCCAGGGCTACTATGTGGACGGGGTGGGCACCAGCTGGGACCTGATGCGCAAGGGGGCGGAGCACTTCGGCCTCACCGCCAAGGAGCTGCCCCTGGATGAGGGGGTCATTACCAACGCCCTGAAGCAGAGCCGGCCCATCATTTGCAGCGTTGGCCCCGGCGACTTCACCACCAGCGGCCACTTCATCGTGCTGGTGGGCATGGAGGACGGCAAGATCCGGGTCAACGACCCCAACCGCCGCTCCACCAGCGCCCAGCTGTGGGACTACGACACTCTGGCCGGACAGATCAACAATTTGTGGGCCTATACTCTGGCCTGACCCTTCCCTACCGGTGCAAAACAGGGTATAATAAAAGTGAAAATCCGCCCCTTGTTTTGGAAACCCCTCCCCCCTGTATTCCGTCTAAATGAGTAGAGAGGAAGCACCGGAAAGGAGTGTGACTGCCATGAAACGAACGGTATCCATCCTGCTGGTCTCGGCCCTGCTGCTGTCTCTGGCGGGCTGTCAACAAGCCAGCGAACCTCAGGGCTCCCAGAGCAGCCAAAGCAGCCAGCAAGACCCCACCCAGGCGGTCTTTACCGCCCTGAAAGAGCCCACCTACCCTGAATTTCCCCAGTTTCCAAAGAACCCGGACGAGGACCCCAGCATCGACTGGCAGACCTACTATAATGCCCACGATGAGTATTACAGCGCGGTGATGGAGCTGCGGGGCGGCGGCATCCCCGAGGGCACCCGGTTTGCCATCAGCGACTTTGCCGCCAAGAGCACCCCCCTGGCCCTGGCGGGACAGGAGGGAAAAAACGTCGCCTACTCCCCCGTCTCCCTGTGGGCGGCTCTGGCCATGCTGGCGCCCTGCGCCCAGGGGAACAGCCAGAGTCAGCTGCTCTCCGCCCTTGGAGTAGCCGGTCAGCGGGAGCTCACCGACCAGGTGGGCCGATTGGGGAGGGGGCTGTACACCGACGACGGGGTGAGCAGCCTGATCCTATCCAACTCCGTGTGGCTCAATGACGCTCAGGAGGGGGAGTACGTCCAGGCCACCCTGGACACCTTGGGCCGGGACTACTTTGCCGGGGTCTATTCCGCCCCCATGGGCACCGCCGGAGCCGACCAGGCCATCACCGACTGGATCGCCAAAGAGACCCACGGTCTCATCGGTGGGGACGGCCCTGTGGTGGATACCACGCCGGACACCCTGGCCATGCTGGTCTCCTCCCTCTACTACAAGGCGGCCTGGGTCGTTCCCTTTGAAGCGGAACAGACCCAGGCGGGGGACTTTACCACCGCCGCAGGCAGCACCGTCTCCGCCGACTTTATGCACGCTACCCGGGTGGGCAGCTTCCTGAACCGGGATGGCTATCAGGCCGCCGCCCTGGAGACCCAGCTGGGGGAGATGTTCTTTGTGCTGCCCCAGGAGGGCACCGCCCCCGAGGAGTTATTGAGCGACACCAGCTTCCTCTCCAGCCTCAGCTCCGGGGCCGCCGACGTTCAGTACGGCAAGGTGGAGTGGTCGGTGCCCAAGTTTGACCTGTCCGCCGACCTGGACCTGATCAGCACCCTGAAAGCCCTGGGCATTACCGATCTGCTGGACCCAGATAAGGCGGATCTCAGCGGCCTGACCTCCCTGGACACCTTCCTGACTCAGGCCGAGCAGATGACCCGGGTGAGCGTGGATGAGGAGGGCGTGGAGGCCGCCGCTGTCACCATCATTGCCGACGGCATGGGCGGAATTCCCGATGAAACCTGCGTGATGAACCTGAACCGCCCCTTCCTGTTTGTACTGCGCAGCCAGGGCGTGGCCCTGTTTGTGGGCGTGGTGAATGAGGTGTAATTCTTTTCTTCATACAGCAGCCGCCCCCGTAGGAGGAATCCTGCGGGGGCGGTTTTTTTGAGAGGGTTCCGCCCTGGGGGCGGGACGGGGGTGTGACTTTCTGAGCGATCAGAAAGTCACCAATGGCCCAGGCCACCCTCTCTTACCCCTTCGGGGCAATTCACCTTGAGAATCGCCGGGGCCGCCTTCGACGAGCGCCTTCGCGCAGCGGGCGTTCAAAGTCGCCCCACCCCCTGGACCCCCATTTACGGGGGACGCCCTCCTGGTTTCTTGGCTCTCTCATCCGGCGGGCAAAATCTGAGTGGTCTTTCCGTTTCTTTCCGGGCCACTGGGCCCTGGTTCCATCTAAATTTGGATGGTGTTCCGGTTCTAGCCTACTCCGCCTACCTGGGCAAAACCAGGGGAGCTGGGCAGTTGCTCCGGGCAGATGGGGGCAGTTGGTCCGTCATCGCGGGCGGATGGGACATCCGCCCCTACGAAAAGAGAAAAAAGTGGGAGCGACGGAACACGTCACTCCCACAAACATTTTTCTTACGGGTGCAGAGGCGAAACGAAGTTTCGCACAAAGTTCTTTGCCAAGCTTTCTTTCAAGAAAGCGGGGGTTACTCGACGGTTTTCAGGGACTCCACCATATCCAGCTTTTTCAGCTTGCGGTGGGCCGCCAGGTTCACCACCAGGGAGAACACGGTGGTCAGCAGCACCGCCCACAGGTAGCTGGTGGGGGCCACGGTGCGGCCGAACATCAACAGGTCGATCTCCACCGTCAGAATAAGCCACTGGTGCAGCAGCTTGCCCATGACCATGCCCATAGCCACGCCGAACACCGTCAGGATCACATTCTCCCGGTAGATGTAGGCGGACAGCTCCCCGTCGTAGAAGCCCAGCACCTTGAGGGTAGCCAGCTCCCGCATGCGCTCGGTGATGTTGATATTGGTCAGGTTATAGAGTACCACAAAGGCCAGGGCGGCGGCGCATACGATAATCAGGGCCACGGCGTAGTCCACGCTCTCCAGGCTGGTGCCGAAGGTCTGACGGGTATCCTCAATGCGGGTCAGGGAGCTGATGCCGTCCAGGGAGACCAGCTCCTGCTCCAGCTCCTGGGCGCCGTCGGCCTGGGTGTCGTAGCGGACCAGCACGGCGTTCTCCTGGGGAGCCTGGCCGAACACCTGCTCATAGTAGGTGGCCGACATGTACACATTGTGCTGGATGTAGTGCTCGGTGATATCGGCCACCCGGACCTCCACCCGGCTGTCCCCGTCCAGGGTGATGGTGTCCCCCGCCTTCACGCCCAGCAGCAGGGAGAGCTTTTCGGTAATCACCACCCCATCGTCGGGCAGGGTGACGGTCTGGTCGTCGGTGCGGTGGCGCAGGTTGACAAACCGCTCCAGCACGCCGCTGTTTTCCACCACGTCCAGGGTGGCGTCGGCGGTGTAGGCGGCGCTCTCGGCGGTGATGGTCTCGGTGTGCTCCTGGGTCCAGTCCTCCACCAGATCGCTGCCGTCCAGGGCCTTCTCCACCTCAGCCCACTCGCCGGGGGTGATGTGCTCCACCAGGCCCAGCTGGGCGGAGTAGCGGTAGATCTCGTCGTACTGCTTATCCATCACCGCGAAGATAGAATCCCGCAGGCCAAAGGCGGTGACGATGAGGGCGGCGCAGCCGCCGATGCCGATGACGGTCATCCAGAACCGCTTCTGGTACCGGAAGAGGTTGCGCAGGGTGATCTTATAGTTGAAGGACAGATGCCGCCACAGGGGGGTGATGCGCTCCAGCAGGATGCGCTTGCCCATGGGGGGCGCTTTGGGCCGCATGAGCTGGGCGGGCACAGCGGTGAGGGTGCTGAAGCAGGCCCCCAGGGCGGACAGAGTGACCGTCCCCACCGCCGCCAGGCAGGCGGTGATGGAGGTGGCGGGCTCGATGCCGTAGTGGATGGGTCCAAAGGTGTAGATGATCTTCCAGGCGGTGCAGATAATCCAGGGCAGCAGGGTGAGGCCGATGGCCAATCCCACCACCGAGCCTACCGCGCTGGCCAGGAAACCGTAGCCCACATATTTGATGGCGATGGCCCCCTTGGAGTAGCCCAGGGCCTTCATGCCGCCGATGGCCACCCGCTGCTCCTCCACCATGCGGGTCATGGTGGTGAGACACACCAGGGCCGCCACCAGGAAGAAAATCAGGGGAAAGACGCTGGCCAGGTTGCCCATGCGGTCGGCGTCCATGGAGTAGCTGACAAAGCCCATGTTGGTGTCCCGGTCCAGCAGGTACCACTCACAGTCGTCCAGATCGTCCAGATCCCGCTGGGCCTGCTCCACCTTCTTCTGGGCGTCGGCGATTTCCGCCTCCGCCTCCGCCTTGCCGTCCACGTACTCCTGGTAGCCGTCGGCGTACTCGGCCTCCCCATCGTACAGCTCTTTTTTGGCGTCGGCCAGTTCGGCCAGGCCGTCGGCCCGCTCCTGCTCCAGGGTGGCCTTGCCGTCCTGCCACTCCCGGTAGCCGTCCTCGTACTCCGCCTGGCCGTCCTGCCACTCCTTCAGGCCGTCGGCATAGTCCGCCTCGCCGTCATCCAGCTTTTTCTTGGCGTCCTCCAGCTCCAGACGTCCGTCCTCCAGCTCCGCCCAGCCGTCGTCCAGCTCCTTCTTGGCGTCGTCCAGCTCTTTCTTGGCGTCCTCCAGCTCGGCCACGCCGTCCTCATACTCCGCTTCGCCCTCCTCCAGCTGCTCTTTGGCGTCCTGGAGCTGCCGGCGGGCGTCGGAGAGCTCCGCCTGGCCGTCGTAAATCTCCTGCCAGCCGTCCTGGATCTGCTGGTTGGCGGACAGGAACACGGAGGTGGACACGGGCACCCTCCGGCCATTCACCGTAGTGTAGAGCTGGTCCAGCTGGGCCTGGAGCTGCTGGGAGGTGGTGTTGGTGAGACCGGCCGCATCCCGCTGCGCCCGCAGGCTGTCCAGCTGCTGCTTATAGGGGATGACCTGGTTTAATCCGGCCAGCGTGCTCTCTGCGGAGGTCAGCTGTTCCTTGAGCGTAGTCAGCGTGGCCTCCAGCTGGGCCTTTTTCGTCTCATAATCCGGGTCGTCCTGGGCAAGGCTCTCCAGAGCCTGCTGGGTCTGGGTAATCTGGGTGTTCAGCCCGGTGATGCCGCTCTCCAATTGACTTTTCTGCTCTGTCAGGTAGGCAGTATCCGCGCTGGCGTAGTCCCCCAGCTGGCTCTCCAGCTGGGCAATGCCGTCCAGCAGCTGGATGCCGCTGCTCAGGTTGCTGCGGGTGGTGTTCAGCGTGCTGTCAATGAGCGCCCCGTCGCTGCCCGCCATGGCGGAGAGCAGTTGGCTGTTGCTGGAGTAGCTGGGCAGGCCCAGGGCGGGCAGCTGACTGCGGAACTGGGTCAGGCCGTCCTGGAAGGCGGCCTCCTGCTCCTGCAGCTCCCGCCGCCCGGCATTGAGCTGGTCCACACCGTCCTCATACTCCTCCAGGCCGTCGTAGTACTCGTCCCAGCCGTCGTCCAGCTCCTTCCGGGCGTCCTCCAGCTGAGCCTCGCCGTCCTGGTACTCCTTGAGGCCGTCCTCGTACTTTGCCAGGCCGTCCTGCCACTCCTTCAGACCGTCCTGATACTCCACCAGGCCGTCATAATACTCCGTCCAGCCGTCATCCAGCTCCTTCCGGGCGTCGGCCAGCTCCTGCTCTCCGTCGTCCAGCTCTTGTTTTGCATCGTCCAGCTCCTGCTTTCCGTCGGCCAGCCCCTGCTCCCCGTCGGCAATCTCCCGGTTGAAGGTGTCCTCCCCGTCCCGGTACTCCGCCCAGCCGTCGTCCAGCTCCTTCCGGGCATCGGCCAGCTCCGCTTCGGCATCGGAGAGCTCCTGGGCCACCTCCACTTCCGCGTCGGCCAGCTCCTGCTTGGCCTTGTCGATCTCCGCCTGGGCGTCGTCCCGGATGGAGTCTCCCCGCAGCTGGGCCCGCTCCTTGGAGAGGGGCTCCAGCTGGTCGCTGTACCCCTGCACCAAATCCTCGTAGGCGTCGCTGTAGGTCATCAGCTCCGCGGCCCCGTCAAAGAGGAGGTACGCGTCGGTGTAGGTCTCCATATCGAAGGACTCCATGGGCAGGAGGATAAAATAGCTCACCTTGCCGGTGCCCAGGGTGGAGGAGCCCCGCTCCACGCCCAGGTACAGGGGGGAGTTGGCGCTTCCAACAATGGTAAATTCTGACTGGACCAGGGCGTCCTCATAGTCCCCGGTTCCCGTGTCCAATGTAATTTTATCCCCCACAGAAAGGCCGGTTTCCTGCAAAAACCGGGGTTCTACCAAACATTCTCCGGCGTTTTCCGGGAGACGTCCCTCCTGGAGGTCGGGAATATTGATTTCATCTGTGAAGGATAATACCTTTACAGTAGAATCCTTATCCGACACTTTCACCGTGGCATCGACGGTATAGGCCCCCTGGGCCAGCGCCACCCCCTCCTGGCGGCTGAGGACGTCCACGTCCTCCTCCGTCAGCCCCAGGGTGGACACCACCCGCAGGTCCATGAGCTGCTGGGCATCCAGATATTGGTCCACGCTGTTTTTCATGTCGGGCTCGGTGACCCGCAGGCCCGCCAGAAAGCACACCGCCAGGGCGGACAGGACCAGAATGGAGAGAAAGCGGCTGCGGGTGTTCTTGATCTCCCGCAGGGTGTCGGTGAGCAGGCGGTTGGGCACGCGCTTTTTTCTGGTTTTCATGCCGCCTCTCCCCTTTCCCTTGTTGTTGTTTTTTTTCTCATATTGCTCACGAAATCCTTCTTTTTACCACTCGATCTGTTCCACCGGCATGGGGCTGCTGTTGCGCACCACCCGGTCCACCCGGCCGTTTTTCACGTGGATCACCTTGTCGGCCATGGGGGCGATGGCGGTGTTGTGGGTGATGACCACCACCGTCATCCCCTGCTGGCGGCAGGTGTCCTGGAGCAGCTTCAAAATGGCCTTGCCGGTGATGTAGTCCAGGGCGCCGGTGGGCTCGTCGCACAGCAGCAGCTTGGGGTTTTTGGCCAGCGCCCGGGCGATGGCCACCCGCTGCTGCTCGCCGCCGGAGAGCTGGGCGGGGAAGTTGTTGAGCCGTTCCCCCAATCCCACATGCCGCAATACTTCCTCCGCCGGCAGGGGGTTTTTGCAGATCTGGGCGGCCAGCTCCACATTCTCCAGGGCGGTGAGGTTCTGGACCAGGTTGTAGAACTGGAAGACAAAGCCGATGTCGTAGCGGCGGTAGGTGGTGAGCTGGCGGGCGTTGCACTTGCTGATCTCCTTAC
>CALWYB010000019.1 GCA_944385665.1 uncultured Oscillospiraceae bacterium
GACTCCTCCGAAATCGCCTTCAAGACCGCCGCCCAGCTGGCCTACAAGGCCGCCATGCCCGAGGCCAACCCCGTGCTGCTGGAGCCCGTGGGTGAGCTGAAGGTCACCGTGCCCGACAGCTACATGGGCGACGTGATCGGCGATCTGAACAAGCGCCGCGGTCGCGTGATGGGCATGACTCCCGCCCCCGGCGGCGAGCAGATCATTGAGGCTGAGGTGCCCATGGCGGAGATGACCTCTTACGCCATCGACCTGCGGGCGATGACTCAGTCCCGCGGCTCCTTCACCTTCCACTTTGTCCGCTACGAGGACTGCCCCCCTGCCGCCCAGGCCAAGGCCATTGAGGCCGCCAAGGCAATGGCAGAGGAATAATCTGACCAAACCAATACTCCGTTCCCTTCGTGGGAACGGAGTATTTTTTATCCACATTTTTTGGGCAGGATGTGGATAAGTTTTTAATTCTTCTGGGAGAGAGGGCGGGGGTTACTTTGCCCGCGGCGGCAAAGTAACCAAAGCGCCGCCGGGGGGAGCCGCAATCGGACCGGCGGCAGGGCCGCCCGGTCCTCCATGCCGTCTCCCCCCGGACCCCCATTTACGAGAGCGGGCAACTTTGGTTGGTACATAAGTTCCGGCGGGCAAAATTTGAGTGGAGTTTACGCCGCTTTCCGGGCCACTGGGCCCTGCTGCTTCAAAATTTGCTGCTCAGGTAGGTCTATTTAACGCCGCCTGGCGCCTGCCTACTTGTTCGGTGCGGCGGGTGTCGGGCGGGGTACCCCTACAAGGCCATAAAAGACATAAAAAAGTAGGAGCGACGGGAAATGTCGCTCCTACTGGAGATGCTGCGAAACGGGGAAGAGGCGAAACGCAGTTTCGCACAAAGTTCTTTTGCCTACTTTTCTTTCAAGAAAAGTAGGTCAGACGGCGGCGCGGTTCTGATCGGCGAACTTCTTGATGGCGCCCACGCCGGTGAGCTTCACCGCCTGTCCCTGCTCCTCATAGACCAGGGTGGGAGCCTGCCGCACGCCGTAGCGGGTGGTGAGGTCGGGGCTCTCCTCGGCCACTACCTTCCGGTAGGGGATGCCCGCCTTGTCCAGCAGGCTGATGGCCTGGCGGCAGTTGGGGCAGGTGCGGGTGGTGAAGAGGAGCAGCTCGTCGCTGTCCGCCTTCTGCGCCACAGTGCTGTTTACCGTGACCTGAGAGCCGGCGCGGCCGGCACGGCGCAGGTGAGAGTGGTTGATGTCGTACACCTTCCGGTCCTTGAACTCCTGGGTCTTGCCGTCGTTCCAGTTCTTCACCGGGCGATAGTAACCGGTGATGCGGCTGTATACCTCGGCCTCCTTGCCGCAGATGGGGCAGACGTGCTGCTCGCCGGTGAGGTAGCCGTGGTCGGCGCAGACGGAGTAGGTGGGGGACATGGTGTAGTAGGGCAGCTTGTAGTTCTCCGCAATCTTCCGCACCAGGTTGGCCGCCGCCTTCCAGTCGGGCAGCTTCTCGCCCAGGAAGGCGTGGAACACGGTGCCGGAGGTGTAGAGGGTCTGGAGCTCGTCCTGGATGTCCAGGGCGGAGAAGATGTCCTCGGTGTAGCCCACGGGCAGGTGGGAGGAGTTGGTGTAGTAGGGAGTACCGTTCTCGTTGGCGGTGATGATGTCGGGGAACTCCTCCTTGTCGTGCTTGGCAAAGCGGTAGGTGGTGGACTCGGCGGGGGTGGCCTCCAGGTTGTAGAGGTCGCCGTACTGCTCCTGATAGTCGCTCAGGCGCTCCCGCATGTGGTTGAGCACGTCCTTGGCAAACTTCTGAGTCTCGGGGTGGGTGAGGTCGGCCCGCAGCCACTTGGCGTTCAGGCCCACCTCGTTCATGCCGATGAGGCCGATGGTGGAGAAATGGTTATCAAAGCTGCCCAGATAACGCTTTGTATAGGGATACAGGCCCGCGTCCAGCAGCTTGGTGATGACGGTGCGCTTGGTTTTCAGGCTGCGGGCGGAGATGTCCATCAGGTGGTCCAGGCGCTTGTAGAAGTCGGCCTCGTCGCTGGCCAGGTAGGCGATGCGGGGCAGGTTGATGGTGACCACGCCCACGGAGCCGGTGGACTCGCCGGAGCCGAAGAAGCCGCCGGACTTTTTCCGCAGCTCCCGCAGGTCCAGACGGAGGCGGCAGCACATGGAGCGCACGTCGGAGGGCTCCATGTCGGAGTTGATATAGTTGGAGAAGTAGGGGGTGCCGTACTTGGCGGTCATCTCAAAGAGGAGCTTGTTGTTCTCGGTCTCGCTCCAGTCGAAGTCCCGGGTGATGGAGTAGGTGGGGATGGGGTACTGGAAGCCCCGGCCATTGGCGTCGCCCTCGATCATGATCTCGATGAAGGCCTTGTTCACTATGTCCATTTCCTTCTTGCAATCCCCGTAGGTGAAGTCCATCTCCTTGCCGCCTACGATGGCGGGCAGGTTCTCCAAGTCCTTGGGCACGGTCCAGTCCAGGGTGATATTGGAGAAGGGAGCCTGGGTGCCCCAGCGGCTGGGGGTGTTGACGCCGTAGACGAAGCACTGGATGCACTGCTTGACCTGCTTCTGGTCCAGGTTGTCCACCTTGACGAAGGGGGCAAGGTAGGTGTCAAAGGAGGAGAAGGCCTGGGCGCCCGCCCACTCGTTCTGCATGATACCCAGGAAGTTGACCATCTGGTTGCAGAGGGTGGACAGGTGCTTGGCGGGGGCGGAGGTAATTTTTCCGGGGATGCCGCCCAGCCCCTCCTGGATAAGCTGCTTCAGGCTCCAGCCGGCGCAGTAGCCGGTGAGCATACTTAGATCGTGGAGGTGGATCTCCGCGTTGCGGTGGGCGTTGGCGATCTCCTGGTCATAGATCTCGGAGAGCCAGTAATTGGCGGTGATGGCGCCGGAGTTGGAGAGGATCAGGCCGCCCACGGAGTAGGTGACGGTGGAGTTCTCCTTCACACGCCAGTCGTTGATTTGCAGGTAGTTGTCCACCAGCTCCTTGTAGTTGAGCAGGGCGGAATTGACGTTGCGCACCTTCTCCCGCTGTTTGCGGTAGAGAATGTAGGCCTTGGCCACGTCGGCGTAGCCCGCCTCGGAGAGGACCTTCTCCACGCTGTCCTGGATGTCCTCCACGGCGATGCGGCCATCCCGCACCTTGGGCTCAAAGTCGGCGGTGACCCGTAGGGCCAGCAGGTCGATGACGCTGGGGTGGAACTGTTTCTCCAGGGCCTGGAAGGCCTTGGTGATGGCGGCGCTGATTTTTCCGATTTCGAACGCGGCGGCGGTGCCGTCGCGCTTTGTCACTTGGTACATGGCACTCTCTCCCTTATTACTCAGACTGGAACGGCCCGGCAAGCGCCGGGCCGTGATTTGCGTGACTTCACTATATCACTTTCCAGGGGGGGAGTCAATATATTGAATTCGACAAAAAATGCGCCACAATATCTTGTTGTCGCCGCAGGCAAAACCCGCCGCCCTTACTGCCCCAGGGGGTTGGGTCACTGAGCCTTCTTGTCAATCCACTCCGTTTTAAACTTGGAGTAGACGATCTTCTGTTCGCTGTACAATCCGTAGTAGCCCGAGAGCATGTAGGACACGCCGCAGCACAGGGCGTACAGGGGCAGGCCGGGGGCGCCGAACAGCTCCAGGGAGAGGAGCAGGGCGGTCATGGGGCAGTTGGTGGCCCCGCAGAACACAGCCGCCATGGCCATGGCGCCGCCGAACCCGTGGGGAATGCCCAGCAGAGGACCCACCGTGGTGCCGAAGGCGGCGCCGGTAAAGAGGACGGGAACGATCTCACCGCCCCGGAAGCCGGCGCCCAGGGTGAGGGCAGTAAACAGGATTTTCAGCAGAAAGGCCTGAGGAATGGTCTCACCGGCCAGCATGGAGCGCAGGACGGCATCTCCCGCGCCGTTGTAGTTCTGGTTGCCCACCAGCAGGGTGAGCAGCAGCACCAGGGTGCCCCCCGCTGCCGCCCGGGCCAGGGGGTTGGGCAGCACCTTGGCATAGAGCTTGGGGGCGGTGTGCATAGCCTTGCAGAAGAGGATGGACACCAGGGCGCACAGCAGACCCAGCGCCGCCGCCTGGAGCATGGAGACCGGGGAGAGGGCCATGGTCTGCCCGATGGTGTAGATGGGGCTCTCCTGATGCAGGCCCAGCCGCTGGGCCAGCAGGAAGGCCACCGAGGCCGACACGGCGCAGGGCACCAGGGCGGCGTAGTACATGACGCCCACGCTCACTACCTCCATGGCAAACACGGCGGCGGTGAGGGGAGTGCCGAACAGGGCGGAGAAGGCTCCGGCCATGCCGCACATGACCATGACCCGCCGGTCCTTGTCGTCCAGGCCGATGGCCCGGCCCACCCAGGCGGCCAGGGAGCCGCCCAGTTGCAGGGCCGCCCCCTCCCTTCCTGCCGAGCCGCCCACCAGGTGGGTAAGGATGGTGGACAGGAAGATGAGAGGCGCGGTGCGCAGCTTCAGCGGCTCCGCCTCCCGCACCGCCACCAGCACCAGGTTGGTGCCCTGGTCCTTCTCCATATTGCACACCCGGTACATGAGTACGATGGCCACGCCCCCTACCGGGAGCAGCCAGATGATCCAGGGATGGGCGCTGCGCAGGGCGGTAGCCCAATCGATGCCGAAGTGGAAGGCGGCCGCCACCGCCCCTACCAGCAGACCGATGCCGCAGGCATACAGGGCCCATTTCAGAAAGGTGATCCCCTCCCGCCCGTGGCGGGACAACCGATCCATGTCCACCTTCAAGGGCTTTCTCTCCTTCCGCGTCCCGCGGGGAAGTTCCTCTCTCCCCGGGGCGATTTGATACGTTCCATTGTAACATACCGGGAGGAAAATGTCTAAAAAACCCGGGATTTCTCCGGTTTCTTCCACAAAGTTTACCGGCTCTTAACCGGATGGGGCGGTGCTTCCCCTTGCGAAGCGGTGGGATTTGTGGTATGCTTGTGCCATTCACAGGAAATTGTTTGGTAGAAATAAGGGGGAATTTTTGTGTCCGGGGACCATTTATGGCCCATATTGTTTGGGATCAGTTTGGCTGTCAACTTGATTTTGCTGCTCCACCGGCCGGTTCTGGCCTGGCTGCGCCGGGATAAGAATGAGGAGCTCACCGATGAGATCATGGCCATGGTGGAGGAGGGCGAGGAGTCCGGCGCCATCGAGCAAAATGAAAAGGAGCTCATCGCCAACATCTTTGAGTTCAATAACATGACTGCCGAGGACGTGATGCTCCACCGCACCGACATGGTCACCCTGGCGCTGGACGACGACGACGCCACCATTCTGGACACCATCCAGTCCTCCGGCCTGTCCCGGTTCCCGGTTTATAAGGACGATATCGACGACATCGTGGGCATTCTGTCTACGAGAGATTACCTCATCAATAAAAGTAAGCCGGAGCCTCTGCCCCTGGAAAAGCTGCTCCGGCCGGCCTATTTTGTCCCCGAGTCGGTGCGGGCCGACGTGCTGTTCCGGGATATGCAGAGCCGGAAGATCCACATGGCCCTGGTGGTGGACGAGTACGGCGGTACCGGCGGCCTGCTCACCCTGGAGGACCTGCTGGAAGAGCTGGTGGGCAAGATCTACGACGAGTTTGACCCCCAGGAAGAGCAGGAGATCATCCAGCTCAGCGACAAGCAGTGGAAGGTGTCCGGCTCCGCCGATCTGGAGGAGCTGGCCCAGGCCATGGGCATTGAATTGGACGAGGAAGAACTGGAGAAGCTGGACTGCGACACCGTGGGCGGCCTGGTCTTTGCCCTGCTGCCCGTCATCCCCGAGGACGGCAGCCGTCCGGTGGTAGAGGCCATGGGCCTGCGCATCCGGGTGGAGGAGCTGTGCGAGCGCCGAGTGGAGTGGGCGCTGGTGGAAAAACTGGAGCCGGCAGAGGCCTCCCAATAAGATGATTTTGCTGCGGGCCGATGGGGACATCGGCCCCTTCGCAGCCTCTTCCTCCGCATGTCAATCCCCAGGCTCTCAGCGTGCCCAGATACGAAACGAAGTTTCGCAGAAAGCTTTTTTGCCTACTTTTTTCTCGAAAAAAGTAGGAGCTTTTTTTAAGGAGAAAATAGAAACATATGATCAAAGCCATTTTCTTTGATGTGGACGGCACCTTAGTCAGCTTCAAAACCCATACCGTTCCCGATTCCGCCATGCAGGCTCTGCACACCCTGCGGGAGCGAGGTATCAAGCTCTTCCTCTCCACCGGGCGGCACCAGAAGATGCTGGGCCAGGTGCGGGACCTGTTTCCCTTCGACGGCTACGTCACCCTCAGCGGGCAGTATTGCTTTGCCGGAGACCAGGTGCTGCGGAAGAACCCCATGCCCCCTCAGGCGGTGGAGGAACTGGTGGCCGCGGCGGGAGACGATGCCTTCTCCTGCATCTTCCTGGAGGGGGAGGAGATCTACCTCAACTGCGTCAACGACCTGACCCGGGCCTTTATGAAGGACCTGAACCTGTCCCTGCCCCCGGTGCGTCCCGCCTCCTATGCCTTGGGCCGGGAGATCTATCAGGCCATCACCTTCCTGGACCGGGACAACGAGCACCTGCTCCTGGACCGGGCGCCCCATCTAAAGACCACCCGCTGGCATCCCCACTTCCTGGACGTCATCCCTCCCACCGGCGGCAAGGACAAGGGCATGGACGCCATTCTGGATTTCTTCGGCATCCCGGTGGAGGAGTGCATGGCCTTCGGCGACGGAGAGAACGACCTGACCATGCTGGTCCATGCCGGCATCGGCGTGGCTATGGGCACCGCCAGCGATGCGGTGAAGACCCAGGCCGACTGGGCCACCGACTCGGTGGACGAGGACGGCATTGTCAAAGCCCTGCGGCACTTCCAGGTGCTGTAAAACAGACAAGATTCACAAATTGTTATGGAATTATCCCTGGGTTCGATGTACAATATAGTCATCATGTGAACACAGGAGGCACGGTTATGAAGCTGTCATTCTTCGGCGCGGCTCACGCGGTCACAGGAAGCTGCCACTGTCTGGAGGTGGGGGGAAAGAAGATCCTCATCGACTGCGGTTTGCAGCAGGGACGGGATGAGCACGACGACAACGCGCTGGACTTTTCTCCCAGCTACATCGACTATGTGATCGTTACCCACGCCCACATCGACCACTCCGGCCGCATTCCCCTGCTGGTGAAGGAGGGGTTTACGGGCCAGATCTTTACCACCCGGCTCACCGGGGAACTGCTGTCCATTATGCTGCGGGACTCCGCCTTCATCCAGGAGAGCGACGCCCAGTGGCAGAACCAGAAAGGAAAGCGTGCCGGCCGGCCGGAGGTGGAGCCGCTGTACACAGTGGCCGACGCGGAGGCTGCGCTGGAGCAGCTCTACACCGTGGAGTACGGCCAGATGCTGGACCTGTGCGAGGGGGTGAAGATCCGCTTCCGGGACGCGGGCCATCTGCTGGGCTCCTCCATTGTGGAGATCTGGGCTCAGGAGGGGGACGTGAAGCGCAAGCTGGTCTTCTCCGGCGACCTGGGCAACGTGGACCAGCCCATCATCCGGGACCCGGAGTTCCTGGAAGAGGCGGACTACGTGGTCATGGAGTCCACCTACGGCGACCGGGACCACGAGGTGCCTGAGAGCTACACCGGCGCCCTGGCCCAGCTCATTGACGACACCTTTGCCCGGGGCGGCAATGTGGTCATCCCATCCTTTGCTGTGGGCCGTACCCAGGAGCTTTTGTACTTCCTGCGGGAAATCAAAAATGAAGGTCTGGTAAAGACCTACCCCGACTTTCAGGTGTGCGTGGACAGCCCCCTGGCCGCCGAGGCCACCAAGATCTACGCCGGGGACCTGCGGGGCTACCTGGACGAGGAGGCCATTGCTGTCCTCCAGGGGGGCGAAAACTTGTTCACCTTCCCCGGACTTACCCTGGTGCAGTCCACCGACGAGTCCAAGGCCCTGAACATGGACCCACGGTCCAAGGTCATCATTTCCGCCTCCGGTATGTGTGACGCGGGCCGGATCCGCCACCACCTGAAGCACAACCTGTGGCGCAGCGAGTGCGCCGTGGTGTTTGTGGGCTACCAGGCAGAGGGCTCTCTGGGCCGCCGGCTGCTGGAGGGCGCCAAATCGGTGAAACTCTTCGGCGAGGAGATCGCCGTCAACGCCCGCATCGTCAACTTCAAGGGACTCAGCTCCCACGCCGACCGGACCCATCTGCTGGACTGGATCGGCCGCTTTAACCCCATCCCCAAACAGGTCTTTGTGGTCCACGGCGACAGCCCGGTCACCGATCTGTTTGCCCAAACCCTCAATGACCAGGGCATTCCCGCCCACGCACCCCTCTACCAGGAGGTCTACGACCTGGCGGAGAATGTGATGCTGGCCAAGGGCGTGGTGCTGGAGCCCAAGCGGGTGTCCGGCGGCGCAGCCCAGGGTTCCCCCGCCTATGTCCGCCTGGTGGACGTGTCCAAACAGCTGGAGGCTCTCATCAGCCGCAGCCGCGGACGCCCCAACAAGGATTTGGCAAGGCTGGCTGACCAGCTGCGCCAGGTGATGGAGAACTGGGACAACTGAGGGAAATCAGAATCATAGAACGGAGACACAAGTTATGCCCATGGAGATCCACCGCAAGGCCCTGAAGGAGCGGGCCAGACAGGTCATGCGACAAAACGTACCTCCCGCCTGGCTGGTGGCCCTGCTGTTTTGGGCGCTGACCACGGGGGTGAGCACGGTGGCCGATCTGGCCGGGTTCACTACCTCGATTGTGAGCAGCACCCAGGCCATTCAGTTTTTCCCCCTGTTCTTCTCTCTGCTGCTGATCATGTACAGCCTGGTCATGGACTTCGGCTATAAAATCTGGTGCCTGCGGGCCTGGCGGCGGGAGGAGGCCAACTACGGGACCCTCATCGATGGCTTCGGCATGGCAGGAAGGGTACTGCTGATGGAGATCCACATCTTTCTGCGGCTGTTTGCCTGGTGTCTGGTGCCCGTGATTCCCGCTACTGTACTCATTTCCGGGGCGAACAGTCTGGAGATGATGCTGCTGATGGTGGAGCTGTACAGCCTGCTGATGGTGCCATATATTTACGTGATCCGCCTGCGCTACGCCCTGGCCCCCTACCTGCTCATGGACCACGCCGACCGCTGGAACGCCTCTGACGCGGTGACCGAGAGCGTGGGGATGATGCGGGGCTGGAAGATGGAGCTCTTCAAGCTGGACCTGTCCTTTTTGGGCTGGTACCTGCTGGAGTGGGCTCTGGCGGCGGTGATCCAGGGGATCTTCCTGATGCCTACTCTGATAGGAGTCATTCAGGGGGGCGGAGACCTGAGCACCGTCCTCACCCTCTCTGCCGGGACGACGGTGGGGGGCGTGGTGAGCGCCCTGGTATGCATCCCGGTGGAACTGTGGCTCATGCCCTACCAGGGGCTGTCCCGGGCCGGGTTCTACGACGCCCGGAAATCCCTGCTTCCCCCCGCGCCTCCGGTATATACCTATGATCCCAGAGGATGAATAAACCGAAGAGGGCCGCCCAACGGGTGGCCCTCTTTTATGGGACTCGATCTTTGCGGAAGAAAAACAGCGGACTGCCGAAAGGCAGTCCGCTGTTTTTTGACGTTTCAGAACGGAGAATCAGACAAGAAGTCCGATTACTTCCAATCCTCCAGACCGTTGAGCTTGACGTACTCGTGGTCATTCACGGTTTCCATGATGGAGTAGTAACCCCAGAAGGAGGATCTCACGTCGGGGAAGGTGACCAGATCGTCCGCGTGCTCGTCCACGTAGTCCTCATCGGCGGCGCGGCCCAGCATGTTGTTGACGATCACAGAGACCTCAGCGCGGGTGATGTTGTCGTTGGGACGGAAGTAGCCATTGCTGCCTCCGATCCAGCCGTAAGTAGTGGCCTGAGCGACGTAGGTGTAGAACCAGGCGCTGGTAGGCACATCGTTGTAGTTGCAGCTCGCGGTCAGAGGCTCATAGGCGAAAGCCAGAGCGATGGTAGCGAACTCAGCGCGGGTGATGGGGGCATCGGGATGGAAGGTACCATCGGGATAGCCGGAAACCATACCCAGGGAGGCCAGAGTGTTCACAGCCTTGGCGTACCAGGCGTCCGCAGAGACGTCGGAGAAGGCCACGGTAGTGGTCACGTTCTTGTTCAGCAGCAGAGCGTAGAACATCTGAGCGACCTCGGCACGGGTCATGTTGCGGTTGGGGCCGAAGGTGCCGTCGGGATAACCGGTCATGTAGGCCACGTGGTCCTTGGTCTCCAGCCAGTTGGAGGTGCCGCTGTCATCGGGGTCGGTGGGCAGCTTGGCGAAGTAGACCTCGATGGTGTGGTCTTCCGTCACCCGCTCAAAGGTGTAGGTGTGCACCGCGCCCACGCTGACACCGTCCACCACCACGTCGTAGATCTTGTAGCCCTTGTCGGCGGTGATGGTATAGGTCTTGTCGGAGTACTTGTAGACCTTGTAGATACCGTCAGGGGAGATCTCGCCGCCCTTGTGAGCGGTGGCCTCGATGGTAAATCTCTGCTCGATGGAGGTCTTCCGCTCCCAACGGGCGTACAGGGTGATATTGCCGGTTACAGGAGTATCAAAGTCATAGGCTTTGCCATACTTTGTATACCAGCCGACAAACCAATACCCGCTGCGGGTGGGGTCCTTGGGCTCATATGCGGTGTTTCCATTCCGTACTCTCTGGGAGGCAACCGCAGAGCCGCCGTTGCTGTCAAAGCTGACAGTCCAGAATTTGGTGACAGGGTTGGAGACATAGTACAGTTCGATCACTGCGCCGTCCTTGGCCGCATAGGGCAGGTTCGCAGGATTAGAGTGGTCGAAGGTGTATCCCTCGAAGGAACGAATAATCGTATCCTCGTCTACCGTCAGTTCTTTTTCTGCATTGACCCACACATTTCCATAGACAACCAATTCGGCCTTTTTGTCTTCTTTTCCGTTAAAGAAATATTTCACGGTATAGGAGATCAGGTCCTGCTGAGTGAAATCTTCCTTAAAGATGGCAGTAAAGGTGGTGTCCTCAGAGAACTTCATACTCTTTAGGGTCTCGGTGGAAACCAAGGGATCAGAAGAGGGCTTACCATCAATCTGCCAACCGGCAAACTGGTAGCCGGTCGCAGGCTTAGGAGTAGGAACGTTTGTGGGATAGGCGGAAGTACCATTAAAGACAGGAACTTCCTCGCTGACCGCACCCGTCAGAGTACCGTTAGCATCGGCTTTGTAGGTAAAGGTGATGGTCTCAGGAGCGGGAGTTTCTTCCGCCTTAAAGATGGCAGTAAAGGTGGTGTTCTCAGAGAACTTCATACCCTTCAGGGTCTCGGTGGAAACTAAGGGATCAGAAGAGGGGTCACCAATCTGCCAGCCGGCAAACTGGTAGCCGGTCGCAGGATTAGGAGTAGGAACGTTTGTGGGATAGGCGGAAGTACCATTAAAGACAGGGACTTCCTCGCTGACCGCACCAGTCAGAGTACCGTTAGCACCGGCTTTGTAGGTGAAGGTGATGGCCTGCTGAGAGGCAGTACACTTCACCTTGTATTCTACGGTGGCAGCAGAAGGATCTTCCGCAATCCAAGAACCAGCCTTCGATATAACGGTAATATCCTTACTATCCTGAGTATTAGGATCCAGGGTGTGATTCACCCCTGTATCCGTATTGTACTGAGTCACATACGCATCGGGGGATACAGTGACAGTACAGGTGTAACCGGAAGTAGCATCTCCCTGAACCTCACCGATGTTGAAGCCGCCTTCCAAGAGACCATAGGGCTCGGGGCTACTATGAGTTGCCTGATTGTTATTGCACACCACCTTGACCTTGATAAAGCCTAGGTCGTTCACGGTGGGCTTGGCGGGCTTATCCGGATCGGAAGGCGTGGTGGGCTCGCACGTTACCTCAAAGGTCACGGGCAGTGCATCTTTAGGAGCGTCCCACTGGCAAGTAGTATCATTCCAAGTCAGGGTGATGGGCTCAGGCGCCTTCTCCAGAGTGTGAGTTACATTACCAGTGTCCTTATTAAACTCAGTAATGTACGGATCAGACTTCACAGTAACGTCGCAGGTGTAGCCGCCGTCAGCCTGAGCGGTCACTTCACCAACGTCGCAGCTATCGCTCAGAACAGCATAATCCTGGAAAGTAACCTTGTGATCAGCTTCGGTGTTTGTACACTGAACTTTGATCTTGCCCAGGATGCCCGGGGCATTAGTATCGCCGGTCAGGTCGCTATCACTAGGCTTGGTAGGAGCCTCGATGATGGCCAAATCAATGATATGATCATACTCTGTTTGCTCAATCTTGAGCTGTCCGCGATTATCACCACGGGAAATAAAAACAGGATTAAGATCATTTCCAGATACATCCTTAGCATAAATGGTAATGCCGGAAATCTCATTTACGGGAATGTGTGTGTTCTTAAGAGTATCTCCTATCGCTCCCTCTGCAGTATAGTTGTTTACGTAGTAGTAATCCCCGTTATTTTTCCACTCGTTGATGTAATAATCTTTATTTGTAGTCTCATTGTCTGCGCCGTTGACAGCAATTTTGATATTGTTCCAGTCAATGTCAGTGCTGTCAATTGTAGCGGTTGGATTCTGTGCGTTATACAACTCCACAAAACGCTTGAGCAGAAGGTTATCCCGGTTCAGAACATGATACTCTGTGCCACCAGGCGAAGCAGAAGATACTTTCATTGCATAGACATCCACATCCCCGTTTATAAGTGTCGTGGAAAGGAATGCGTCTCCGCCATTGGGATCATATGCCCAGTTTGCAAAAATGTACTCCGAATTATTATACTCAGGAGCCTCAGGCATATTGCCCACAAGTGTGACATTGTTGTTCACAAAGCGAACAGCATAGAGCGAGTAGATATCCTGCAAGCCGTCATCTTCATTGTAAAATGCAACAATGCTGGTGCTGTCTGCCCCCGTTGCATTGGCTTTGATCTCATAGGTGTTCCCGCCAATGTTGGAATACAGGAGGTCACCGGACGAGATAATGGCAGTCTTTTCCTGGCCATCCTGCTCATAGGTGATTTCCAGCTGCCGAATATTATTGGGGTTGCCGAGACCACCGGCATTAGACAATCCAGCAGTAGGATAAAAGTAGTGAAGATTCTTCGCTGCCGAAGGCATCTCAATCATAGACCATGTATTTGAGGCACCAAGATTCTTGACAAATCGGATCTGAACGCTCTTAATATCGGTCTGCTCATTCACGTTCGGATCTCCTGCAAGATACAGCATTTTCAGCAGCTGCGCATCATACGCCCGGTAGTAGATGACCCCGGCCGTATCAATTACGCCGCCCTCAATTTCAGGTTCTTTGAATTGATTGCAGAGGGTAACATCAATAGTAACGTCGGGATCATCTGTACCTACGTTCCAGATACCCAAATCCCATGCATCCGCGTCCTCGGCAGTCAAGATCGCACCGCCGCCCGGATTAATGGTTACGGTCTCAATATCATAGTTATTCTGTTCACTGTCCTTCAGACTGATATGCATCTGATTTGCGGTTCTAGCACCATTGTTTACAGAAAAAGTCTCTAACTTCTGGTTGTTATAGTATACGTTGACAGTTATGGACAGATTGGCAGAGCCGGTACCATAATCCAAAGTGACATACTTTCCAGATTTTGTGGCCGACCCAGATGCCGCAAAAACCGACATAGGCAGCAGACTCAAGATCATACAAAGAGCCAGCAGCCAGCTCAGCGATTTTTTCAGTTTCTTACTCATGGTTTACTCTCCTTTCTTTTGTAGATTCTGCTTGCCATCCGCCGCAGCGGAGCGCTGGGTACCGCGGCGGTCCGCCCCATCCGGGACGGCCTGTCCTCCTGGCCGGCGGGCAGGACTGGATTTTTTCCAGTTCGTTTCACCCCTTCGCAATTCATTCCCATCTCTCCAGCACGTGGATCGACCAAAAAGTGGATCTTCCAGCGCAAAATTCTCTGTGCCGCAAAAAACGCGCTGTGGAAGGGTCTCACCAGTACTTCTTCCCATCCAAAGGTTTCCATACTAGTGTTTATATTCTAGCACCATAAAAATGGTTAAGCAAGGAAAAAGGATCGGTTTGGTTGACGAAAATCTGTCGGGAGAAACTGGCAATCATGCACAAAATAAGGTCAAAATTGCACAAAAGAGATAAAAACATCAAAAAATAAGCCGTTAAACCAGACAAAAACAGGGGAAATTGAGGGAAAAATTAACAAATTGAACATATGGGCAGTTTGCTGCATTCCTTCCCTTGATTTGGAAAGTTCCTGCTTAAAAGAGAGGGGAAAATTTCCTTTTCTTTGCCAGACTACCCCACTTTCTCCCTGATTTATAAGGGCAAAAAAGTTGATTTTCGGAAAATTGAATTGGAAATTAAAATCTCCGTTTTGCAAAGCTTTTGCCCTTTATTGAAGGCATTTTTATCAAAAATGTAAAAATGCTTGCTTTAACCACATCCGTGGAGTTCGGAGGAAAGCAAAGCAATTTGCCGCTTCTATTTCCAGCACGGCTGACCCGGATACGCTCTGCCGGACCCGGTATAACCTTAATAAAATTTAACTTGTTCCCTGTGTGGCTTTGTGTTATGCTGACCCCGGCGGGAAAATCCCGGCCAAATGATGAAAAAGGAGGGAATCCAGGTGGACGTAAGCGGACGAAGTACCAAAAGGAAGCGTGATGTCCCCATATGGACCGGAACTGTCCAGGCCGCCTGGCGCTCCCTGTGACATAAGACCACGCCCGGAGGGGTGGTCTGTCTTGTGCCGCCCAGGCAGCTCCATATCCGGATATCACCGCGAGAACCGCCGAAGCTCCCTTCGGTAGCGTTCCCGCGGTTTTGTTTGCCCCTTTGGTGTCTTCCTCGCTGTATCAAATCAAAGACAGGAGGAATAACCTATGGAGAAGATGATGAATATTCAGGCGCTGCTGGAGCTGCTGGAGCGCCGTGACCTGCACGCCCTGCGCGCCGCCCTGCTGGAGGAGAACGAGGTGGACATCGCCGAGTTCCTGGAGGCGCTGCCCAAGGACAAGATCCTGGTGGTGTTCCGCACCCTGCCCAAGGAGCTGGCGGCGGAGGTGTTCTCCAATCTGGAGGCGGACACCCAGCAGATCATCATTCAGTCGGCCACCGACCAGGAGGTCTCCGCGATTGTGGAGGAGTTGTATGTGGACGACGCGGTGGACATGCTGGAGGAGCTGCCCGCCAATGTGGTCAAGCGGGTGCTGAAGGCCGCCCGGCCCGACACCCGCAAACTCATCAACCAGTTTCTGAACTACCCCGACAACTCGGTGGGCAGCATCATGACCGCCGAATTTACCGACCTGAAGCAGTCCATGACAGTCTCTCAGGCCATCGCCCACATCCGCCGCACCGGGGACAACTCGGAGAGCGTGTACACCTGCTACGTCACCGACGCCGGCCGCCGCCTGGAGGGAGTGCTCACCATTAAGGAGCTGCTCCTGGCCCAGGACGAGCAGCGGGTGGCCGATCTCATGGAGACCGACGTCATCACCGCCGAGACCACCGAGGACCAGGAGAAGGCGGTGGAGCGGATGATGAAGTACGACTTCATCTCCCTGCCCGTGGTGGACAAGGAGGGCCGGCTGGTGGGCATCGTCACGGTGGACGACGTGATGGATGTCATGGAGGAGGAGGCCACCGAGGACTTTGAGAAGATGGCCGCCATGGCCCCCTCGGAGAAGCCCTACCTGAAAACCGGCGTGTTTTCCCTGGCCAAGCACCGGATTTTGTGGCTGCTGGTGCTGATGATCTCCGGCATGATCACCGGCGGTATTCTGGGGCAGTACGAGGCCGCCTTTGCCGCCATGCCCCTGCTGGTCACCTTTATTCCCATGCTCACCGACACCGGAGGAAACGCCGGCAGCCAGAGCAGCACCCTGGTCATCCGGGGTATGGCGGTGGGCGAGATCCAGCTGGGAGACTTCGCCAAGGTCTTCTGGAAGGAACTGCGGGTGAGCATGCTGGTGGGCCTGGTGCTCAGCGCGGTGAACTTTGTCCGTCTGATGATCACCTACCCCGGCAACCACATGGTGGCCCTTACTGTGGCTTTTGCCCTGTTTGTCACCGTGATGCTGGCCAAGACGGTGGGCGGCGTGCTGCCCATGGCCGCCAAGCTGTGCCACGCCGACCCGGCTATTATGGCTGCTCCCCTTATCACCACCATCGTGGACGCCATCTCCCTGGTGGTCTATTTCCGCATTGCCTGTGCGCTGCTTCCCATTTGACAAGGACTACAAAACGGGCCGCCATCCTCCGGAGATGGCGGCCTGCTTTATGCCTGTTTAGGTTTGGTCGATCACCGCAGGATTGTCGATTTGAAAAACGATGTCCTGGATCTGCTGATACATGGTCTGATAAATTTGGGCCTGCTCCGGGTCGCTGGGGTCATATTGCACGTCGCTGCTCATGCCCAAGATATAGGTAGTTTCCGCGGTGGAGAAGAGATAGATACAGGGGATGGGAACTTGCTCCTGCACCTGCTCCGGAGTGAGCGGTTTCTGGTCATAGGAGGCGTTGCCGATCCAGAACAGATAGCCCTGCCCGGCCCAGGGACCGTCCCCATCGTGGACGGCCTTTACATAGACGGAGCAGCCGCTTCCGTCCTCATACATCTCGACTCCATACTGCCCCTTCCAATCCTGGGGGAGGACCAGAGTCAGTCCGAGCTGTTCCAGTACGATGGTCTCCTGCTCTGCGGGGACCTCCACCACGGTTTCCCGGGAGAAAGCCCAGGCCCCCACGCTGAAGCTGCATGCCATTAGGGCGGCTACCGCGGCCAGGGAGATGAGCCGCCGCAGACCCTTCTGCCGGTGCTGCCGGCGGTAATCAGGCACCTGCTCCGCCTGCTGGATCAGCCGGTCGTCGATGTTGCCGATTCGGTCCGAAAGCTGTTCCTTTTTCATACCTCGATCCCTTCCCTTTCCAAGTGCGCCCGCAGTTTCCGGCGCATTTCGTATAGCATGGATTTTACTTTGCTCTGGCTGAAGCCGGTGGATTGGCAGATGGCCTCAATGGAGTCAAAATACCAGTAGCGGCGGATAAAAATAGTCCGCTTTTCCGGGGATTGAGCCCAGAGAAAGGCGTCGATGGCCTGTTCCACCCGCCGGTGCTCCACCTCCGACTCCACTGTGTCCCGCCCGGATACACAATCCCCCAACTCCTCCAGGGAAAGGAGGGCGTTCGGATTGCGCTTTGCTGCCGAGAGGTACGTGAAGCGTTTGAGAGCCAGATTCCGGGTGATCCGGCCGATAAAGACGGAAAACCGGCTGGGGCGCTGGGCCGGGATGGCGTTCCAGAGGGCAAAGTAGGTGTCGTTGATACACTCCTCGCAGTCCTGGGCGTTCTTTAAGATGTTCCGGGCGATGGAAGCACAGAGCCGGCCGTATTTCACGCCGGTTTCCCGGATGGCCTGTTCGTTCCTGGCCCAATATAGGTCGATAAGCTCTTGGTCATTCACATCGGTCCCCCCTGCCTGTGGTGACGTTGAAAGCTGCTTTCACTTATTCAGTACGATTTTGCAGGGATCGGTTGTATACCTTATATAAATATATAAAAAATTTATTATGGAATCCATCCCACAGCAAAAAAATCCGGCCTGCCCGTTTGGTTGGGCAGGCCGGGGCGTTTTTCTATGTATCGGGGACTAGCGCATCAGGCGGCAGGGGCTCATGGCACGAAACTGCCGGGTCATAGTGAGACACAGATCATTGTAGTAGTCCAGATAGGCTTTTTTCTGTTGGCGCTGAATGCGCTGGCGCTCCTGGAGCTCTCTCCAGGCCGGGCAGCTCTTGTGACAGCCATTCTGATAGTTGGGACAGGTACTTTGACAGGGCAGCATAAAAACGACTCCTCTCAACTGGTAGTTCCCTGGCGCTTCCGGATAAAAAAGCAGCGGCAGACCCTGGGCTGGACACAGGGACGGGTGTCCAGCCCGGAATCTGCCGCAGGACGAGGGGGGAGAAGGGGGCGGGCGCGGTGGGGCCTTGAACTCGTATTTCCGATGCTCTGGCGCTGGCCTGCCATCTTGATTCCTCCTTCCTCGGAAGGGAAGCTGACTTTATTGTAGCAGACCCGCCCTGTCCCTTCTACGGGATTTGTGTAAAATGGAGTTAAACCTTTGTAACGGGACCTCCAAGCCGTCTCAGGGAGACGGGAGTCGGGGCGGTCTGTGTGAAAATTCTCGGGCGAAAAACGGGAAATGTTAAGAAAGTATTTCATAGCTTAAATTCTACGCCGCATCAGAAAATCTTAAGATTTGTTGGGAATGCACAAGTTAAGAAAGGAAAAACAAGGAAAATAAAACCGAAATGTTGACTCGCCCTGAAGAAATTGTGAACGAACTCTTAACTTTTCATTAAGACTCATGAAACAATCTTGTAATATTTAAGAAGCGTGATATGATGTATCAGACCGAAATCCAAAGCAGGTCCACAAAGATAAAAACGTTATTAAAGGTGATTGACATGAATATGATTCAACTGGTAGAGGCCTTTAACCTCTTCCTGGCGGTTCTGTTCACGGTGGCCTATTTTTATCAGCTGGTCTACCTGGTGATCGGCGTGGTCCGCCGCAAGCACTGGCAGCAGTCCCAGGATGCCAAGATCCACCGCTATGCGGCCGTGATCTCCGCCCGAAACGAGGCCGGTGTCATTGGAGAATTGATCCACTCATTAAAGGAACAGCGCTATCCCAAGGATTGCCTGGACATCTACGTGGTGGCCGACAATTGTACCGACAACACCGCCGAGGTGTCCCGTCAGGCCGGCGCCATTGTCTATGAGCGCTTCAACCAGAACAAAAAGGGCAAGGGCTACGCCCTGGACTTCCTCTTCCGCACCCTGCACCATGAGGGCCGGGATACCTACGACGGCTACATAATCTTTGACGCGGACAATCTGGTGGACCCCAACTTTACCGCCGAGATGAACAAGGTCTTTGACAGCGGAAACTACGGCGCCATCACCTGTTACCGCAACTCCCGCAACTTCGGCGACAACTGGATCTCCGCCGGCTACGCCATCTGGTTCTTGCGGGAGGCCCGCTTCCTCAACTTCCCTCGTATGCTTCTAGGCACCAACTGCCACGTCTCCGGCACCGGCTTTTTGATCAACGCCGACGTCATCCGGGAAAACGGCGGCTGGCCCTTCCACCTGCTCACCGAGGACATCGAGTTCTCCGTCAGCTGCGCCCTGAAGGGACGCCGCATCGGCTACTGCGACAAGGCGGTCATTTATGACGAGCAGCCCACCACCTTCCGCCAGAGCTGGGATCAGCGCCTGCGCTGGTCCAAGGGCTTCTATCAGGTCAACGCCAATTACAGCCTGGCCCTGACCCGGGGCTTCCTGCGCAAGCCCAGCCGCAAGAGCTGGTCCTGCTACGACATGTTCATGACCGTGGCCCCCGGTATGCTGCTCACCCTGGTGACCCTGGCCTTCAACCTGGTGGTCTGCATGGCCTGCTGGGGACAGCCGGTGTACATCACCAACAAGATCCTGGCGGTGTCCGGCAGCTTTGCCTGGTCCACCGTGGTCAACTTCTATCTCGGCCTGCTGCTCTTTGGTATCCTGACCGTGATCAGCGAGTGGAAGCAGATCCAGATCCCCGCCTACAAGAAAATTCTGTACGTATTTACCTTCCCCATCTTTATGTTTACTTACGTGCCCATCTCCCTGGCCGCTCTGGTCCGGAAGGTGGAGTGGAAGCCCATCTACCACACCGGCAGCCAGAAGGCGCTGGGCAAGGGCTGAGAAATGAAAAAAAGACGGACCGCAGTGCGGTCCGTCTTTTTTATAGATTTTGGTCGCTGAGCTGATGGAAATCCTTATTGTGGCCAAACACATGGGTGAGGGGGAACACCTTGATAAAGCAGTCCTCCCCCTGGTCCCGGATAAACTCCCGCAGCTGCACGTACTCCCGGGAGTTGCACACACAGTCCACCTGGATCTTGGTCTGGCCGGAGTAGCTGCCGGTGACTTGGCTGAGGGTGGCGCTCTTGTGGATCTCGTGGATGATGAAGGACTCGATGGCCCGGGAGTTCTCACACACGATCTGGATCTCGTAGAGCTTGGGTCCCATGTTGAAGATCACGTAGTTCATGCTGTTGACGTAGATGATCTGGCCCACCAGGGCGTAAGCCACCACGTCCAGGCTGAAGGAGAGCAGCATGATGACCATAATGAGCCCGTCCAGAGCCAGAAGGATATTTTTCAGCTCCGTGGCTTTGAGCACCTTGGTCTTCAGAATTTTGGCCAGGGTGTCGGTGCCGCCGTAGGAGTAGCCCAGACGGTAGGTGATCCCAGCCCCTACGCCGTAGATGACGCCGAAGAGCATGACGGCGATGAGCTTCTCCTTCAAGATGATCTCCACCGTCCAGTGGTTCAGCACCCACAGCACCAGGGGATACAGGAAGGAGAGAAACAGGATGTTGGAGACCTCCCGGTAGCCCAGGGACACGAAGGTGAGGATCAGAATGAGGAGCATCAGGCCGTAGTAGATGAGAGCATAGTTGACGCCGGTGAATTTTTCCGCCGTCATGGCAAGGCCGGTGATGCCGGTGACCACAAAGCCGTTGGGCAGAGCTACCCAGTTGACGGCAATGCTGCAGATCACGCAGCTGAGCACCATGCTGAACAGGGATGTAAGGGAATATTGTTTCATTGCCTCCCTCCCCAGGCTAAGAGATGGACCGGTCAAACGAGGAAAAATGTGCAGAGACGGAACCTCAGAGTTCCAGTTCCTCCAACCCCAGCTCCAGCTCCTCATCCAGCTTTACGTCATCAAAGAGCATCCGTACGCTGCCGTAGATGCCGGCATCGTCGCCCAGCTCCGCCAGCACAAAGGGGGTGTTGCGGAAGGCGTGGAAGGCGTAGCGGCGGAAATAGGTCTCGATGGGCTTGAGGATGACCATGCCGCCCTGAGACAGCGCGCCGCCGATGACGAAGACCTGGGGGTTGACGGTGCAGGCCACGGCGGTGAGTGCCTGGCCCATGAGCTGGCCGAAGCGGTCCAGCACCTCGGTGGCCACGGGGTCGTTTTTCTTGGCCGCCTCACAAATGGCCTGGGGAGTGATCTCGCCCTCCCGCAGCACGCTGGCAGCCTGGGGCATCTCCTCCAGCACCTGCTTGGCGGAGCGCACCAGACCGGTGTCCGAGCAGTACTGTTCCAGGCAGCCGTAGTTGCCGCAGGTGCAGCGCTCCGTCTCCTTGGGGTTGACGCACATGTGGCCAATCTCGCCGGCGGCGCCGGTGCTGCCCACGAACACCTTGTTGTCCACCACGATGCCGCTGCCAATGCCCACGCCCAGGGTGACCATGACGGCGCTGTTGTTCCACTGGGCGCCGCCCTGCCACATTTCGCCCAGGGTGGCGGCGTTTACGTCGTTGGCCACCTGCAGCTTCTCAATGGCGGGCTCCAGCTCCCGCACCGCCTGGGGCACGTTCAGCACATCCCAGCCCAGGTTGACGCAGCGCAGCACGGTGCCGTCCTGGCCCACCGGGCCGGGCACACCCATGCCAACGCCTTCTACCGACTCCCAGCTCAGAGAGTGGGACTCCATCTTGGCGCGGATGGAGTCCACCACATCGGGGAGCAGGTGGCTGCCCCGGTCCTCCAGCCGGGCGGGGATGGTCCACTTATCTACCAAATTGCCTGTGGTCTGAAATAGGCCGATCTTAATGGCGTTTCCGCCCAAGTCAACACCGAACGCATAGGGCTTCATATTGCTCTCCTCCTCGATTCTTCCTTTATAGGATTGGGGAACTGTTTTCTTCCACAGCGGCTCCGCCGATGAACGGGGAACTTAATGCCATTATAATATACCCAAGAGAAAAATGGAAGAAAATTGCCGTCCCCGCCCGGAAAAATTTTGGGGACTAAGAGCGGATGGAGGAAACGAAGAGGTAGGAAAAGGAAGGGGTGGGCGGTCAAAATGGCGGATGCAGGGGAGAAATAAGAAAAAAGCGGCCCCAATGGGCCGCTTTTTCAGGTCAAAGATGAACGTTTCCCACGCACGTTCGGCAGCGCGCGGGCTGCCTGGAGGCGGTTCAGCCCAGAGACCTGGAGAAAGCGGTGAGGATCACCGCCGCCTGAGCCCGGGTGGTGGAACCGCCGGGGACCAGGGTGTGGGCGGACATGCCGCTGATGAGGCCCTGGGACACGGCCCAGCTCAGGGACTCCTGCGCCCAGGGGCTGACCGAGGCGGCGTCGGCAAAGGCGGACAGGTCGGCCCGGCCGCCGTCCAGCTTGCTCTGGAAGCGGGCGTACTGGAAGAGGATGGCGGCCATCTGCTCCCGGGTGATGGCCTCGTCGGGGCGGAAGGCGCCGTCGGGGTAGCCGGAGACGATGCCGTTGGTGCTGGCCCAGGCCACGCCGGCGGCGTACCAGTCGCTCTGGGACACGTCGGAGAAGGCGGAGCCGCCGGACACGGCGGGGCTGCCCGCCAGGCGGTAGAGGATAGTGACGATCATCCCCCGGCTGGTGGCCAGATCGGGGGAGAACTGGCCCTCCCCGGTGCCCGCCATCAGGCCGTTCTCATAGGCATACTGCACCCCGGCGTAGTACCAAGCGCCCTGGACGACATCGGCAAAGGGGAGGGTGCTGTCTGTGCTGCCCGGGCTGCCGCCGGAGGTGGAGCCGCCGGTGCTGCTGGTGTCCACGGTGGAATAGATGGTCTCCGCGCTGTCCGCGCCCAGCACTTTCAGACTGGTGGCCTTGGTTACAGTGAAGGGGGTGCCGTCGTTGGCGGAGAGCACGCCCAGAGTGAGGGCGCCGCTCTGAGTGAGGACGCCAGACTTGGCGGTGACGTAGACGGTGATGTCGGCGCCGCTCTGCTGGTAGGTGGCGTAGACGCCGGGCAGATCAGCAAGGGCGGCGTCGGCCGTAAAGTCACAGGCGGTGTGGTTGGAGAGGGTAAAGGTGGCCTGGAGGCTCTGGCAGCCCTCGGGCAGCCGGTCAAAGCCCACGCTCTGGCTGGCGGCCTGCCGGGAGGAGGTCACCAGCCGGGGGCCGCCGGCGGCCGCCGCCCAGGGAGTGAGGGCGGCGGCCAGCAGGCACAGGGTCAACAGAAGGGCGGAACGTTTACGCAACATATTCATCCTTTCAGTTCTTTACAGCACTTTTCAGGTCAATGAGGGGCAGGGATACGGCGTCGTCCTCGTCGCCGCCCTCGGGGAAGCTGAGCCACAGGGTCTGACTGGTGAGGCGCTTGCCCTCGGCGCTGCCCGGGGTGTCGGTGCGGTAGAAGTTGGCCCGGATCTCCAGGGGGTAGGCGTCGGTGACGCCACTCTGGGTGTTGAGGGCCTTCTCGGCCTCCAAGTCGGGGACAAAGAGGAAGAAACCGTCGCTGGTGTCGCTCACCGCGCCGTCGGCGGGGATCTCGGCCAGCAGCAGGCCGTAGCCGTTTATGGCCCGCTCCACGGTGGTGACGCCGTTGGCCTCGTCCGCCTCAGCGGTGGTGTTGTACCGGGCCTGGATCTCCACGTAGTTGTAGGTGGGATCGCCCCGGTAGGTGCCCAGGATCACCAGGGTACCGGACTTGATGACTTGATCGTCCTCAGTGCCGTAGTGGTAATCCTCCTTCAGTACGCCCACCGCGGCCCCCTCGTAGAAATCCACCCGGTCGCCGGGGTAGTCCAGCAGCTGGACCTGGGCGTCCTGGGGGATGCCGGTGAGGGTCAGGGAGGTGACAGAGTAGGTCCAGATGCGGGTGTCGCTGGGGTCGGCGCCCGGCTTGGTGAAGTAGGCCGCCAGTTCGGTGCCGGACAGAGTGCCGGTCTTGGCAGTGACCGCCTCGTCCTTGCCGGACACCTGGGCGGAGACGGTATACTGGCCGCTCATGGTGCTCTGGCTGGTGAGCTTGAGGCCGGTGACGTTCACCGCCCCGCTCTTCATGGTGATGGTGACGGTGGTGCCGTCCCGCTCCAGGGTGTACAGGTCAGGGGAGATGGTCTTGTCGTAGGCAACCCGGACCTCGTTGCTCTCGGCCTCGTCGCCCAGGTTGCCCAGCTTGTCCACGGGCACCACGGAGTAGGTGTAGGCCAGGTTGTTGGCGGCACCCAGGTCGTCCACATAGGTGCTCTCGGTGGTAAAGGCGATGGCCTTGCCGTTGCGGCGGATCTCATAGCCCAGAATCTGGTCGCCGTCGGTGTGGGAGATGGTCAGGGTGACCTTGGACTCGCTCACCGAGGCGGAGACGGAGGCGGAGCCGCTGGCGGCGCTGCTGCTCTGGAGCCGCCAAGTGCGGGAGGCGTCGCTGAGATACCAGATGGCACGGTTCTCGGCGGGGTAATCGTCCAGAATGTCCTTCACGCCGTCGCTGAGGGTCATGCCCCAGCGGGTAAAGAACTCCGTGAGGTCCTTTTTGGCCACCTTGGAGGCAATGAGGGCCACCCGCTCGTCGTAGGAGTAGCCGCTGCCGTACTCGCCCGACTTCCACAGCTTGAAGAATTTATTGTAGAAGGCCAGGGGCTGGGCGGCCTCGTCATAGGCCAGGTGGAGCTGCCAGTACATACCCAGCTGGACGAACACATTGTTGGCGGCGCCGGGGCGGCCCTGGGCCACCTTGTCAAAGATCTGAGCCCAGCGGCCATCGGCGGTGAGGCGGGTGTCCAGGGTCATGGAGCTGCCGTCCCAGGCCTGGAGAGCCAGGGAGTAGAGGTTGTTGGTGATCTCGGCCCGGCCCAGCTTGTCCATGTTGTGGCCGATCTCGTGGGCGATGCCCCAGCCGAACAGGCCGTTGGCCTGACCGGCCCCGGTGGCAGAGGTGGGCTTGCCCTGAGCCAGGGCGGAGGTGGAGCCGTACTCCACGCCGATGTGGTTTCCGGCGGCGTACATGAAGGCGCCGGCAAACATGCGCATGTAGCGGATGTTCTGGCGGGTGGTTATGGGGTACTGGTAGCCGGTGAGGGCGGCGTTCGAGGGGATGATGCCCTGCACCTGGTTGGCGATGAACAGCTCCTCCTCCCAGGCTAGAATATTCTGGTACATGGTTTCCGCCATGGTGTTCTCGTCGTTGCCCACGCCCTTCAGGCCGGCAAGAACCTGGTCGGCGGGGAGGGACAGGAGCACGCTGGGGGTGGAGATCTCAGTGGCGTTGCGAATGTCGGTGGTGAGCTGAGCGCCGGACAGGCCGGACACGTAGGTGTTCAGGGCCTGGACATAGGCGCGGATGGCATCTTTCCGGGCGGAGTCACTCATAGTGTACCAGCCGGACAGCTCCAGCACCGGCATGGAGAACACATTGCTGTCTCCCCGCACCTGGACCTTGATCTGCTCCGGATGGCTGCCGCCATAGGTCAGATAGAGCACGCCGCCCCGGGGGTCGGTGAGGCTGCCGATCTTCTCCACGGTGATGTAGTTGCGGCCGTTTTTCAGGGCCACAGGGCTGCCCTTCCACACGCCGGACTCGCCGTAGAACTGGGTGGGCACCACATAGACCGCGGCGTCGTCGGGCAGCTCTGCATAGACGGCCACGGTGGCGCCCGCCTTGGCGGTCACGCCCAGGGGCTGCAGGTCGCTGGCGGTCTGCCCGGCGGCCTGGTCGGCGGCGGCAGAGGCGCTGCGGCTCTGGAAGTCGTTCTTCACCACGCCAAGGGCGTCGCTGTCCTTGTCCAGCAGGGCCTGGGCCAGGTTCAGCTCGTCGGTAAGCCGGGCCAGGTCGATGTAGTAGCTGCCCAGGGCGCTGAGGCGGTCCTTCAGGGCAGTGATGTCCCCCTGCTGTACGGTGCCCTTTAGGGCGGTAAAGGTGCCGTCGGTGAAGAGGGCGGAAATGTCCTCAGAGAGGGTGTCGCTGTCATAGAAGGCGATCTCGGAGATGCTCACCCGGGGGCCGCCGGTCTTCTCGCCCAGGGCCAGAGTGACGCTCTTCACGCCCTTGGTCTCCGGGAAGGAGACGATGTAGTAGTTGCTGCCGGTGATGTTGATGCCCTCCCGGTAGTAGGTGGCCAGGGTTTCTCCGCCCTCCCCCTTCAGGGTGACGGTGTAGTTGCCGATGCGGTTTTTGTAGGCGTTGTCCAGATAGGGCACCAGCAGCAGGTAGTTCATGTCATGGGTGGTGCGGAAGGTGTAGGTGATGGCGCTGCTGTCCCACCAGGTGGCGGCCACCCAGTAGGTGTTGGGGTCGTTGTCGGTGAGATCCTTCACCGTGAAGGTGGGGCAGAGGCTCTTGTTCACGTTGCTGGGGGTGGCCATGACCACAGAGGTGAGCTCCCCGCTGTCAATGCGGTTGGTCTCGGGCAGCTGGGGCATGGTGAAGCCCTCCTTCTCCGGAGCGCCGGAGGCAATGGCGGAGTAGGGGCCCACACCCTTGTGGTTGCCCGCCTTCACCGCCACTTCATAGGTGGTGCCGTTGGTCAGGCCGGTGATGACGGAACTGGTGGCGGTGGTATTGCCGCCCCAGGCCTGGAAGCCCTCGGTGCCCGCCTGCCGGTAAAATACCTGATAGAAGGCGGCGTCCTTGGTCTTGCCCCAGCTCAGCCGCAGAGCGCCGTCCGCCGCCTCAATCTTCAGATTGGAGGGGGCGCCGGGCACGGTGGCGGCCAGAGGGGTGGCGGAGAGCAGAGCGGAGGGGGTGCCGCTCCAGTCGCCGCTCACGGCGGTGACCTGGAAGTAGTAGGTGGTGCTGTTCTCCAGGTCGGAGATCACCAGGCGGTTGGTGGAGGCTCCGGCGCTCTTGGTGAGAGCGTTTTTATCGGTGCCGTACTTCACGGTGTAGCCGGTGACGTTGGGAAGGCTGTCCCACACCAGGGTGACCTCTCCGTCGCCCACGGTGGCGGCCAGGCCCTTCACCTGAGTGTCCGCCTTGGTCTCCTCCGACACGATGTCCTTCAGGAACTCGATCTGGGTGACGGTGGCAAACGCGGGTTTTTCGCCGGTCTGGCCCGCCACCTGGCTGACTTGGATGGTGACCTTCTTCACGGCCACCTTGGCGCCCAGATTGATGGTCACCACGCTCTGGCCGGCGGAGCGGGTGATGGCGTACACGCCATCGGGGGCGGAGGCGTCAAAGGGGATCTCCAGGGTCTTGCCCTCCTCGGTCTCCACCAGGGCGGTTCCCTTCTGGATGGCGCCGTCGGCGCTGGGAGAGGCGATGGAGATCTCGCTCATGGTCACCGCCTCGTCAAAGGCGATGGGGATGGACAGCTCTTCCGCGTCCTCCGCGGGCTTGAGGGTGACGGCGGAGTCCCGGTTGGTGAACAGGTCGGAGAGGTCCCCCTCCACCTCCAGCTTGCCGCTGTCCACCTGGGCGGAGACGATGGCGGCGGTGGACAGGACCCGGGGGGTACCCTCCACGTCCATCATCTTGTTGACGTAGGACAGGTCGGTGACGTCCACCACCCCGTCGCCGTTGAGATCATAGGTGTCCAGGGCGTCGCTTCTGCCCAGGTGGGCGGACATCTCCTCCCGGTCGTGGGCGGTGACCGCGCCGTCTCCGTCCACGTCGCCCAGGGAGAAGGTGCCGTCGGCGGTGCTCAGGAGCACGTGCTGGGAGTAGTCCCGGAGCGCTACTGGGACCGAACAGGGGGTGTAGCCCTCACCGGTGACAGTCATGGTGTAGTCCCCCACAGGCAGGCCGGAGAGGACCACCTCATAGGCGCCCATCTGCTGCTCGGTGGTGAGGGGGGCGCCCTGGGCGTTTTGCGCCTCCACCGAGACGGCCACGCCGTCGGTACCGGTGGCCCCGCCGCCGCTGAGGGGGATGGTCATATGTTTGCTGCCGCCGGTCAGGGCAAGCTGAATGTTGCGGCGTTTGACCTCCTGGGTCCTCTGGGGCAGAGAGAAGGTGAGGGTCAGGGCGATGGAGCCGGTGGTCTGCCCCGTCTGCAGCACGGAGCTCTCCGGGCGGCTGGCCGCAGCAGCGGTGGGAAGCCAGGCAGAGCAGGAGGAGCCCACCAGGGCCAGGCTGAGCAGGCCCGAGGTCAGTCGTCGAAGCTGGGTCAAATCATTCATCCTTTCCAAAATGTTGTGATTGCATGAGAAGACTGCCTGTCCCCTACGTGAGTGGAACAGGAAAACAGCCTTGCATCGCCGGATTATACGGAAAGAATCCCAGGGTTTCAATGACAAATTGGATACAAAACAGAGCCGGAGACTATTTTCGTGAAGATAGTAAAAATGTTCGTTAAAACCTACTAAAATTGTGGGATATCAAACAAGAAAGACGCTGCCAAATGGGAAAAAGTCCTTGGACTGATTTTCCAAAAAGAAAGGCCTGAGCCCCCTTGCCCGAAGAAGGTTTTTCGGGCTTGGAGGTTCAGGCAGCCGGAAATAGGGAGGGGCGGATCAGGAATCTTCCGGGCGGGGGAAGGTGAGAAAGTCCTGCTGGGCGATCTGGTTTTGAAGGACCTGGATAAAATCGGCCACCTGGGGGGCCAGATAGGCGTCTTTCCGGCGGATAATGTAGTAGTCAATAAAGGCATTTGGGTCCCCGGCGAGAAAATAAGAGATGGGCTTGGAGTAGGAAAAATGTTGAATATACCCCAAAAAGTTGAAGGCGATGCCCAGGCCCTCCGCCGCCATCTGGGCGGCCGCCTCCAGGTTTTCCAGCAGGTAGCAGCGGGTGGGGTGGATGCCCGCATAGGCCAGTGCCTGGTCGGTGTACATCCGGGAGGACTGGTCGGGCAGCTGGAGGATGAAGGTCTCCCCGGCAAACAGGGACAGGTCGATCCAGGGCAGGGAGCAGCCGGGGAGCGTGACGGCCTGAGAGGCCAGGGGGTGAAGGGGGGAGAGCACCGCCACCAGCCGGTCCCGGTAGAAGGGAAGAAAGTCCAGGACGGGGGAGGTGCTGGTCTGGTTGTTGATAATTAGATCCACTTCCCCGTTTATCAGCAGATGAAACAATTCTTCTGAGCTTCCTTCGTATATTTTGACATCTACCTTGGGGTGGAGAATATTCAGCTCCCGCAGGGCGGCGGGCAGCAGGTAGGTGGTGCGCCGGGGATGGAGCCCCAGACGCACCACGCCCCGCTCCCCGTGCTTCAGACTGGACAGCTGGGATTCCCACTGCCGGTTGAGGAAGGTCATCTCCTGGGCGTAGCGGATATAGGCCTTCCCCACCTCCGTGGGCACAAATTTTTTGCCTAACCGGTTGAACAGGGGGACGCCCAGACTCTGCTCCAGGGAACTGAGGAAGACGCTGAGGGTAGGGGGCGAGACCCGGAGAAACTCCGCCGCCCCCTTTAAACTCTGAAATTTGGCAATGGCCAGGACGTATTCCTGTTCCCGCAGATTCATGGGTGTTCCGCTCCCTTTTTGTAAATTAGTTTCTAGCTAATATTATATTAAAAATAATGTATTTGACGCAAGAATATAAGTGAATTATTTTATAAAATATAGAGACAAATCTGCACCCATGGGAACAATGAACCCTGGGGTCTATTTTAAGAATGAGGTGAGCAGCAATGCAGCGTATGGTTGATTTAGTTGGTGTACAGATGGATTTCGGCGCCTCCAAGCGCGGCGTCAATATGGGTCCCATGGCCATCCGCTATGCCGGATTGGCCGAGGGCCTGGAGAAGATGGGCTTCCAGGTGGAAAACCTGGGGGACATTGTGCCCGCTCCCAAGGGAGCGACCAAGCCTACTCTGCGCAACTATGAGCAGGTGGTGGACGTGAACCACCGCCTCTACGACACCGTCTATCGGTCCCTGGAGCAGGGTCACTTCCCTGTAGTGCTGGGCGGCGACCACAGCATTGCGGCGGGCAGCATCTCTGCGGTGTCCAAGTTCTACGGCTCCATCGGCGTCATCTGGGTGGACGCCCACGGAGACTGGAACAACGAGGAGAGCAGCCAGACCGGCAATATGCACGGCATGCCCTTCTCCGCCGTGTGCGGCTACGGCCCCAACTGCATGGTGGACTTCGGTCAGGGTCCCGTCTTTGTGGATGTGGCCCACTGCGTGCAGATCGGCGGCCGGGACATTGACACCGAGGAGCGGGCGCGCATGAAGAAGGCCGGCGTGACCATCTTCCCCATCGACATGATCGATCAGCTGGGCATGGCGGAGGTGATTCGCCGGGCGGTGGAGGTGGCCGGCACCGGCACCAAGGGCATCCACCTGAGCTTTGACGTGGACGCCATCACCCCCGAGGCCGCCCCCGGCACCGGCACCGTGGTCCACAGCGGCCTGACCACCCGGGAGGCCTTCCTGCTGGTGGAGACCATCGCCCGGTCCAAGAAGCTGCTGTCCATGGACATGGTGGAGGTCAACCCCATCCTGGATGAGCGGAACAAGACGGGCATCCTGGCCTCCGAGCTGGTCCAGTCTGCCCTGGGAAAAGTGGTATATTAAACGCACATACAACATGCGGCGGGGAGGGCGATTCCTCCCCGCCGCATGTTTTTGTCTCCCATCCAATATAGATAACTAGAATCTGCGATGGGAGATGATGGGAATGACAAAACACTTCCGTGCTGTTCGGATCGTACTGATGAGAAAGAAGTGGTGGACGGCAATCGCCTGTCTGTGTCTGGCCGCCCTGATATTCGGGGTGGTCAACTACTACCCCGCCGCGGTGGGGGCCTCCGCCTCGGTGCGGCAGCTGCCCATCTACTGTGTGCAGCGGGATCAGAAGCTGATCTCCATCAGCTTTGACGCCGCCTGGGGCAACGAGGACACCCAGCAGCTCATCGATATCCTGGGCCGCTATGGAGTGAAGGCCACCTTTTTCGTGGTAGGTTCCTGGGTGGATAAATACCCCGAGTCCGTGAAAGCCCTTGCCGACGCGGGCCACGAGGTGATGAACCACTCCAACACCCACGCCCACTACCCCCAGCTCACCGCCCAGGAGGTGGTGGCCGACCTCAACGCCTGCAACGACAAGATCGAGGCGGTCACGGGCGTGCGGCCCACCCTGGTGCGCATGCCCTACGGGGACTACGACGACAAGTCGGTGCAGGCCGCCCGGTCTATCGGCATGGAGCCCATCCAGTGGGATGTGGACAGCCTGGACTGGAAGGAGATCTCGGCGGAAGAGATCACCCAGCGGGTGACCAGCAAGGTGGGGCCGGGGTCCATCGTCCTCTTCCACAACGCCGCCCTCCACACCCCGGAGGCCCTGCCCGCCATTCTGGAACAGCTGACCCAGGAGGGGTACACCTTTGTGCCCATCTCCCAGCTTATCCTCACCGGGGAGTACTCCATTGACCACACCGGACGCCAGTGCCCCTGCCAGAGCTAGGGTGCGTTGCAAAGACAGGCCGGACAAGGTATAATGGGGGACTGCGGGACTTGTCCCGGAATCCACGAGAAGAGAGAAAGGACCGCGGCCATGAAAGGTGAGACAAAGGGGAAACGGACCAAGCAGCAGCTCTACCGCTGCGCCATGGAGCTGTTTCGGGAGAAGGGCTATGACCGGGTCTCGGTGGACGAGATCGTCCGAAAGGCGGGGACCGCCAAGGGCACCTTTTACATCTACTTCAGTTCCAAGGCAGACATCATCACCGAGATGCTGCGGCAGTACGACGACTACTACGACCAGGTGGCCGCCGGACTGGACCCGGGGTGGAGTGTGGAGCGCCGCCTGAGGCAAATGATCCAGGCCTCCTGCCGGTTTACCCAGGAGGTCATCGGCCTGGACCTCATTCGGGTGCTGTATATCAAAGAGGTCTCCGGTGCGGGCCGGGAGGTGCGGGAGCTCAATGAGGAGCGGGCCCTGTTCCGGATTCTGGTGACCCTCCTGGAGGAGGGGCAGCGCACCGGGGTGTGCCGCAGGGACCTGCCGGCCCAGGAGCTGGCCATGCTGATCCTCCGGGGCATCCGGGCCGCCTTTTTTGAGTGGTGCTGTCAGAGCGGCGCTTTGGACCTCACCGGGGAGACCCTGCGGTTCTGGGAGGTGTTCTCCCAGGGACTGTTTATAAAAACAGAGGAAAAGATGTAAAATATTCCGGCTGGAATCTGTTCCGGCCGGAATTTTTTCTGGCATTTTAACGCATTAAATCGCTGGTGCACATACTTGACAGCCTTGTCCGTTCCTCCTATAATAATTAAAAATATGACTGCGGTCATGTTTAAGAGCGGAGAACATGAGGAAAGGATCTGATTCCCTATGGCAGACAACAAGTCCCTGGAAAAGAAAACGGGCGGAATCCTGGGCACCATTGAACGGGTGGGCAACGCCCTGCCCCACCCCTTCATCCTGTTTTTGTATCTGGTAGTTGCCCTGATTATCCTGGCCGCCGTCCTGGCCGCCCTGGGGGTGTCCGCGGTGAACCCCACCACCGGCGAGGTGGTAGCAGTGCAGAGCCTGCTCACCCGAGACGGCATGGTGTGGATTTTGGGCTCGCTGGTGAGTAACTTCTCCGGCTTTGCCGCCCTGGGCATCGTGCTGGTGATGCAGATGGCCATCGGCGTCACCGAGGCCAGCGGCCTGCTCACCACCGCCATCCGCCGGGCCGTGTTGGGCGTGCCCACCTGGGCCCTCACCGCCACCGTGCTGTTTATCGGCATCAACGGCTCCATTGCTTCCGAGGCCTCCATCATCTTTATCCCGCCGCTGGCGGCCGCCGCCTTCTATGCCGCCGGCAAGCATCCCCTGGCGGGCCTCATCGCCGGCTATGCCGCCACCAACGCCGGCTTTACCGCCAACCTGATGATCACCGCCACCGACGCCCTCCTGTACGGCGTCACCCAGGAGGCGGCCCAGATGATCGACCCCTCCTACACCACCACCCCCGCCAACAACTGGTACTTCATGATCGCCTCCTGCTTTGTGCTGACCATTGTGGGCACCGTCGTCAACGACCGCATCATTGAGCCCCGTCTGGGCAAGTTCACCGGCAGCGAGGTGGACCAGGCCCGGGACGCCACCGACCTGGAGAAAAAGGGCCTGCGCAACGCGGGCATCTTCTCGGTCATCTTCATCGCTCTCATCCTCATCGGCCTCATCCCCTCCAACGGCATCCTCCGGGGAGACGACGGCTCCATCATCAATGGGCCCTTCATTACCGGCCTGGTCCCCTTCCTGCTGGCCTACTTCGTGCTGGTGGGCGTGGTCTACGGCTTCACCGTGGGCACCTTTAAAAAGCTGGAGGACATCCCCCGGGTGATGTCCGAGTCCCTCACCTCCCTCACCGGCTACATCGTGCTGGTCTTTGTCATCGCCCAGTTTATCGCCATCTTCAACTACACCAACCTGGCCATGGTCATCGCGGTCAACGCCGCCTCCTTCCTCAATGACATTGGGCTTACCGGTGTGCCCCTGATCCTGGCCATTCTGCTGGTCACCACCTTTGTCAACTTCTTCATGACCAGCGGCACTGCCAAGTGGTATATTTTCGCCCCCATCTTTGTGCCCATGTTCATGATGCTGGGCCTCACCCCCGAGTTTGCCCAGGTGGTCTACCGCATCGCCGACTCCTGCACCAACCCCATCACCCCCATCTACCCCTACCTGCCCATGGTCATCGGCATGGCCGCCAAGTACGACAAGAAGTTCGGCATGGGCAACGTGATCTCCATGATGATCCCCTACTCCTTCGGGTTCCTTATCATCTGGACCATCTTTGTGATCGCCTGGATGTTCCTGGGCCTGCCCCTGGGTCCCGGTGCCTCCGTATTCCTGTAAGCGTTTCGGTTTTTCCTTGTGTTGCGGCATAGAGGAGATGTGTTATGAACTACAAAAAGCTGCTGTGCGGACAGCTGTATGACGGCCTGGAGGACCGCCTCCGGCCCCACCAGGAGATCCTGATCGGGGACGGCACCATTCTGGAGGTAGGCCCCCACACCGCCGCTCCCCAGGGGTGCCGGGTCGTGGACCTGAGCGCCCTCACCGTCACCCCCGGCATGATCGACGCCCACGTCCACGCCTCCTTCTTTGACTGGCGGGAGATCGGCAAGGATGTGGTGTACTACTCCGATGGCATGCGGGCGCTGGCGGTGGCCGAGTGTGCCCGGAAGGCCCTGTCCGGCGGCTTCACCACCATCCGCCACGTGGGCTGGTTCCGCCAGGACTACTCCCTGGACGTGAAGCGGGCCATTGAGGCCGGATACATCCAGGGCGCCCGGATGGTGGTGGCCCCCCACTTCCTGTGTACCCCCGGCAGTCACGGGGACACCACCCAGAGCATCGCGGTCAATCCTGCCCTGTCCAACTTTCTGGAGGGGCAGTACCCCACCATGGGCACCGGAGCCGACTTTTTCCGCAACGCCGTGCGTCACGAGGTGAAGATCGGCGCCGATTTTATTAAGATCATGGCCACCGGCGGCTTCTTCACCCCCAACGACTCCCCGGAGGACATCCAGCTCTCCGACGACGAGCTGCGCTCCATCATCGACACTGCCCACGCCCTCCACACCACCGTCACCGCCCACGCCTACACCGCCCAGCTGGTGAGCAAGTTGGCCGACATGGGCATCGACGGCATTGAGCACGCCTCCCTGGCCGACCGGGAGGCCATCCACCGCCTGGAGGACCGGGACATCTACGTGGTGCCCACCCTGTGCCCCTACGACGAGATCGTGCTGTTGGACGAGGAGAAGCTCTCCCAGAAGTCCCCGGAGTTCCGGCGCAAGCTGTACCACTACCGGGACCGGCTGGTGGAGAGCCGCCGCCTGCTGCTGGACAGCAACCTGCGCCTGGGCTACGGCACCGACCTGGTGGTGGGCTATCAGAACTACGAGTGCGGCCGGGAGTATTCCGCCTGGCTGCGCAACGGGGTGGACCCCTACCGGGCGCTGAAGGCCGCCACGGCGGAAAACGCCCGGATTCTGGGCCTGTCCCACCAGATCGGCACCATTGAGCCCGGCAAGCTGGCCGATGTGGCCGCCTGGGGCCGGGACCTTCTGCGGGACCACACCGCCCTGCTGGACTGCGCCTTTGTCATGAAGGAGGGCCGGGAGGTACCCAGCCGCTCCATGCTGTACTGAGGAGGACCATTTTATGAATTATCAACAGCACCTGGAGACCATCACTCAGATTGGCCGGGAGTTCCGCTACTGCAAGAGCGTGGAGTCCCTGTTTGAGCTGGACCAGTGGTCCGCCCTGCCCCGGAAGGGGGTAGATTACCGCCAGGAGATGGCCGCCTATGTGGCCCGGGAGAAGACCCGTCTCTACTGCACCGACCAGGCCGCCCAAGAGGAAGAATACTTCGCCCAGGTGCCGCTCAGCGAGATCGGAGACGAGGTGGAGCGGGGCGTGATCCGCACCTTTCTCCAGCGCCGCCGGGTGGCGGCCCGCACCCCGGAGGATCTCCAGCGGCAGTATAGCCTCATCAAGGCGGAGTGTATGGAGAAGTGGAAGCAGGCCCGAGAGGCCAAGGACTACCGCATCTTCCAGCCCTGGCTCCAGCAGGCCTTCGACCTGAAAGGACAGATCGCCAAGGCCATCGACCCCGACCGCCCCGCCTTTGACACCCTGGTGGGCCTCACCGACGATGGGGCCGATGTTGAGGAGATCTCCCGGGAGTTTGACGTGCTGAAAGAGGGGCTGAAGGCCCTGATGCACAAGCTGTCCCAAGGCCGTGCCCCCCAGGCGGTGGAGTATCCCCAGGGGGACCCGGCGGCCATGTCCGCCTTCGCCCAGAGCCTGGCCCGGGAGCTGGGCTTTCCCACCGACCTTGGCACCTTCAATGACCGGGTGGTCCACGGCTTCACCTCCTTTATGGGACCCCGGGATGCCCGGGTGTCCACCTACCGCTCGGGCAGCCACGAGCTCATCTTTACCTGCCTCCACGAGGCGGGCCACGCCATGTACTCCACCGGCAGCAGCCAGAAGGTGATCGACGCCGGGCTGTGGGGCGGCATCGAGGGGGGCTTCCACGAGGCCAACTCCCGCTTCTATGAGAACATGGTGGGCCGCAGCCGGGCCTACTGGGACTACTGCTTCCCCAAGCTGGTGAACACCCTGCCCCAGTTTGCCGGGATGGATCAAGATACGTTTTATCTGGGCCTGCATCGGGTGCAGCCCAGTCTCAAGCGCATCGCCTCTGACGAGGTGACTTACAGCCTCCACGCCATCCTCCGCTTTGAGCTGGAGCGGGACTATTTTGCAGGAAAACTCCGGGCCGAGGACATGGCCCAGGCCTGGAACCGGAAGTACCAGGACTACCTGGGTCTGTGTCCCCCCGACGACACCCAGGGAGTCCTCCAGGACATGCACTGGGCGGGGGACTATATCGGCTACTTCCAGAGCTACGCCCTGGGCAACATCTATGACGGCCAGATCCTCCAGGCCCTGGAGCGGGACAAGCCGGACTGGCAGGAGGACATCCGCCGGGGCAAGTTTGGCCCCCTCAACGACTGGATGCGGGAGAACATTTGGAGCCACGGCTGCTGCCTGACCGCCGGAGAGCTGGTGAAACAGATCACCGGCAGCTCCCTGGACGCCCGCCCCTTCCTGAAGTATCTGGACGAGAAGTATTCCGTCCTCTATGGCCTTGCGCCCCAATAACGAGAAGAAATGCCCCCGCTCTCCCAAACGGCTGGGAGAGCGGGGGCATTTTGCGTCAAACGGAGGGAATGAGAGAAGCGCGCCCTTCAATGGGAGATCAGGTTTTCATAGGCCTTCAGCTTGTCGTTCCAGTCGCCGTAGGCCGGGTCGGAGCGGTGGTCGATAAGCCCGTCCTTGCCCCGCAGGTAGTTGGAGAGAAACTTGGTCACCTTCACCGCGCCGAAGTGGTTCAGGTGGTCGCCTTTGTCAAAGGTGTCCTGGGTCCAGTCGATTCCTACATTTTCCAGGTTCAAATCCAGGTACTCGTAGCCCTGCTCCTGGGCAAAGGCCGCGATGCCCTCGTGCCGGGCGTAGTTCCAGTTCACTGGGCTGGGGGTGCTCAGCAGCAGAAACTGGGCTCCATAGTCCTCACACAGCTCCTGGATGGCATTCACGTAGTACTGATTGACCAGGGGGATGGTGGCTGCCGGTTCCTGGGTGGGCGCCATGTAGTCCACGTTGAGGCAGGGGTCCACCGTCTCGTTATGGGTGTGTCCCTTGTAGGGGGCCTGCTCCGTGGCCGTGATGGGGGCGGTGGTAAAGTCGTTCCAGTGGAGATCTTTCCACCGGTTGTGGTAGCGAAAAACGGGCAGGTATTTGGCCGCCTCATCGGAGGCTATGGAGTCCAGCTTGATGGGCCGGTAGATGGCCAGGGTCTCCAGAATGACCAGCTTGGGGCGCTGCTTCTCCAGGGCCCGCTCCAGCATGGTCTTGGTGTAGGGCAGGCGCTGGCTGTTGGTGCCGCAGGTATAGCTGGTGTAGCCGGTGTCCTTCCACAGCAGCAGGGGAGAGAAGGAGGTATAGGCCTCGCTGTCCCCCAGCACCAGGATGTCGATGGACTCGGGCGGCTCGGCCAAAATCCCGTTGGCCCGCGCCTGCTCCATGCCCGATAGAGAATCGTTGTTTTTTGGAATACATATACGAGAAGCAAGAAGAAGGAGCCCCAACAGACCGGCCAAAAAGACCAGCCAGGCGAGGATCCGTTTGCAGTAAGTCATGAAATGCCTCCTTGGAGTTTAGAATCCCGCATAGATGGGGTCCACCGGGACGTAGCCGTCGCCGTAGGCGCCGAAGATGATGAGGGCCAAAATCACCCCGTAGTAGACGACGAACCGTACCGGGATAAGGGCCTGGGCCAGACGGGTTCCCAGGTGGATGCCCCGCTCCTGGAGAAGGCCGATGACAAAGATCGCTCCCAGCAGGAGGGCCACGATGAAGAAGTCCTTCCGGGACATACCGATCTGGAAGATGGTGCCGTTGCGCAGGGGCTCCAGGGTGGAGGCGGTGACCATCCGTTCAAACATGGCCAGTCCTGCCCGCAGGCCGTTGGCCCGGAAGAACAGCTCGCCGATGCACACCAGAAGGCCGGTGCGGACGATCTGGAAGCAGCGGTAGGGCAGACTGGTGCGGGAGATATGCAGCGCCCCGGTGAGCTTGTCGGTGACGGGCTGGGTGAGGTTGCCCAGAAGGATGAGGGCGAAGTGGTACATGCCGAAGAAGAGGTAGCTCCAGGCCGAGCCGTGCCACAGGCCGTTGCACACCCACACGCAGAACAGGGCGATGGTGCCCGCCACCAGGGGGCCGTAGTGGCTGCCCAGGCGCTTCCGGGCCTTGGAGGTGAGCTTTTTCAGGGGCTTGGACATGGACAGGGGATAGAAGATGTAGTCCTTGAACCAGGTGCCCAGAGTGATGTGCCAGCGCTGCCAGAACTCGGGGATGGTGCGGGAGAAGAAGGGGCGCTGGAAGTTCTCGGGCAGCTGGAAGCCGAAGATCTGGCCCGCTCCCACCGCCAGGTCCATGGTGCCGGAGAAGTCCATGTACAGCTGGATGGTGTAGCACACGGCGGCCACGGCGATGGCGATGCCGTCGTAGTTCTCATAGTGGGTAAAGACGTTTTTGATGAGGAGGTTGAGCCGGTCGGCAATGATCATCTTTTTCAGCAGGCCATAGCTCATCCGCTGCAGGCCCAGCATGAAGTTCTGGTAGCGCAGAGGGGGAGCCTCCCACAGCTGGTGGGCGGTCTGCCCGTAGCGGCAGATGGGGCCCTCCATCACCTGGGGGAAGAAGCCCAGAAACAGAGCCAGGCGGAAGAGATTGCGGTCGGCGGAGCACTTCTGGCGGTAGACGTCAAAGAGGTAGGAGGCCGCCTGCATGGTGTAAAAGGAGATGCCGATGGGCAGCAGAAAGCGGGGCACCCGCAGGGAGTAGGACAGGCCCAGGGCGGAAAAGAGATTGTTCAGGTTGGTGACGGCAAAGGGGCTGTACTTGAGCACCAGCAGAATCCCGAACTGAATGGACAGCCCCAGGGCCAGAATCCAGCGCTGGTGTGTCTGGGCCCTGGCCCGCAGGGCTTTCCGTTCCTCTTTGGGGGCGGCGGCCAGCTCCGCCTTGGAGCGGTCCTGCACGTCGGACAGCCACAGCCCAAAGTGGTGGATGGACAGGGTGGACAGGAGCAGATAGGCGATCAGTTTTCCGCTGACCGCCCAAAAGCACACCGCGCTGAACAGAAGAAGCACCACCCGCCGGCCCCGCTGCCCCGCCAGGGCGTAGAGCAGTACGCACACCGGCAGGTAGACAGCCAGGTATCCGGAGGAGAAGTAGGAGGAGAAGGAGAGCATATCAGCCTTCCTCGCGCAGGCGCTGGATCATCTCCCACAGACGCTGGGCGGAGTTGAAGTTGTCGGGGATGATCTCCACGGTGGGGATGGTGATGTCAAAGGCGTCCTCCATCTCGGAGACCAGGGAGAGGATGTCCAGAGAGTCCAGGTAGTGGCCGTCGATAAGCTCGTCGCAGTTCAGGTAGTCCACGTCGGGCTGGATCTCGTTCAAAATGGTCAGCAGTTCTTCCATAACAAATCGCTCGCTTTCTTAATAGTTTGGCGTATTCAAAATCCGGGTGGGGAAGGGGTCCCGCAGGGAGGTCACCTGTCCGCTGGGGCGGCGCAGGAGGATCTGGGGCAGGCTCCGGCTGAGGAAGAGGCCGATGCCCTCGGTCATGCAGTAGGCGCCGGTGTTTTCAAAGACCAGCACGTCCCCGATCTCCAGATTGGAGAGGGGCAGCTGCTTGACCAGAATGTCGTTGACGGTGCACAGGGCGCCGCAGATGTTCCAGTTCTGAGGCTCCGCTTCGGGTCGGGGCGGATAGAGAGAAATGTGGGGGCGGCGCATGGCCATGCTCTGGCCGAAGTACACCAGGTGGTGGATGCCTCCGTCCACAATGGCGTAGTTCTGGCCCTGATTTATTTTTCGATCCACCACCCGGGTCACATACTGCCCGCAGCCGGCGGCGATGCTCCGGCCCAGCTCCAGGGTGAGCTTGCCGGCAAAGTTCAGCTGGCCCAGCAGCTCCCCGGCCTGGACCAACACCCCCTCGTCCTCTTTGGCGTCGTCGGCAAAGTAGGACACGGGGAAGCCGGGGCCCAGCTCCAGCTCCTCCAGGGGACCAAACTTCTCTTGGAGGGCGGCCAGAACCTCCTCCAGCATCCGCAGCTCCCGGGCCAGGCGCTTCACGGAGGTCTTCTGGGTGCCGGAGAAGTACTGGATGCCCCGGATGTGCAGCAGCGGGTGGGGCTGGGAGAGGATTTTCTCGATCTCCGGCCGCTCCAGACCGAACTGGCTGCCGCTGGTGAGACGCAGCAGCAGGGACAGCTTCCGTCCATAGCGCCCGGCGGTCTCCCGGAGCAGGTGGAACTGGGTCATGGACTCCACGGTGCAGATCATCTGCTCCGCGTCGGGCTGGCGCACCAGGTCGTCCATCCACTGGGGGTCCTTATATACCCCGGAGATGACAAACTGACTGGGGGGCAGCTCCAGCTGGCGGCAGATGGCGTACTCCCCGGGGGAGCAGATCTCCAGCCGCTCCACCATGCCGCTCAGCTCCCGGGTGAGGAAGGGGTTGGCCTTCATGGCATAGCACAGGGCGGTGTCCTGGGGCAGGACATCCCGCAGGTGGTCCACCCGGCGGCGAAGGGTCTCCGTGTCAAAGAGATAAAACGGGGTGGGAAAGTGCTCCAGCAGCGCGGACAGAGAGGTGTCAGACATGGGTAGCCCCTCCTTTCATCAGTTCTTTCCGGTCAATTTTTCCGTTTTTGGTCAGGGGGAACCGGTCCACCTGGGTGAGGATGCCGGGGACCATGAAGTAGGGCAGCTGCTCCTTGAGCTGGCGGCGCAGCTGGGGAGCCTGGATGTCGCCCATGTAGAAGCCGTAAATTTTCTGCTTCTCCTCCTGGTAGACGCAGCAGCAGCGCTCCACCCCCGGCAGGGCGGACACCGCCCGCTCGATCTCCTCCAGCTCCACCCGGTGGCCCAGGTGCTTGATCTGGAAGTCCTTCCGGCCGCTGTACACCAGCTCCCCGTCCTGGTTGTACCGGCCCAGGTCGCCGGTGCGGTAGATGAGCTCGGGGTAGGCGGGGTTGCGGGGGTCGGGGACAAAGGCGGCGGCGGTCTGCTGAGGGGCCCGGTAGTAGCCCAGTGCCAGGGCGGTGCCCCGCACGCACAGCTCGCCGGTCACCTCCGGCTCCCGGATCTCCCGGCTCTCCCCGTCCAGAAGGAAGACCTCCTCGTTGGGGAAGGGGCGGCCGATGGGGATACCGGCGGAGTAGTCCCGGGTCCGGTCCAGGATGTGGTAGGTGCAGTTGCAGGTAATCTCGGTGGGACCGTAGAGGTTGACAAACTGGGCCCGGGGCAGGTGCTCCATCCAGGTTTTCAGATGCTTGAGGGGCATGACCTCTCCGCTGAACAGGACGTTGCGCACCGTCTCCGGGGTGCGGTAGTCCAGACCGTGGAAGGTGCTGATGAGGCACAGGGCGGAGACTGCCCAGATGAGGGTGGTGACCCGGTGCTGGCACAAAAAGTCCAGCAGCTCCTTGGGCCGGGAGAACAGCCGCCGGGGGATGAGCACCAGGGTGGCCTGGAGCTTCAGCGCCCCGTAGATGTCCTTCACCGACACGTCGAAGTCCAGGGGAGCCTGGTTGCCGATGCGGTCGGCCTGGGTGAAGGAGAAGGTGTCGGTAAAGACGTCGATGAAGTCCAGCACCGAGCGGTGGCTCACCAGCACCCCCTTGGGCACGCCGGTGGAGCCGGAGGTAAAGTTGATGTAGAGAGGATCGGTGTCGATCATGGCGGCCCGGACGGCGGCCAGCCGGGACTGGTCCGCGTCAGCGGCCATCAGCTCCTCCACCATTAAAATGTGCTCGGGAGAAAAGACCTCCTGAATGGCCTCCCGGTGCTCCCGGTCGGTGATCACATACCGGGCCTGGAGTACCCCCTGGATCTGCTGCAGCCGGGAGGCGGGCAGCTCCGGGTTGAAGTAGGAGTAGAAGCCCCCGGCATATACGATGCCGAAGAAGGCGCACAGGGCGGGACATCCCTTTTCCATGTAGACCGCCACCGGCTCCCGGGAGTGGATGCGCTGGGAGAGGGCGGCGCCCACGGTGCGGCTGAAGTGACACAGCTGCTGATAGGTATAGTGTTGTATTTCATCCACGCAGGCGGTCTGTGCCGGGGAAACCGAGGCCGCCCGTTCCAGGTATTGAAGAACGTTACGAATGGGAATCACCTGCCAGTTTAAAATTCGGCAGCATCTTTCGTGCTGTGAGCCCCATCATAACAGACGGTACTTAACCGTTTGCGGAAGGGAATCTTAAAGATTCTTAACGTGAGGGCCTATGTGACGTACAGGTGAAAACAGATCTTGCCTGGCGCGGATGGGATTTGCCTGGGAAGTGGACAATGAGATGGCTCAAAAATGGGCATATGCTCAAAAACGAGAATCTATTATGCTCATAAATGGGCAGTAGAAAATAGATCCTTGAAAAAACAAGAAAAACGGGAAATATGCAGGAAAAAACCGGCGCAGTTTCAAAACAAAAAGTTGGCACAAAAATTGCATATAAAGAGGAAATGGAAAAAAACGACGTGCTGCCTGCTCCGGCGGGCGGGGAAAAAATGGAGGCAACAGCTATGAAATTCGGACTGCTGAAAGATATTAAAAACGGAGAGTACCGCACCATCGTCACCCCCGCGGAGGTGGAGGCCATCGTCCGGGACGGCCATGAGGTGTATGTGCAGAAGGGGGCCGGCGTGGGCGCCGGCTTTGCCGATGAGCAGTACGCCCAGGAGGGGGCCAAGCTGGTGGACACCATGGAGGAGATCTATGGCACCTGCGACTTTGTGACCAAGGTCAAGGAGCTGGAGCCCTGTGAGTTCCCCCTGCTGCGGGAGAACCAGATCGTGCTCACCTGCATCCACCCCGCCGCCCATCCCCAGGAGGTGCAGGCCCTGCTGGACAGCAAGTGCATCGC
>CALWYB010000020.1 GCA_944385665.1 uncultured Oscillospiraceae bacterium
TCCTCCACCGCAAAGTCTCGATGCTCCGGCCAGAGGAGTTGAATCCTGTTATTATGCCCTGACCGTATCAGCATGAGAGGCGGAATCTCCAGCATCAGATTGCAGCAGTCATCTGCAATGGAGAGAGGCAACACCGCCAACGGCTGAGTAGTACCGTTCGTCTCGTGGAAGGCAAGGATATGGATTTCTTCCTTCGGGAAGTCTACCATCAGCAGTACCACTTGGCCGTCGTGGTATGTCGGTCTGCCCAGGTACTGCCCCGGTTTTGTGCATACCGGCTCATAGACCGTGCCCTCTGGACAGCGGATCAGAACAAGCCGGTTGCTCCGAATAGGGTGGCCGCTACGGAACAGCTCCTCCGCCTCGTGCAGGTCGCCGCTGGCATAGTCAGTGCCCCAATACCATTCGCTGCTGCCAGGCAGTGGCTCCAGATCGGTGATCCCATTTGTGATGATGCGTTTCATGTCCTATCCTCCCCGGCCATATCTTAATTTGATTTCGTAATTATATCACACCGAATGAAAGAAGCTCATAAACATTCGCTTAAGGTTTCTTAATCTTCGGAAGCAAAATACCTCTTTTTGTTTACAGTCCTCCAATTTCTGAGCCATGGATGATGGAGAAATACCTTGCTTCATCCCGCCTTCAGAGTTACAATGCAGGCAGCCAGAAACACAAAAAAGCTCTCCTCCCCTGCCAGTACAAAGAACTGGCACAGGCTGGGGAGCGTTTTTGACCACAGAACCCACCACACACCGCTTCGTACTACAGGGAAACTATCTGATTGAAAATGTTTAAATGTGACGTTGATCTAAGTGAAAACAGCTAGAAGCGACTATAAATTGTTTCAAAACCGACCTTCGCATCCAAGAGGTCGTGGGTTCGAATCCCATTGGGCAGGAACGCAAACACATACTGGCTCATCACGATGCCGCTGACCATACAGCCCAGAATGGCCAGAAATACAAGTATCACCAGCAGAGATTGCAGCACCCGATAGGGCGTATAGCGTCCCTGGCCTGACTGGCGGATCCAGGAGAGATTGAGGATGTGGTGTATGATGAACAGCACCAGTGTGATGGCGCCGATCCACTCATGGTACTGCTGACCGGTCAGCATGAAGGACATGAGTCCCAACAGACATACCGTCATCAGCAGATCCACAGTCATGCGCAGGATCAGTTTCCTGTTCCCCATAGGCTCATACCATAGGGGCTTCCCAGGAGCCGCGGGTGTCAACGCCCGCGTCCGCGGCCAGCTGCTCCAGCTGGACGACCTCATCGACGGTCAGGGTAATACCGGCGGCAGCGGCGGCCTCGGTCACATGGCGGGGCTTGGTCACACCGATCAGAGGAATGGCCCCCTTGGCGATGGCCCAGGCAATGGCGATCTGGGAGACAGAGGCACTGTATTTCTCGCCCATCTGTGCCATAGCCGCCGTCAATTTCTCCAGCTGAGGCAGAAGAGGGTTGTAGGTTTCCGCTCGCTGGCTGCCCTGAGGCAGAGGATGGGTAGTGTCATACTTGCCGGAGAGGGCTCCCTGTTCCAGCACCATGTAGGCAAAGAAGTCCATGCCCTGCTCCCGGCAGTAGTCCAGAATCCCGGCCCGTTCCGAGGAGCGGTACAGGAGGCTGTAGTGGTTCTGCACGGCGGAGAGCTTTACGCCTCCCTGGGCCAGGATCTCCTGTGCTCGCTTGATCTGGGCCAGATTGTGATTGGACACGCCCACCCGGCGAACCTTTCCGCTCTTCACCAGAGAAACCAGGAAGGGGGTCCAGCGCTCCACGTCAGCGGGATTGTGGATCCAGTAGATGTCAATGTAGTCCGTGCCCAGCCGCTCCAGGCTGCTCTGGCACATCACATCCACCGGATCGGCGCCCGGTCCGGCGATCTGAGGGGTGAACTTGGTGGAGAGGATGATCTGCTCCCGGGGAGCGGCCTTGGCAAAGGCGCCCAGAATATCTTCCGAGGCACCCATGCCGTACACCACGGCGGTGTCCCACAGGTTGAGGCCCTGCTCCATGGCAGCGTCAAAGACTGGCTTCAAATCCTTCTCGCTGAGGTGATTGCCAAAGACCTGGTCGCCGCCCACAGCGCCGGTTCCCCAGGACCAAGTGCCCAAAGCCACCGCGGGCATCTGCTTATTGTGTTCCATCGTTTATTTCTCCTTTCCCATCACTGCTTGTTCAGGTGCGCATGCACTTGCCCAGCACCTCACCAGTCTTGAGATATTCATAGGTGGGCATCTCAAAGAGCACCGGCTTGAGGGCATGATAGTTGAGTTTGCCGTCCTCATTCAGCGCCGAATCGTCGGCGTAGGTGGCGGCAATTTTGCAGATGAAGGACTCAAAGCCACGGGTCTCATAGACATCCTCCACGGTGCAGGCCATGGACACAGGGGCGTCTGTGATGATAGGCGCGCCGCCTTCCCCGATGGAGTAGTCGAACACCTCACTTTTATCCACCTTGCTGCCGCTGACACAGCCCACATAATCCGCCTTGGGCAGCAGAGCCTCATCCACGATGTTGATGGAAAGGGTGTTCATCTTCCGAATGCCGGTGTTGCTGTAATGGTTAGAGGCCATGCTGACCATGACCAGATCGTGGCCGATGATGCCCAGGTGACCCACCAGGGTCCAGTTGGGCTTTCCGTCCACCATAGTCCCCACCACCACAAGCGGGGTGGGATAGAGGGCCAGAACCGGCCCAATGTTCTTTTTCATATGGATTTCCTCCTTACACAACAGGAATTTGATTTTGCTCCAGCCAGGCAGCCACATCATCCGGCATCCCGGAACCGCCGGAATAGGAGATGGCCAGGCCTTCGCCCAGCACCGCCTCCGGCACCAGCTTGGTGATGGCCGTCAGGCTCTGGCCGAACCGGCCGCCGCCATGGCTGCAGAAGGGAACGATGGTTTTGCCGGTGAAGTCATATTCCTCCAGGAAGGAGGCCACCGGCATGGGAATGGAGGCCCACCAGTTGGGGTAGCCCAGCAAAATGGTGTCGTACTGCTCCATATCCTCCACATGGGTGGATAGCTCCGGTCGGGCCTGGGCATTCTGGTCCCGCTGGGCCTGCTCGAGAACGGTGTTGTAGTCGGTAGAATAGGGCTCCGCCAGTTGGATCTCAAACAGATCTGCCCCGGTCTGGGCCTGAATTTCCTCTGCAATCCCCCGGGTATTGCCGCCCCAGGAGAAGTAGGCGATCAGCACATTTCCACCTTGTGTGCCCGTACTCTCCAGATTAGAGCCGGTCACCGTGCCGCTGCCGGCTGCGGCGTTGCGCACCAGACGGAAGCCCACATTGAAGACTACGCTGTCCTGAGGCAGCGTGGCCCGATAGGCCGAGCGGAGATTTTTGGCAAAGTCGTTCCAGCCTCCGCCCCGGTTTACCCGCATCACGCCGCTGTCCGGACCGGCGGGATCCGTCTGTGCCTGGGTAGGATAGTCGCCGTAATAATCCCAGACCCACTCGCCCACATTGCCATGCATGTCATAGAAGCCCCAGGCATTGGGCTGAAAACTCCCTACGGCCACTGTGGTCTCCCGGTAGACGCCGGGCCGGGTCTCCAGATTGCTCTGGTTGAAGTAGTTGTCCTCAATGAGGTAGGGGTAATGGCCCCAGTAGTTGGACTCCTCCGCGCTGATGGAAGTCTCCGTGTTGAAGGGTGTCTCCGTCCCGGCCCGGCAGGCGTATTCCCACTCCGCCTCGGTAGGCAGGCGGTAGCCGTTGGCGCTGCGGTTCCAGGTCACGGTCTGTCCCTCTACGGTGTAGGCAGGATCCAGGCCCTCCAGCTCACTGCGTGCGTTGCAGTATGCGATGGCGTCCAGCCAGGAGACGGTCTCCACCGGCAGGTTCTCGCCGGAAAAAGCGCTGGGATTAGAGCCGGTCACAGCCTGATACTCCGCCTGGGTCACTTCAAAGGCACTCATATAGAAGTCACTGACTGTGACGGTGTGCTGCGTCTCGTCGTCGCTGCGCCAGGCCTCACTGTCCGGACTGCCCATGGAGAAGGTGCCGCCCTCCACCAGAATAAAGTTTTCGGGGATCTGAGGCTGCTCCTCCTGGCCCTGCTGGCTGGAGGAGGGCGGAGGTGTTGGCTGCTGAGACTGTTCCGGCGGCGTCTGGGAGCCGCAGGATACCATTGTCCCTACCAGCAGCGCGGCCAGCAAAAGGAAACAAATTCGTTTCATCGGTTGCCTCCTGTCTGTTTTCCAGTCATACCCCTGGCTTCACAAAGAGGATCTCGTCGGGAAAAGCCTCCATGGACTTTTGCCAGTCCTCCATGGGAATGTCCTGGATGGACACGGAAATAAACTTGGGGTCAATGCCCAGCTCCCGGGTCAGAAATTCCTGGGTCTTGAGGGCAAGGGCTCTCTTTGTTTCCTGATCCCGGCCGGGGATCATGGTGATAGCTACATGGGGCATGGTATGTCCTCCTTACAATTCCAGATTCAGCCCAGCCAGCCAGTCCTGCACAGCGCCCTGGGAGGTGTCTACCTCCGGGCGGTAAACGCCGATGGGTTCCAGAATCGTGGTATCCTCAGGCAGTGCAGCGGTCAGATCCCGGATTGTGCTGGACAGGCCTCCTGTGCCGTGGGTGACAAAGGGTACCACAGTCTTGCCGGACCAATCGTATTCTTCCACAAAGGTCAGCACCGGCATGGGCAGGGTGTACCACCAGTTGGGGAACCCCAGAAAGACGATGTCATAGTCCTCCATGTTCTCCACATGGGTGGCCAGAGCGGGTCTGGCGTTGTCCGCCTTTTCCTCGGCCGCCCGGTCCAGACATTCGTCATAGTCGCTGGAGTAGGGCTCCTCGACAACGATGGAGTGGAGGTCGCCGCCCACTTCCTCCTGAATCCAGGCGGCCAGCTTGGCAGCGTTGCCGGGAGCCAGAACACTGGCGGAGGTAGTGGCGTCCACATCCACGCTGGAGGGGTCTTCTACCACGGTGTTGTCCGCCCAGGTGAAGTAGGCGATCAGGATATGGCTCCCCTCCGCTCCCTCCTGACCGGCAGGTTCCTGACTGCTGACCGGCTCGGATTGGTCTGGGCGGTTGCTGTCGGAAGGAGTCTGGGATGTCATGTTCTCATGGGACTCTGCCTGCGGTGCGCTGCTGTTGTTTCCACCGCCGCAGGCAGCAAGAGAGATAAGGAGAAGACCGGAGATAACAAGGGACGCCCATCGTTTCATAAGTTCTCTTCTCCTTTCTGAAATCAAAAGTCAAGACCCAGGCTGTCCACCCACTGGGCTACCTCATCCTGGTCGGCACCACTGCTGAACCGCTGGCCGTCCAGCCAGTTGGCCTCCGGAGCCAATGCGTGAAGGTCATCCAGGCTGCCGCCGATGCCGCTGGAGCCGGAGGTGCAGAAGGGAACGATGGTAGCATCGCCCAAGTCATAACTCTCAAGGAAGGTGTACATCACTTTGGGCGCCTGTCCCCACCAGATGGGATAGCCCAGGAACACTACATCGTAGTTCTCCGGATGTTCCAGAGTACCAGTGATGGCGGGCCGGGCGGCAGGGTCATTCTGCTCCTGGTTGGCGCGGCAGCTGTCATTGCTGTAATTGAGATCTTCGTCGGTGTACGGCACTTCCGGAACGATCTCATAGAGGTCGGCATCCAGGATGCTCTGGAGATGCTGGGCAATGTCTTCGGTGTTGCCGGTAGCGGAGAAGTAGGCGACCAGCACGCCGCCTTCCGCCGTTTCTTCATCGGATTTGCCTGCCCCCGGCGTAGAGGAAGCGGGAGAGGTGGACTGGTCGGGAGCGGACGGCTCTCCCACTGAGGATGTCCCCTCCTGCTGCGTCTGGGACTGGTCGGGATTACTCTGGGTTCATGCCTGGCCGCAGGCCGCCAGGCCAAGCAGCAGAGTCAAAGTGGTTAGAATCGGAATCAGTCGTTTCATCTTTTGGTACCTCCTGTCATGGTTTGTGTCTTGCGAATCTCGTGGCGCAGGTAATCCAGCCGCTGGAGCTGGCGCTCCTTGAAGTGAATCTCATCCAGGGCAGCAATGCGCTTTTCCTCCAGCATCCTGAGCCGCTGCTCCTCCGTGTGGGGCTGCTCCAGCAGCAGGCGCATATAGGTCTCCACCTCCGCCGTGGTAAACCCCAGATCATGGAGCGTCAGGATGGTGCTCAGCCGTTCCAGATCCATGTCGTCGTACTGCCAGGCCCCCATCACTTCTTTCACCGCCCCGCAAAGGCCCCAGCTCTCGTATTCGCTCAGGATGTGCATGGGGATCTGGTAGCGCTCACTTGCCTCCTGTTTCGTCATCGTAAAACCTCCAAAATGAAAAATGCAGGCGTCCTTTCTCGGACACCTGCATTGTAAATCAGAGTTTTTTCTATGTCTAATGCTTATTTTCTTTTTCCAAAAATGCCTATTAAACATTTTTGATGTGCTGATGGAAAGCCTCCACTGCCGGCGTCAGTACCTGATCCTTCTTCCAGACCAGGACGGTTCCTGTGTCCATCGTGGGAGAAAGCGGTATGAATCGGAGATCATCAAAAGAAAAATTCAAATCGAAACTCAGCGCGGTCCCCACACCATAGCGTACCATGTTGGCCGCGTTGAGGATCAGGTTAAAGTTGGCGGCAATCTGCAGCCGCTCCCACCGGTCGCCAAACCAGTTTGCCAACTCCTGTTGAACACGCTCACGGCCGCTGATAATCAATGGAACCTGTTCCAAATCAGCGGGTGTGACGGAATCCAGGCCGGCAAGCGGAGAGTCCAGGCGCACCAGTACCCCCCAATAATCACGCTCTTTCATTCGGCAGAATGCATATCGTCCTACATCCACTGGTTCTGTCAGGAGACCCATATCCAAGAGGCCCGTGTCCAGCCGCTCCTTCACATCATCGGCGTTGGCGCTGAAAATTCGGAAAGTGACCTTGGGATAGCGTTCCCGGAAAGAAACCATGGCACGCGAGAGAAAGGACATACTCCGGGTCTCTCCTGCACCAATGGCGATTTCCCCCATCAGCTCTGTTTCGCGCATGGTAAACTCCCGGGTCGTCTTCTCTGCCAGATCCACCAGCTCCTGGGCGCGGCGGCGCAGCAGCATTCCGTCCTCTGTCAGTACAATGTGATAGCGGCTGCGGCGAAAGAGCTGTACCCCCAACTCCTCCTCCAGCTGCATCAGCTGCCGGGAGAGGGTGGGCTGAGTCAGGTGGAGCAGCGCCGCCGCCTTGGTGATGTTCTCCTCCCGGGCCACTGCCAAAAAATATTTCAAAACACGAAGTTCCATAGTCTCGCCTCCTTGATTCCATCGTATCATACCCATCCCCATCCGGCAAGATAGAAATGCCTTGCGAGAATATTTCTAAATAGGAAATGAGCATTTTACATTTTTAGATGCTGGATTTACAATGAAGCCAAAGGAGGTTTCATCTATGAACGCATTGGTTGCTTATTTCTCCGCCAGCGGTACCACCGCCAAGGCGGCAAAGGTCCTGGCAAAGGCCGCAGGTGCTGACCTTTATGAAATCAAACCCGCAGTCCCCTATAACCGCGCGGACCTGAACTGGATGGACAAGGGCTCCCGCAGCAGCGTGGAGATGAACGACAAGAACTCCCGCCCTGCCCTGGCCGATACGGAGGCCCCCATTGCCGGGCACGATGTCATTTTCCTGGGTTTCCCCATCTGGTGGTATGTGGCACCCACCATCATCAACACCTTCCTGGAGAGCTACGATTTTACCGGCAAGACCATCGTCCTCTTTGCTACCTCCGGCGGCAGCGGACTTGGACGGTCGGCGGCAGGATTGAAAAGCAGTGCTCCGGGCGCCAAGATTCTGGACGGACAGCTGCTCAACGGGCGGCTGAACGAAGGGGATCTAAAAGCCTGGGTATCCCGTCTGAAACTCTGAGGTGAATGGAAATGAAATACACAAAATTGGGCCATTCCGATCTGAATGTCTCCCGTATCTGCATGGGTTGTATGGGTTTTGGAGACGCGCAAAACGGTCAGCACTCCTGGACCCTTGACGAGGCCCATTCCCGGGAGATCATCAAGCGTGGTCTGGAACTGGGGGTCAATTTCTTTGACACCGCCATCGCCTACCAGAGCGGAACCAGCGAGCAGTATGTGGGCCGTGCCCTCCGGGATTTTGCCAAGCGGGACGATGTGGTGGTGGCCACGAAATTCCTGCCCCGCACCAATGAAGAAATCGCAGAGGGCATCAGCGGCCAGGAGCACATCCGCCGGATGCTGGATAAGAGCCTGCAGAACCTGGGGATGGACCATGTAGACCTGTACATCTACCACATGTGGGACCACCAGACCCCCCTGTATGACATCATGGAGGGACTGAATAACGCGGTCAAGGCGGGCAAAACCCGCTACATCGGTATTTCCAACTGCTTTGCCTGGCAGCTCTGTAAGGCCAACGCGCTGGCGGAGAAAGAGGGCTTTGCCAAATTTGTCTCTATTCAGGGCCACTACAACCTGATTTTCCGGGAGGAGGAACGGGAGATGGCCCCCTACTGCTGGGAAGAAAACATTGCTATGACGCCTTACAGTGCGCTGGCTGGCGGGCGGCTGTCCAAGCACCCCGGAGAGACCTCCAAGCGGCTGCGGGAGGACAGCTACGCACGGTTGAAATATGATGGGGCTCACGATCAGGACGCCCCCATTCTGGCCCGGGTGGCAGAGCTGGCGGACCGCCGGGGTGTGTCCATGACGGAGGTCTCCCTGGCCTGGCTGCTGACCAAGGTTACCGCTCCCGTGGTTGGGGCCACCAAGCTCCACCACATCGAGGGGGCTGCCAAAGCGGTGGACCTGAAATTGACCGCAGAGGAGTGCGCCTACCTGGAGGAGCTCTACACCCCCCACTCCCTGGTGGGCGTCATGGCTCAGAATACTGCCTCTGCGGCAAAGAACAGCCACGTCTGGTCCACTGGAAATCAGAAAATCTGAAATGGAGAACAACAAATGAACATTGCGGTATTGCTGGGAAGTCCAAACCGCCAGGGCTCCTCCCGTATGCTGGCGGAGTCCTTCCGCCAGGGAGCGGAAGAAGCCGGGCATACAGTGGAGATGATCGATGCGGCCCACAGCAACATCCATCCCTGCGCCGGCTGCATCCACTGCGGTTATGAAGGGCCTTGCTCTCAGAAGGACGATATGGAGACCATTCGCGGGAAGATACTGGATGCTGACATGATGGTATTTGTGACGCCGCTCTATTACTACGGTATGTCCGCACAGCTCAAGACCCTTGTAGATCGGTTCTGCGCCTTTAACAGTTCCATTCAGCGCAAACACATGAAATCCGCTTTGCTCACCGCAGCGTGGAACAGCGACAATTGGACCTTTGAGGCACTGGAAGCCCACTACAAAACGCTGGTCCGTTATCTCAATCTGGAGGACATGGGGATGATACTGGGCTATGGCTGCGGAACACCGTCCATGACAAAGCGCTCCTCCTATCCCCAGAAGGCCTATGCGCTGGGGAAACAGCTGAGATGAAACCAGGGGCGTCATGCGCCAACTTACAATGGGCGAAGCAGTATATTGCTTCGCCCATTGTACTATCACATTTCAGGAGAAAGGAACCAAAATGATGGAAACAATATTGCTGAGAAACCAGGTATCAATGCCCCTTCAGGGGTTTGGCGTATTTCAAATTACCGACCCTACTCAGTGTGAACAGGCAGTAGCTCAGGCCCTCCAGGCAGGCTATCGACTCATTGACACGGCGGCCTGTTACGGCAACGAACGGGCAGTTGGAAAAGCCGTGACGGAGAGCGGTATCCCACGGCAGGACATCTTTCTGGTGTCCAAGGTGTGGATCCAGGATGCCGGCTATGAGCAGACCAAACGGTCCTTTTCCAAAACTCTGGACAATCTGGGAACCGACTATCTGGACCTCTATCTGATCCACATGCCCTATGGCGACTACCACGGCAGCTGGAGAGCCATGGAAGAACTCTATGAGGAGAGGCAGGTTCGGGCCATCGGGGTATGCAATTTCCTGCCGGATCGGCTGACCGACCTCATCCTGACCCACCGCATCGCCCCCATGGTGAATCAGATGGAGATTCACCCCTTCTGCCAGCAGGCGGAACTGCGCGCGCTGATGGCCCAGTACCAGATCCAGCCCATGGCCTGGGCCCCCTTTGCGGAAGGACAGAATCAGATTTTTACCCATCCTCTTTTGACACAGATCGGTCAGGCCTATGGAAAGACACCAGCACAAGTTGTTTTGCGGTGGCTCCTGCAAAATCAAATTGTGGCTATTCCCAAATCCGTACATGAGAATCGGATCAGGGAAAACTTTTCCATTGATGACTTTGTGCTATCTCAGGAGGACATGGAACAAATTCAAAAGATGGACCTGGGGCACAGTGTGATTCTCAACATCACCAGTTTGGACGAGGTCCATCGACTGCACGGTATCCAGTTTGAACAGTGATTGCCCCAGTCAGCCCGGCCTGCATCAAACACAGGCCGGGCTGTTCTTGTCGGCGAAACTACTTAGGCATCCTTTCTTCGGCAGTTCTATCTTTCCGGCTTCTCCTCCCGGTATTTTCCGAGCCGCGGACTTCCTCGTGGTAGAAGTAGTCCACGATGACCGGATGGCCGGGCTCCGCCCGGCCATAGGGCAGTTCGTTATCCACAAAGGGACAGCCATTTTCCATCGCCAGCTGTTCTGCTTGCTGCTCAAGGCCCCAGAAATAGCTTCGGTCACCCTTTTGGTAGATTTCCTGATATAAAGATGTTAGCTCGGGATGCTTTTCCTGGATGTAGTCTAAAATCTCCTGCTTGAATCCGCCCCGCAGGTTTAAGTTCTCCAGCCAGATCAGATCGCACTGATTCTTCACCCGATGGAAAATGGCCTCGAAATCCGTAATCCCGGGAAATACCGGCGCAATAAAGCAGACGGTGCGGATGCCTGCGTCGTAGATCTGCTTCATGGCATGGAGCCGCCGCTCAATGCTCACTGCCTTGTCCATATCCCTGCGAAAATCCTCATCCAGCGTGTTGATGGACCAGGAGACGGTCACCTTTCCCATCTCCCGGAGTAAGTCAATATCCCGCACCACCAGGTCGGACTTGGTGCAGATGAGAATCTCCGCCCCGCTGCCCTTCAGTTGCTCCAGCAGCTTGCGGGTATTTTGGAACTGCTCCTCCTGGGGAAGATAGCCGTCGGTCACCGAGCCAATGACGATCCGCTGTCCCCGGTATTTTTGGGGTTTTTTAATCTCCGGCCAGTGTTTTACATCCAGAAAGGTCCCCCAGGGCTCGGTGTGCCTGGTAAAGCGCTTCATAAAGGACGCGTAACAGTACTTACAGCCGTGGGTGCAGCCCACATAGGGGTTTACGGAGTAGCCTCCCACTGGCAGATTGGATTTGGTCATGATGTTTTTTGTCTCTACATCCCCGATCAGGATGCCGTTTTCCATCATCTCTGCCATTTCGCTTGTTCCTCCAGTACCTTATGAAATGCGGTGGGTAATTCCTGTATCATCTGTTCCTCTCCCATGATGGGAAGCAGGTCTTCCTTCATAAAGACCGGGATGCCCAGAGCATGGGCTTGATGGGTCAGGTTCCACACCCACTCCGGCTTGGATACGGATTTTCCTTTTCGGCGTCCGGTCTCGGTTCCGATGACCACCCACTCGATCCCTGTGAGATCCACTGGCCCGATGTCGTCGAACATGGGCTCAAAGGTGGCGTGATAATGTCTGCCGCGGATATGCTCCCGCAGTGCCGGGATCCGGTTCTTTTCCTTGCAAGAGGTAACGGTCACGCCGAACCAGGCGTTATCCAGATGAGTAGTGAAATCCATCTCCTCCGGCCGTTTGGTCAGGAACAGATACTGGTGCTGGGGATTGCGCTCCATGTTGGCAAATACCTCATCCCGCCACTCTGCTCTCCAGCCGGAAAAGTCACTCATTCCAGTGAGCAGAAAAATCTGCGGTCGAGCTTTCTCCATAAGCCGCAATTTTCCGGGAAAGTACTCCGGCTTCTCAAAATCGTCAATCATATGGAACCGTCGTACATTATTTCTGGCATAACAGTAGCTGCAGCCGATGGTACAGCCGATGACCAGATTCATGTTCTGAATCTGGGATTTGATGCACACCGCCATTGGAATCTCCCCCAGTCATTTCGGTCTTAGCCTTCCACTGCCGGGGCGACTTTTCCAAAGCCGTTCCAGGCATAGAGACCCTGTTTGCTCTCATCCCCCAGGAACTTGTCCACCTGGCAGATATGCAGGATATGGTCGCCCACCTCTACAGCCTGCTGCAAAGTAGCCACCATGGCAAGGCGGGTATCCGCAGGAATCTGAATGTCGCCGCCCTCTACGGAGGTCATCTCAATGTGGTTCTCCTCTACTTTTTGGCTGGTGGCGCCGGTGGAACTGCCGCAGGCCACCACGGCTTGGGTCAGACTCTCCCCCGGAACGGTCACGATTACCTTTCCGGTTTCCCGCACCCGCTTGCCGGTGTGGGACTGCTTACCGGCGGCAAAGCCGATCATGGGCGGGTTGAAGGACAGGTAGGAAATAAAGCAGATGGGGGCCAGGTTGGTGGTTCCGTCCTCATTCTGGGAACAGATCAGGGTCAGCGGATTGGGGGAGGTAAGAACAGTGGCCTCCATGATGTTCAGTTCTTTCATAAATCAGCGCCTCGCTCTCTATCGTTTCTGTTGTTGACATCCTATTCTGATGCCGATATAATAATTATACTTAGAACAAATAAAGGTGCAAGTACGCAGATTATTTGTACTTGGTACGAAAAACCATACCAGCGGAGAGAGGGCTGCGTTATGAATCAATCCATGACCTATGAGGAATTTCAAGCCCGAGTAGGCAGCGTCATCCTGACAGAGAACGGGAACTGCCCGGTCACACCAGTGATCCAGATGCTCCAGGGAAAATGGAAGCTCCAGATCATCTACGAGCTGTGCATCCAGTCTCCCATGCGGTTTGGGGAACTGAAGAAGATGCTCAAACCTATCACTAACACCATGCTCACCAATGCCTTGAAAGAGCTGGAAGGGGACGGTCTGGTGCACCGGGAGCAGTATAACGAGATCCCGCCCCGGGTGGAGTATTCCCTGACGGAAAAGGGAAGGGATCTGCTGCCAATTTTCTATGCCATCTCCCAGTGGGGTATGAAGTATATCCCTTGAGTGACCCGTCCCCAAAAGTTCCATCCAGAATATAAGAGACGCCGGAATGGTTTGACAGAGAGTCAAACCATTCCGGTGTTTTGCTCTATTTCGGGGGGATGCGGGAGGACTCCTTTCTGCCAGGGGCAGCACCGATTCTTCCGCTTCCAACAAAAAGATGACCGGACGAATGCCGTCCAGGCAGGCTTTACAGCCCGGATCAGTCGGACAGAAATTCCATCAGTGCTTCTTTCTGTGCAGAAAAATCCCGCAGTCCCAGGTCATATAGCTCCCGTTCCGCTTCCTCCTTCATGGAGTAGGTTCCCACATGGATAGGCTCACTGGCGGCAAGGACAAAGGCAATCCCCTCCCGCTCCAGAGAAAACACATCCCTCAGGTTGTCGTTGTATACCACATGACGGCGATCAATGGCATCTACAATCCTGGGGTACCTGCGGCAAACCCGCCGGTACAGTCTGCGCATGCCCTGGGGCTTTCGTACATAGTCCCGATTTTTGGAGAGAATGACCACCAGCTTCTCGCAGCCCTGCTCCAGGGCACGGCGAACCGGGACGGCATCGGTAAGCCCTCCATCAAAGTAGGGCACCCCGTTGAGCTTCACCGGATGGCATGCAACCGGGATGGCACTGGAGGCCATGATCAGGCGGTAGTCGTCCTGCTTCATCATTTCCCGCCCATAATACTCCGGCAATCCTGTCAGCGCGTTTGTGACCACAATCTCGTACTCCGACGGGTTGTTCATCAGAGCGGGAAAATCCAGAGGATCTTCCCCTTCCCTGCGGGTCAATTCACCATAGATGTACTTCAATCCAAACAGATCTCCGGTTTTCAGCAGACTTCTCAGCCCAAAGTAATTCGGCGAATGAATATGCTCCGTAAAAAAGCGAAGATTCCGGCCTCTTTGCCCCGCCAGATAGGACGCCAGATTGCCCGATCCCCCGGATACGCCGATGCAATAATCAAACGTAATCCCTTCGTCCAGAAAGGCATCCAGAATTCCGGCGTTATAGGCACACTTCATTCCGCCGCCTTCCACCACCAATCCAATCTTTTTCTGCGTGTTCGTTGTCAACATCTCCTCATGGGGTAAGATCCCGCTCTGACTTCTGTTCCAGTTCGTCCAGTTTTTTACCGTACCGGTCTATGATGTCCTGCAGGGTGATGGTCTGCATTTTTTGTTCGGCAGCCCTCTGGATCTCCTGGTAAAAGTCTGCAATGCTCAGCTGCACATAGATCCCCACACCACATTCCGGATTGGTATCAATATCCCAGTGAAGCAGGGGCTTATTCCCCTCAATCGCCCGATAGACATCCAACACCGTAATCTCGCCCGGTCGTCTGGTCAATTCCGCATTGGCCTGTCCCTGTGAGCTGGCGATAATACCAGCACTCTTCAGCGCGGCCATCAACTGCCGGATATAGGCTGGGTTCGTTTTTACACTTTCTGCGATCTTAGCACTTGTGATCCGCTGACCGGCTCCCATACTGAGAAAGGCTAATATATGAAGTGCGTCGCTCAACTTGGTAGAGTATTTCATGCTCTCACCTCAAAAAATTTTTCGTTTCCTACTTGTAATTTATAAAGTAACATGATATGCTTGCAGCATGTAATTTTTATAATAACATGTTGGAGGAACCATGTCAACTATGCTGCTGAACCGCAAAACATCCGTCGATCCAGCCGTCCACCGCCAAAATGTGCAGGTCTTGCTGGGAAAAATTGCTGAGGCCGATGCAATTTTGGTGGGCGCCGCGGCGGGTATGTCCGCTTCCTGCGGCTTCAACTTCTTTTATCAAAACGATGCGATATTTGAGCAATACTTGGGCAACTTCCATCGGAAATATGGATTTATTGGGGCATTCAATGGCTTTTACTACCGTTATCCCTCCCCGGAGGCCCACTGGGCCTTCCTGGCCCGAATGGGTTACATGGAGTATGAATGTCCCACAGGCCAGCCCTACTATGACCTGATGATGCTGCTCCAGGGCAGGAATTACCACATTATGACCACCAACCAGGACTTTCAGTTTACCCGCGTGGTACCGGAAGACAAGCTAAGCGCCATCCAAGGGGACTCCCGCTATTACCAGTGCAGCCGCCGCTGCCACGACGAGATCTACTGGAACAAAGAGATGGTTTATGAAATGAACGACGCAATTGACGAAAATCTCTGTATCCCAACAGAATTGATCCCACGGTGTCCCAAATGCGGTGCGGAAATGGAGCCTTGGGTGCGGGGCTATACCTTTTTGGAGGGTAAGAAGTACAAGGAAGAATATCGAAAGATCAATGAGTTCCTAATCGCCAATCAGGGCAAAAAAATTCTCTTCCTGGAATTGGGGGTAGGCCGCATGACCCCCATGTTTATTCAGGAGCCCTTTTGGAGCCTGACCTATTCCCTACCACAGGCATATTACATCACCATTAACCCAAAAGACGCGCTTCTGCCCCAAGAATTATCGCAAAAGGGTTGGGCCATCAAAGAGGATATTGCCGCAGTCTTGCGGGATGCGGCAGCACACATGTCCGGAAAGGGAGACTCGGTATGTATGATTTAAGACCAATCGCAAAGAAAATCCAGGAAGCGGACGCCATCTTGATTGGAGCCAGCAATGGCCTGTCCATGACTGAGGGACTGCACCTCTTTGCAGATAACCAGGCATTTGAGAATTTGTTCGGCGACTTTAAGGAAAAGTACGGCCTGCGGTGCCTGCTGCATGGGATGGGAGCCCGCTGGCCTTCGGAAGAAATAAAGTGGGCCTTCTGGAGCAGGCTCATCCACCACTACTGCGGACAGTATCAGCCCACACAAGTCATGCAGGACTTGAAAGCCATTGTGGGCAGCAGGGACTATTTTGTCCTTACCTCCAACGGAGAATGTCACTTTGAACGCAGTGGATTTGCATCGGAGAAGATCTATGAAATCGAGGGAACCTGGCTGACCATGCAGTGTGCCCGCCCCTGTCATGACACCCTATATCCCACGTTGGAGTTGGCAGAGCGGATGGCAGCTGCGGAACAGGACGGCAGAATCCCCTCTGATTTGGTGCCCCGTTGTCCTCGCTGCGGCAGCCCCATGGAGGTTCATATGGCAGCAGGGCCAAATATGGTTCCGGACCACGGTGCCAGACAGAGATTCCAGAGTTTTCTGAACCAATACCACGGGAAAAAGCTGGTGGTACTGGAGTTGGGCATCGGATGGCGCAACCAACTTATCAAAGCACCGCTGATGCGTATGGTGGCTCAGGAGCCCAACGCCACCTATGTTACCATCAATCTGGGTGAGGTTTACATTGCAGACAGCATCAAACGCAAGTCCTTTGGTCTGGACGGAGCGCTGAGCGATATCCTCTCCGCCCTCCGGGAGGTGTGCGAAGGATGAATGTACCAACACTGGTTCGAGAGCGTTACAAAATATGGTCCCGTTTTTTGAAGGAGCAGGTGTTTTTTTCTCTCCAGCACAGTCAGCAGCACACAAAAGAACACTGTGCCCGGGTGCTGCTCTTCTGCCTGCTTTTTGCACAACGGGAGAATCTGTCAGAACAAGACGCAGATGCCCTTGCTATGGCCGCCTGCTTTCATGACTCCCGCCGTATGAACGACGGATTGGATGTAGGTCACGGTCACCGGGCCGCCGAATATTATCGCACCTGGTGCGCCGAGCATGAGCATGTATTGGATGCCCGCGTTGTTTGGATCATGGCATACCACGAACAAAACGACGAACTTGGCAAGGCAGCTTTGCGGCGGGAGTTTCCAGATGACCCGAATGCAGTTCTGCTGTATCAGCTTTTCAAGGACGCAGACGCATTGGATCGCTTTCGGCTGGGGCCGGAAGGTCTGGATATCAATTATCTCCGAACTCCCTACGCGAAAGAGTTGGTAGAGTTCTCCCAAACACTGCTCCGAATCGGACCGGAACGTGTTTTATCGGAGTCTTAAGAATCAATTTCATAAGGAGGAAATCAATATGAAACTGGGAATCATTCGTTGTATGCAGACCGAGGACTACTGCCCCGGAAGCCGGGATTTCAAAACCATCCGGGAACGGAAGGGGGCTTTTTCGGATGTGGATGACATTGAATTGGTAGGCTTTATCAACTGCGGTGGCTGCCCGGGCAAAAAAGCGGTGCTGCGAGCAAAATCCCTTGTCAGCCAAGGGGCGGATACCATTGCGTTTGCCTCCTGTATCCAAAAGGGCACTCCCATTGGCTATCCGTGTCCCTTTGCCAAGCGTATGAAAGATCTGGTACAAAATGCCGTGGGCGACCAGGTTCAGATTCTGGATTATACCCATGATGCAGGACCGGAACAGGTCTGAACTTTTGAACCAGACACTCCTTTTTTGTTTACAGTCCCCCATTTTCTGAGCCGTGGATCAGGGAGAAGTTACTTGCATTATCCCGCCTTCAGAGGTACCATACAGGCGATCAGAAACACGAAAAACGCTCCCCCTCCCCTACCGGTGAACACCGGCAAAGGATTGGGAGCGTTTTTGACCACAGAACCCACCACACACCGCCCTGTACTACACGGAATCAGCATGGACAAAGAGAGTTAAAGATGAAGTGGAATGGAGCCGAAACTATTCAAAGTAGTAACAATTAACAGGAAAATTTTTATAAATACGTTCGGGCCCATGAGGCCGTGGGTTCAAATCCCGCCACTCGGACCAAAAACCGCCATTTTCGTATGAAAATGGCGGTTTTTTATTGCTTTTTGTTGCAAAATTGAGGCTGAAAAATCCGGTAGCGTCAAGGATTTTGCGCAAATTTGATACTCTGCCCAGATCCAGAAGCTTGTCCTTCCTGCGCAAGATCTCATCCAGTTCGCTTGTGTACTTGTGTAAACGATAGGAGACTTACAACCGCCTTTTCCTTCCTTGGCGCTCTGCTTGGCCGACCGCTTGGCTTACATGAGATTCGCTTTCTCCCATAGTTCCTCCGAAACAATGGGTGGAATGTTCTCCTCATCCTTATACACAACCCACTGATCTGGCTTAAAGATTTTAATGGTGTATATCTCCTTTTTCGGTACAATATCCAAGATTTAGCTTTAATTTGGTGCAGTCATATAAATCACATTCCGTACATTCCATGATCCCGGATCAGTCGCTATTCCATCCCACTCCATCAGTATTGTTCTTTAAGGGATAGGATATTCCGCTTGATCTTCTCAGGGACAGAAGGCGTTCTTAAAAGCGGCTCAGCGTAGCAGTGGATGTAGTCGCGTGGGGGCAATAGTCTGCATTTTTGCTTTTGCCTAGGGGATAATGGCAATCTTCCCTCAGATCAAGCCTTGCGCTATTCACACTGTATATCCAAAATTAATAAAAGAGTCCTGCTGATAGGAAGGGCAGGACGGGTCCAAATGATTCACCGGTGTATGTACAAGAAAAGAGGCCTTGTGCATGGGAAAAGAATCATTGGAATCGCTGCTCTATATCAGCAGGACATATGTACAACGAAGCGACAGGCCGGGAGGTCTTGGGGAAGAGGTAACCGGCCGCGTTCGGTCGTACCGGATAGAGGGAGAAAATCAGCAGGTGGCGCCGCCCTCCAGGTGGAGAGGAGCATCCAGAATGGCCTGCTTGCGCTCCATTACATCGCCGGCCTTGAGCTGGGATACAAAGTTGTCCACCCCGATACGCTCGATGAACATACCGAAACGCTCGCCGGTCTGGCCCTGCTCCCGATAGAGGAGAAGAGCACGCTCGATCATCTGGAATACCTCTTCTTTCGTGTAGATCTCGTCCAACATGGTGCCCAGACGCTGGCGCTTGCCCCAGATACCGCCGACGAAAATACGGTAACCCACCTTTTCCTCGGTGACGCAGTCAAAGTTGCAGGTGTCTACACATTTGCCGCAGTTATTGCAGGCGTCCCGGTCAATCTGCATGATGCCGTCCTCATCCATGTGGGCGGCCTTAATGGGGCAGTTGTCAATCACGGGACATTTGCGGCAGCCATTGCACTCGTCGGGGTCGTAGGCGGGGACCTTCTGGCCCATGATTCCAAAATCGTTGAGGGCGGGTTTGACGCAGTTGTTGGGACAGCCGCCGATCCCGATCTTGAACTTGTGGGGAAGTTTCACATCATACCAGCCCTTGTAGAAGGTCTCGTGGAGCTCCCGGGCCAGGGCCTGGGTGTCGATGAGGCCGTGGATACACACCGTGCCCTTACAGGGAACGATGGGACGGACTCGGGAACCGGTACCGCCGGTATAAAGACCTACTTTGGAAATAAACTCATTGAACGGCTCGATGGTCTCGTAGGTGAGCCCCTGCACCTCTACGGTCAGCCGGGTGGTCATGGCCATCTGGCCGTTGCCGAACTGTTCCGCGGCCTGACCCAGCGCGGCCAACTGCTCGCTGGTCATCAGGCCGTCCACCGTGATGATCCGGGCGATAAAGTGTACGCCGTCCCGGGTGATGATATAGCCGCGCCCTTTCAGCGCCTTCTTTTCCGCATCAGAAATACTCATCATGTTATCTCCCTTATTTTGTCATTTGGCAGAAATTACTTCCGTATTAAAGAGGGTGCCGCCCTCCAGGACCTTGGTGTTGGTGTAGCCGTAATATTTCAGCCGGTTCTGGAGCAGGTAAGCCCGCTTGCCCTTGGAGCAGACCAGGAGCAGCTTCTCCTGGGGGTCCAGACCGTCCACCGGCCCGGTCACCTTGGTGAGATCCACGTAGGGAACTCCAGGGATGGAGGGCTGGATGGAGGCGTCAATCATCCGGTACCCTTCGGCGGCACCGGCGGCGTACTCCGCTGGGGTAAAGGTCTCAAACGCGCCGGAGAGCTTGTTGAGCAGTACGTCCACCGTCACAGCGAAGGGATGAATGGCGGTGGAGAATGGAGGCGCATACGCAAAGTCGCAGTTCTGTAAATCCTCCAGAGTGGCCTTCATGGAGATGGCAGTGACCGCAATGTCGGCCATCTTGTCTACCGCGCCCTTGCCCAGCACCTGGATGCCCAGGAGACGGTGGGTGGCTTTTTCGCAGACCATTTTGGTGAGGAACGAGCCGGAGCCGGGATAGTAGTGGGCCTTGTCATCGGTGACGGTGACAACGCTTTCCACCTCGTAGCCCGCCTTTTTGGCGGCGGTCTCCGTCAGGCCGGTGCGGGCCATCTGGATGCCGGGCAGCTTGGCGACACCGGTGCCCAGCACGCCGGGGTAGGGATCACCGGCCTCACCGGCGATCCGGGTGGCGGCCAGCCGGCCGGCGATGTTGGCGGTGGAGCCCATGGCGGACCACTGGCGGGCGCCGGTAATGCGGTTGGTGACCAGCGCGCAGTCGCCGGCAGCGTAGATGTCCGGATCATTGGTGCGCATGTCGCCGTCCACCAGCAGGGTCCCCTTGAACATCTCCAGGCCGCTATCCTGGAGAAATTCCGTGTTGGGGCGGAAGCCCATGGCCAGCAGAACCGCATCCGCCTTCATGGGGCGGCGGCTGGTCAGCACCTTTTCCACCTTGCCGTTGCCTGTGATGCCTTCCAGCGCGACTCCGGTGAAGGGCATAACCCCTGCATCCGCCATGGCGTTTTCCACGTAGGTGGAAAATTCGGGGTCCAACAGCTCGGGGAGCACATGGGGGGCAAAGTCGATGACAGAGACCTTGACGCCCATGTTGGCCAGATTCTCCGCCGATTCCAGGCCGATGAAACCGCCGCCCACAATGACAGCCCGCTTGATCTCTCCGGAATCCACCTTGGCCCGCAGGGCCACCGCGTCATCCGGAGTGCGGAGAAAGAAGACGTTTTCCAGATCGGTGCCCTCACACTGGGGGACAAAAGAATGGGCGCCGGTGGCGATGACCAGCTTGTCATAGTGCTGAGTAAAGACCTGGCCGGAGGTCAAATCCTTGGCGGTGACCGTCTTGGATGCCCGGTCCAGGCTGGTGACCTCCACACCGGTGCGCACCTGAGCGCCGGTGAGGGCGGTAAAGGCCTCCGGGGTGTTGACCACCAGTTCCGCCCGCTGTTCAATGACATGCCCCACATAGTAGGGCAGGCCGCAGCCTGCGTAGGAGATATCTGCCCCCTTGGTCAGGATCTGGACCTCACACTGGGGACGTTCCCGTTTCAATTTGGCAGCGACCTTGGTGCCGGCAGCTACGCCGCCCACAATGACAATCTTCACCTTGATAGCCTCCTTGCATCCTCAAACTCAATCTTCATATACGGTCAAGGAACTGCAGCAATCATCGCCAAGCAATGTATTCTTTACCGGCTTAAACACTACTTTCCGCCCGTTGCTCAAACTGCTGTAACCGCGGCGGATAGCTGCATCAATATAGCAGTATAAATGTCCAACCTCTTGCCATCCCCACTGCTTCCACACCTCTGCCTGCGCACAGACGGGCGTAGTGCTGTATTTTCGATCGCCTTCATACTTTCGATCCGGAAGCCAGCCCTCCTCCAGTGGAATGTCGTAATAGGCATCTAGATTTTCAATGGTCAACTCTTTCCCGTCTGCCAAGACACGCTTCGCAATTTCTCTTCCCCGATACTCCCCGAAAAGAATGATCGCACGTTTAATGACCTCTTTTGCACCATCCCCATATTCTTCCAACATTTCTTTGGTCATAAAATAGTACAGATTTGCCATATGTACGGCCATCTGGTCAATGGCTTGCTTGGTTGCACTTCCCATATTCAGTCCCGCCTTTTTTACAATATCGCGCCAGCGTTCCACCCTGTCTCTGTGGCGTTGGCAATGTTAGACGCCTTGACGCAGTCACCTACATTGATGACGTCAAACGCAGTGGCATAGAATTGGTCTCTCTCGGCCGCCAGGGGCTTTGTCCCTACACAAACAATTACACTGTCCGCCTCCAGGAAAACCGGCCCATCTGCTGTAGAGGCCCAGGCGCCTTGGGGGGTGATCTCGGTGCAGGCCGCTTCGGTCAACGACTCAACCCCACATTTCTCCATTTCCACTAGGATAGCCATTCTCTCCGTCAATTCTGCCTGCGGAGCCAAATATTCTCCCATTTCCACAACTTTCACATGGTGTCCTTTTCCGGTCAAGTGAATAGAGACTTCGCATCCTACCGACCCGCCTCCAATCACCACCACATTTTTGCCCAGCTGATCTTCGTGTCCAAACACGTCAAAAGCCATCACTGCGTTTTCCACCCCAGGAATAGGCGGAACGACCTGCTCTGCTCCAACCGCAACGATCACTGCATCCGGATCTTCCTGCAGTACCATCTCCCGGGTGGCTGTAGTATTCATTTTCACCTGGATGTTGGGGTGTTTGTTCACCTGTCTGGCCATATACTCGTGATAGTGCTTCATATCCTGCTTGAACCACATGACATCGGACAGGAGCGTCTGCCCGCCCAATTTATCTGTCTTTTCAAACAGCACCACCTGATGTCCCCGGTCCGCAGCACTCAGCGCCGCTTGCATCCCCGCAATCCCGCCGCCAATTACAAAAATACGTTTTGTACGCTCCGCTGGCGGAAAACGCTTCTTAGACGCGCCTTGGCAGGCTAAAGGATTCACAACACATCCCCGGTCAAATGTTGTCTCCGTCGCCATGGACAGTTCATTTTTCTTGGAAGTCAGCGCATTTCTCCTGCCATGATCCATACAGTAACAACACCGCAGGCAGGGCCGAATATCCTCCTCCCGATTCTCACGGATCTTGCGAACAAAATTGTTGTCTGCCAGGGCCTGCCGCCCCATAATAATATAGTCCGCCTTGCCCTCTGCAATAATTTTTTCCGCTAATTCAGCCGTATTGATTGCCCCCAGTGTTCCAATGGGGATACGGATGCCCGGTGTATTTTTCACAATTTGGCTATACTCTGTCATACCCCCGTAGGGCGCAAAATGCGTACTGCCGCATCTGGCCCGCGCCGTGGCTTCGATTCGGTTGCCGGAATAGACATGGGCCATGTCAATATACTCCTGGAAAAGAAGAATCTGCTGGGCAGCATCCTCCGGCGTAATTCCCCAGGATCCATTGATGGGTTTGCTTAAGCCATCCCAGGCATTCATACGCACCGAAATAATCAAGTCATCCCCTACTGCATCCCGAATCGCTTTCAAGATCCGCATGGGGAACCTGCATCGATTTTCCAAAGTCCCGCCATACTGGTCTTTGCGCAGATTCAAAACCGGAGACAAGAAGTGATGGATCATCCATCCGTTTCCGAAATGCAGCAGCAGCCCGTCAAAATTAGCTCTTCGCGCAAGGCGAGCAAATTTTGCATACATCTCGATGTAACGATCCATATCTTCCTCTGTCATCGCATGTACTTGCTTTCCGTTGTACACAAAGTCGATGGGCCCCAGCAGAGGATATTTGGAGGAGACAATCCCGGGCCCAGCATTTTCAATTTCCGCAAAGGTGAGCGCATTATACGCATGCATCGACCGCTGAAGCAAATGGAAATTCATAAAGGTCAGGTGCTCTTCATTCAGATCAAAGCTTCCCGGATGGCTTGCCCCTGCGGGAATCTCCATAGGCAGACAGACAGAGGCAAAGTCTCCTCTGGCAAACCCCGTGTAGAAGTCGATTCCGTAGTTATTGATTCGGCCATCAGAATCGGCGCCTCCTCCTGTGGGCCCAGACCCCATAGGTCCTACACAAAGCCGGTTTTTAAAGGTCACCTTTTTCTTTCCCACCACCAGAGGCGCAAACAAATGCGGATACTTATCAAGGTACAGAGGTTTCATGCCTGTCCAGCTCCCTTTCCACGTAAAATCAATATGTTTCTAAGCCAATGACTGTAAGGGTCTTTTATCTTTATCAATATAGGTGACACCGTACTTTTCTCCCATCCTCCAATTCTTTCATTTTCGGCACTTCGCTCCAGCATTTCTCCCCTGCCTTGGGACAACGATTTGCAAACGGACAGCACACATCGATCAGCGAGGTATCAATACTGTTCTTCTCATTGGACGCTATGGTAAGCTTTTGCGTCTTGTCCACATCGGGATCTAAGCTGGGAGTCGCTCGGATCAGCATCTGGGTATACGGATGAAGCGGCTGTTCAAACAGCTCCTTCTTCCCGGCTTCCTCCACAATGTACCCCAGGTACATGACTACAATCCGATCAGAAATGTGCTTTACCACACTCAAATCGTGGGAGATAAACAGATAGGAGAGTCCATAGAGATTCTGGATCCGCTCCAGATTATTAATTATCTGGGCCTGCACTGACACATCCAATGCCGAAACAGGTTCATCACAAATAATCAGTTTTGGCTGCAGGCAAATTGCCCGTGCAATACCAATGCGCTGCCGCTGCCCTCCACTGAATTCATGGGGATATCGCTTTCTCTGCTCCATAGAAAGTCCGGAATCAGAGAATATTTTATTGACGTACGCCTCCCGCTCCTGGGGATCCAGGCACATCTTGTGAATATCCAGCGCCTCAAAAATTGCCTCCTCTGCGGTACGCCGGGGATCCAGCGAGGCATAAGCATCCTGAAAAATCATTTGGATGTTGCGTTTGATCTCCAGTCTGCTGTCCTTATTCCGCATAGATAAGGAAATATCCTGCCCCTGGTAATAGATGGCGCCGTCTGTTGGCCTGAGCAAGCTTACGATCATTCGTCCTGTGGTCGATTTGCCGCATCCGCTCTCTCCTACCAGGCCTAACGTTTCTCCCTCCCCGATGTGGAAGGATACATCGTTTACTGCCTTATATACTTTTTTCTTTTTTCTGAGAAACCCAACTTCTTTTTCAAAATATTTTTTTAAATGCTCCACCCGAAGGATCTCTTTCATTGCCCCTATCCCTCCTTCGTGGAAGTATCGGCATACCGCCAACAGCGCACGAAATGCCCATCTCCCGTATCATATAGCTCAGGTGTTTCATTTTTGCACTGTTCACAGGCATATTGACACCGGTTGCTGAAGCTGCAGCCAGCAGGAAGATTCAGCAAGCTTGGCACGGAACCTGGGATGGTATGCAACTCCTCCTGCTCTGTATCAATCCTTGGTATCGCTTGAATCAGCGCTTGTGTATACGGATGCAGGGGATTTTTCATCACTTCTCTTGTGGAGGCATATTCCTGAATCTTTCCGCAGTACATCACTGCTGTATGATCCGAGATCTCATTAATTACACCCATATCATGAGTGATGAAGATTACCCCCATATTCAGCCGATCCCGCAATTCCCGAATCAGCGCCAAGATCTGCTGCTGGATGGTAACATCCAACGCAGTAGTGGGCTCATCGGCAATCAGCAAAGAGGAGTTGGTCTCCAGCGCCATGGCGATCATCACGCGCTGCCGCATCCCTCCACTCAGATGATGGGGGTAACGCTTTAAAATCTCCTGTGGATTTGGGATCTTTACCATTTCCAGATATTTGCATGCAACGTCTTCCGCCTGCTTTTGCTTCAAATGCAGATGCAGCATGATTCCTTCCGTCATTTGACGCCCAATCGTTAAAACGGGATTGAGAGACGTCATAGGCTCCTGGAAAATCATGGTCATATCTTTTCCCCGCACCCGCTGAATCGCTTTGGCATCTCCCAGCAGATCCTCTCCTTTGAACCGGACCTTTCCCCCCACAATTCGTCCCGGCTTGGGAACAATCTGCATGATAGACTTTACCGCCACGCTCTTTCCGCTGCCTGACTCCCCGATCAGGCCTAAGATTTCCCCTTTCTTTAGGCGAAAACTTACTCCATCCACCGCTTTTCCTGTCCCTGCTTTTGTGATAAAGTAAGTTTTTAGATCCTCTACCTCAAGGAGATATTCCCACTGTGCCTGACCTGAATCCTTTTCCCGCTTCATATCAGTTAATTTTGTCATGAATATGACCACCTTAATAATTCTTAATGTCTAAAGCGTCACGCAGCCCATCTCCCAGCAGGTTAAATCCAAGCACTGTGATTGCAATTGCCAGCCCCGGATATACTGCAAGGTGTGGAACCGTCATCAGATAGGTACGAGCATCACTCAGCATGGCTCCCCACTCCGCACTCAGAGGATCTGCACCTACACCCAAAAATCCTAAGCCTGATACAATCAAAAGAGACTGTCCAAAAGACAGGGAAGCTTGAATAATAATGGGGGCAATTCCGTTGGGCAGAATGTGTAAAAATAGAATTTTGAACTGGCTTTGCCCCAATACCTCTGCAGCAGCCACATACTCATTGCTTTTGATTTGAATTACCGAACTGCGCACAATCAGAGCAAACCTTGGTACCTGTGCTAAACTTACTGCGATAATTGCGCTTTTCAGTCCCGATCCCAGGATCGAGACAAAAATAAGCGCCAACAAAATTGCAGGAAATGCCATCAGGCTGTCCATGATTCTCATCAGAACCGTTTCCACCCAACCGCCAAAATACCCTGCCAGTATTCCGATCAGGATCCCAATTCCACCGCCTAATACCAAGACACAAAATCCAATCAACAGCGAGGTGCGCGCGCCGTAAACCACTCCGCTGAAAACGTCCCGTCCCAGTGCATCCGTACCAAATATATGGTCTCCTCCAGGCGGAACTTTTGTATTCATCAGATCCTGTACACTGTAATCATAGGTGGTAATCCAAGGTGCAAAAATCGCGCAAAGCAAAAAAAGGAGGATAAAAATCCCACCCAGAACAGCCAATTTATTACTGAAAAGTTTCCGTAATGTTTTCATGCCCGCAACACCTCGCTCATCCTTCGCTTCTCAGCCTGGGATTCAGCATAAAATAAGCCAAATCTACCAGGAAATTAACGATAATAAACACGGTCACCAGAACCAACAGGGAAGCCTGAATTGCCGGGTAATCCCGCGCCTGGATAGAATCGACCAGATATTTACCCAGCCCGGGATAAACAAAAACTGTTTCCGTCAGCACAGAGCCTCCCATTAAGTATCCAAATTGCATGCCTATGGTGGTAATAATGGGAATCATGGCATTTTTCAGGGCGTGGACAAAATAGATGGAGGGTTTTCTCAACCCCTTTGCCACTGCCGTCACAATATAATCTTCGTTGAGTACCTCCAACATGCTGGAACGTGTCATTCGCGTGATCACTGCTAACGAGTTAAGGCCGATACAGATGCTGGGAAGGACATAGGACAGCCAAGTCTCATTTCCGGTGACAGGGAAAATCCCCAATTGGATGGAAAATACCATCACCAGCAGCATGCCAACCCAGTATACCGGCATAGAAATTCCTATAATGGCCACCAACATGGAAAAAACATCAATAATCGTATTGTGGTACAGGGCGGACAATACGCCCAGGCCAATTCCGCAGATAATTGCAAATGCGGCACCATAAACGGAAAGCTGCAGTGTATTGATAAACTTGGTGGCCAGTGTGGGCAGGATTTCTTCTTTGGTGGAGAGTGATATTCCAAAGTCCCCCTGGAACACCCCCTTCAGCCAATCCACATATTGTACAACCAGCGGCCGATCCAGCCCCATTGTCTTTCTTACCGTTTCCACTGTGGAAGCTGAGGCCCCTGTTCCAGCATAGATTTCAGCTGGATCTCCTGGAATCCAATGAATAATGAGGAAAATTACCACGCTCATGACAAACAAAACGATCACTGCTGAACAGAGTCGTTTTAATACATACTTCATATCATCAACCTCTATATTTTCGATACGCCATATTTTATAGAAAAGGGCGGCCATTGCAGTGGCCGCCCTTTTCCCCTACGCCGGCACTACCTTTTCAGCTGATTTTAGCGTTGGTAAACCGTACTACATCCGTATATGTGATTTCAATGCCGCTAAGCTTAGAGTTATAAATCGCACACTCATTGTAAACTGTAATGGGAACCCAGACTGCATCTTCCATAATCAGCTCCTGCATTCTGGCATACATTTCCAGCTGTTCTTTTTCATCTGTCGTCTTTAGTACGGAATTTTTCAGCGTTTCATATTCGTCGTTTTCAAAGAACATCGCATTCCAGCCAGCAGGCGGGAAGTTTTCTTTCGCGAATACTACATTCAAAACCTGGCTGGCCTCTCCGGTACCGGACTCCCAGCCCATCCACCACATATCTACTGTATTGCTCTCCTCAGGAGCTTTGACCTTGGCGACAAAGCTGGCCCAATCATTTACCTCTACCTTTGCATTGATCCCCACTTCATTGAGCATCTGGGCAATGGCCATACAGCATTCTTTGTCCTTATAGTACCGGCCATCAGGAGACTGGATCGTAAAGGACAGTTCTCCCTCCTCATAGCCAGCCTCTTTCAGCAGCTCCTTTGCGCGCTCCGGATCATACGAGTAAAGCTCCGTATCCGCGTATCCGTACGTCAGCGGCGCAATGACGGAGTGAGCCACACTTCCCCGCTCTCCCAAGATTCCGTTCACGATGGCATCCTTATCGATGGCATATTCGATGGCCTGCCGTACCAGAATATTATCCAGACCAGGCCGTTTGCTGTTCATGGAGAGATGCCCAACCCGATTGCTGTTGCCATACATAATGCTGTAATCGTCATTATTTTCGAAGTACTCCAGATCCTCATCGGTAATACCGGTAATCAGATCTGCCTCGCCGCTGCGCAGCATATTTACCCGCGTGGCCACCTCGGTTACCGTAACAAATTTCAGTTCCGTAATATCCGGGAGATCGCCCCAGTAATCATCAAACCGCTCCAGTGTTACCGATTCATTGGCAGTGCTCTCTTTATACTTATAGGGTCCAGTTCCCACAGGGCTCTTGCTAATCTCCTCGTTGCTCCGCTGCAAAGACTTTTCGCTCATAATATAGCTTCCATCGTATGCAATAATATAGAGGAAATTGGACTGGGGCTCAGACAACACCATATTTACGGTATAGTCGTCTACCACCGTGACCTCCTTCAAATTGTCATAGTAGTAAGCCCGAGTACTTTCTTCATTGGTCTTAAACCGGTCAAAAGTAGCCTTAACATCTTTGGCAGTAAACTCTTCCCCGTCATGGAATTTTACTCCCTGTCTGAGGTGGAAGGTCCAAACCGTATTGGTTTCGTCAATACTCCAATCCGTTGCCAGGGACGGCTGAATATTCCCGTCCCCATCAATACGAACCAGCGCTTCGAAAATATTCTGCCGTACTGTATTGGCCGCTGTACCTCCCGCATTGACCTGCGGATCAAGCGTAATAATTTCCGCGGTAACCGTCATTACAACCTTTGTGGATGCCGGTTCATTATTGTCCGTGTCTACCTGAGACGATGGCTTCCCCTGGCATGCAGCCATGGATAATACCATGGCCAGTGTCAATAGTGCAGTCAAGACTCTTTTCATATTACGCCCTCCTCATTTTTATATCCATTCACCGGCAACCTCGTTGTACAGCTTCCGGTGCAACGGTTCTCAGCTATCTGTACACAACTTCTATTATGTTACGCAAGCAGAGCCATTTTGTTTTGCATCTGCCCTTGGTACGTTTTCAATACCATATTCCGCAAGAATATAGCCCAAAAGCTCCTGCATGTAACGCTCCAGACTTGTACGATCCACACACTCTTTCTCAGTATGAAACCCCACCCCGTCCGGGCCAAACAAAACGGTAGGAATCCCCAACATGTTATAAAAGATATTTCCATCGCTGACGCTCTGGTTGATTTTGAATTCGGGCTGATGGTGAAATTGTTCTTTTAAAAACCGCCTCAACTTCTCTACATCGGGCTGATCGGCCGGCAATTGGTAAGCAGGATAGCTTGGGATTTCTTTTGCAATATGCAAGGAGCCTGCCCCAATTTTTTCACGGAATATCGCCTGAACGTCTGCAATAAATTCCTCGATATTTTCCCCTGCAAGCAGCTGCTTATTAACTAAGCAGCTGCATTGCGCCGGAATCGTCATGGAATATCCAGGATACTCGCTTTCTATCTTCAGGCAGCAGACTGATCCATTTTTTCCTTCCTGATACCTGGGACCATATTTCTCCTGTATGGCTTTCAGCAATCCGGCCATGCACTCGATTGCGTTTACACCGCTCTCCGGTTCAGCAGCATGCCCCTCCTTCCCCGTTATACGAAATGACAGCAATACTTTCCCTGTCGCACCGATCACAATGTTATCAAAGTGCGGCTCACCCATGATAAAAAAGGTTGGCCTGGTCTCCTGCCTTGTTTTTTCCCACTTCACATACGCATGCGCGCCAACGGAGTGACGCTCCTCGTCTGCCAGTCCGACAAATTGAATTTCGATATCCAGAGAATCTTTATATTTTTGCAGCTGCTTTAACACAAGCAGCTGGCATGCCAGACCGCCTTTCATATCTGCCGCACCCAATCCGTGCAACTTTTCCCCCCGTTGGCACAGTTCATATGGGTTTGTCTCCCACCCATCTGCGGGCAAAACAGTATCCAAATGACCCCCCAGAATCAGCCGCCTGGTGGCTTCCGGCTTCTTCCAGCTACCAATTACGTTCACACTGTTCTCTCCCACAGGCTGAAGCCAGGCCTCCATTCCCAACTCCTCTTTCAGATATTGGTGGATAAAAACCGCCAGTCTTTTTTCGTTTTCTGACTCGCTTGGAATTGCTACCATCTGCCGCAGCAGATCCACACACGCTTCCGGCCTAATCATTTTCTCCGTCATTGGAAGCTCCCCTTTGTACTCCGTAGACACGTCACTTGCGCAATACATCCCAATAAAGGTCTGCGGCCTGCTCAATTATATACAGCGCGTCACAGATCCGATTTCTGTTTTTCACCAGCTGAGTATAGACCAGCCCATACTCCAAACTGTCCTGTGTGAATTGATCCAACCGCTCCAGATCCGCCAACAGGGGAACCGGATAGGACAACTTGGTATATCCATAACTATCCTGGGAGTATTTATCTGCACACGTCATGGTAATATTTGTAATTTGTCGGGAAACAAATTTCATAAACCGGTTAAACAATTCTTCTTTTCCCGCCAAGCCGTCTGCTCGAAGTCCTTGGATCTGCAAAACCTTTTCTTCCACATTTTTCAGATCCTCACACAGCTCGTCAAACTCAAAACACCGAGAGAATCTGATCTGTAGCTGCTCCACTTCCTTTCGGAATTTTTCAAATTTCTCTGTGAAATCATACGGAAGAATCTTTATTGTAGCCAAGTCATACACGGTTTTCAGAGTGGCCTTTGTGTCCTCTTCCAGCGCCACAGGATCACACTTATCCAGGCTGTCCTCCTTGGTGTGGTTCCACCACCCCAGTGTCGCACCATGGGCCTGCTCCATGTACTCCTTAGTAAACGATTTCCTCTGGGTAATAGATGGAACGCCAATTCCCATAAAGCTTTGGTCTCCAATTTTCTTCAGAGACATAGCTCGCATTTCCAAGCCCGGCAAAACCTGGCTGATATTTTTTTTGGCAAATTCCAATAACTCCTCCGACGCTTTTACCTCATACAACTCTGTTTCCTTTACACCGGTAGAGTCAATATGCATATACCCCACACAATGCTTGTTCAGCTTATCCCAGTTGTGGTCCACAAACCACGTGGAACCAGCTGCCTCTGCTATTTCATGTCCATTCCAAAACACAAAATAAATATCCCGATTCAATTCATTTCGATGCTCACTCAAAATCCGGCAAAGTTCCAACGTCGTTGCGTTCCCTGTGGCGTTACAAGTTACACCCGGACACCAGGCATCCAAATGAGAACAGACCAGAAGAAAATCCTTGCTCGTTCCATTTCCTCGCAGGATTCCGGTGGGCTGATGTACCTTGCTCCATTTACGATCCGCAATCGCGGTGACCTTTACCTCTACTTGGTCACCGGATTGGCATAACTGCTTGAGCCATAGCCCATCGCTTCGGGTAATGCCAACCCCGACCAAGTCCGGAATCGCTGCAAAATTCTGCTCTGTGGGATTTCCCCATACTCCTTTTAGCCCTCGGTGGCAAATAACCCCCTCATCATTTCCCCAATTCATACACATAATGCCAGCTGCACCCTGCTCATAAGCAATGCGCGCTTTTTCTGGCACAGGCGGCGCATAGGACACTTCCACTAACACCATTTTTCCTTTTACATCTAATCCTTCGTAGGAAGCATAGGAGCCATCCCCAACATAGACCAGCGGGAATACCTCTCCCTCCGGCTTAGTCGCCCTGATGTGCGCACAGGGAAGGCTGTCAATCACGCGATCCACGTTGAGAACACGCACCTCAGAAAACATGGGATCGCTGTTGTAGGTATAGAATTCTTGATTTTCTACTTCTAATCCATATTCTTTCATGCGCTGCACAACATAGCGGGATGCATTTGCTTCACATTCACTTCCCGCCAAACGGTAAGGGAAATGCTTTGTCATATAGGTAATTGTGTCCATCATATTTTGCCGGTTAACTTCATCAACCATGTGTATCCCCCCTATATTTAGTCGCTTGGCTACCTGGTCACCCACTTATGTAAGATCACTTTATCTTAATTATACAAAAAAGTCAAGTGTGAATTTTTCTATGTAAGTATATTTTTTACAAATAATCGTCGTTTGTTTGCGGTAAGTATTTACAGAAAATGCTTTTTTCTTAATGTTAATTTTTTTCCTGTAGTATTTTTTCCAGTGCAGCCAATTTCAGGCATGTACAGAATAACTGCGCGGCCAAGGTTATATCTTGCAAAGGCGGATAGGACGGTGCAATGCGGATATGATGATCCTGCGGGTCAACGCCGTATGGATAAGCAGCGCCTGCTCCTGTCATTACCAGCCCTGCCCCACTGCAAAGCTCAACCGTGCGTTTTGCACAACTTGGTTTTGTATAGAGGCTAATAAAATACCCCCCTTGCGGATCTGTCCAGCGTGCAATTCCCAACGGCCGAATTTCTTCCAGTGCGGACAAAAACACATGAAATCGGGGCCACAAAATTGCCGCATGCTGGCGCATCAGCGTTAATGTGTGCTTCTTATCCTTCAAAAACTTAACCTGCCGCAGTTGGTTCACTTTATCGTAACTAATTACTTGGGCCTGCATACAACCACTGATATACTGGATATTGTTCAGGCTGGACGCCACTACAGCCATACCAGCCCCTGGAATTGTCATTTTTGATGTGGACGCAAATTCATAGACCAAATCAGCATTTCCGTTGGCAGCACACAGTGATAGGATTTCTGGAATCGGCCGGTAGTCACCCAGAATTTCATGCACACAGTAAGCATTATCCCAAATTACTACAAAATCAGGCGCCGCCGGACGCAAAGCTGCAATTCTTGATATTGTTTCTTCGGAATAAATAATTCCATCTGGATTAGAAAACTTAGGAACACACCAGATTCCCTTTACATGCGGATCCTTCACCCACCCCTCCACAATCTCCATATCCGGTCCTTCCGCGGTCATTGGAATCGAAATCAGTTCCATTCCAAAAGACTGACTAATTCGGAAATGACGATCATATCCGGGCGCGGGGCATAAAAAGCGAACGTGATCTAGCTTTCCCCATGGTTCTGGACTGTGCAGAAGGCCGTTCGTCCATGCCTTAGCCACTAAATCGTACATCATGTTCAAGCTGGAATTCCCACCCACCAGGCATTGTTCCGGCGAAACGTCCAGCATTTCAGCCCAGTATTGCCTGGCACATGGCATACCTGCCAACTCACCGTAATTTCGTGCATCAACCTGGTCTGCAACACAGTCCTCAAAACGCAAGATAGAGAATAATTCTTTTGACAGTTCAAGTTGTTCCAGTCCTGGCTTCCCTCTGGCCATGTTCAAAGACAGTCCGCGGCTTTGCCACATTCTGTACTCTTCCCGCACCTTCTCCAGCTCTGACTGGAGCTGACCGGCAGTAAAATCTGAATAACGCATGATCGGTCCTCCCTTCTAATTTTGCTCTGGTCATCTCGGAACCCACGTCTCTTTTATCTTAAGCCTCCATACTCCGTATACGCCCTACGGCTGGGAATCAAACCCAATCGAGCCGACAACTCTGCCCATGCTACGGCCAAAAAAGCCGGGTCAATTACTTTGACTGCAAATTCCTCTTCCAATACCTCCCCATATTCCGCCATACCAAGGCAGCCCAAAATTAACGTATCGGAACCGTCTTCCTCAACAGCTTGCCGACACACTTCTCTTAAGCATTGCTGTGTTACTTCCGGGTTCTCCCGCAGCTCGCTCACCGGCACTCCAATTTCCCGTACACCAGCCATCTTGAGCCTGGAAATTGGGTTTTTCTCCAACCTTCGTATGGTTCTGGACACATTTTTCTTCGATGTAGTAACCACAGTAAAGCGATTTGAGATCATCTGTGCGGTTGCCAATGCGGTTTCCCCTGGCCCAATCACCGGAATACGTACATTTTCCCTCAGTGCATCCACAGACAAGTCACTGAAACAATAGACGACTAATGCATGATACCCTTCGTTTTGTGCTTTTCGTGCTGCAGCCAGCAAATATGGTGCAGCCAGTATCTCATCTGTCTCCGATTCCACAGATTCCGGCCCAGACGGGATACACTCCACAGAAATCTGGGTGCCCTCAGATACTGCCTTGGCAAGCATTTCTTCCCGAGCCTTAAGAGTCTGCTCTTCCATGCCGGAGTTTGGGATCACAACTTTAATCTTTATTATATTTGCACGTATACCCATGCCATCTCACCTCTCTATAATCCATTTTTTGGGTCTCTTGGTTTCTTGGTCACCCAGTTTTGTTACATTTTTACTCTCTATTTACCTCCAATTACTTCTTTGTGTCATTTCAAATAATCAATCGTCTGCTGAATATGGTCAAACATATACTTTTTTGCTTTTTCTTTGTCTCGCTTCTTCAATGCATCAATAATGTTTCGGTGATCCTTCTCCTCCCCCTCAATATTATGCATATCCAATACATCATGAGACGTACTGTGCATCATTTCCCGTATAGTGCTAAGAACAATATCCAATGTTTGCTCCATAAACATACTGCCGGTCTTTTTTGCGTAAAGCCGATGCAGTTCAAACTCTCCAATCGTAGTCTTACTCTCGTAAAACTTCTCCACCATTTTTTGATAGGCCTCTTCAATTTCCTCAATGTCCTGATCTGTGGCGTTGCGGACAATCAATTCCATCGCTTTTTCTTCTAAAACCTGTCGTACCTCATATGCCTCACGCAAAGAATACCGTTCCAAATTCTTAGACATCTGAACGTATTTATTTCTCTGCTCTGACATCTCGGGTATAGAACGTAAAAATCGTCCCCTCCCCTGTTGGGACACAATAATTCCTCGCTGTTCCAAAACGTGAAACGCCTCACGCAGAACGTTGCGGCTTACTCCTAACTGTTCAATCAACTCCCGTTCAGAAGGAAGCTGCGCTCCCGGCTGTATTTGCTGTTCATCAATGATATTGTATAACGCATTTACTACTTCCTGATAAAGCAACGGGCGGCTAATCCTTGTAGAAAAAGTCATTTAAATTCCCTGCTCCTTTTATGAAATTCTATTTATGATTTTAGTAGCTACATTAAAAAATGTCAAGAACCACCTGCTTTAAAGTATTCGTTTCTGTATAAAATGACCGGTATTGATGATGGGGATTTTTCCCAAAAACGACAATTTTAAATTAACATTGTCCTCTTACATTCCTTTCCAGAGTCCAATTTTTCTTTATTTCAGGCTATTTTCAGACAACGGGAATTTTTCTTCCCTCATCATCGCCATCAGGCTTCTTTTGAACCACTGGCCTAGCGAATAGTTTTTTTCACTTTGGCCTCTGACCGCTCACGAACGAACCGTGGATACATTTAGCCCTCTGCAAAAGCATGTCTCCTCATGGGAATTGATCACCCCCACCGCTTGCAGATAGGAATAGATAATGACTGTCCCCACGAACTTCATGCCCCGGCGCTTTAAGTCCTTGGACACGTCGTCTGACAGCTCGGAGCTGACCTTACCTGTCTCATAGATTGTCTTCCCTTCCGTCCAGTGCCAGAGGTAGCGCTCGAAGCTCCCCCACTCCTGCTGGATGGCCCGGAAGATCCTGGCGTTGCTTACAGCCGCGCGGATTTTCAGTTTGTTGCGAACAATGCCGGGGTTCTTCCCCAGCGCCGCCAGCTTTTCTTCCCCGTATCCGCAGACTTTCTCCAGATCGAAATGGTCAAAGGCCCGGCGGAATGCCTCCCGCTTGTTGAGGATGCACTCCCAGGAGAGCCCCGCCTGGAAGCTCTCCAAAATCAGCATTTCAAACAGCTTGTGGTCGTCGTGGACTGGGACGCCCCACTCCTCATCGTGGTACTGAACGTAACGCGGATTCTTGGGGTTTGCCCAATGACACCGAATTTTTTCCATGCTCTGTTTTCCCTCCCCATTGCTGGTATTCTCCCGAATCTCATCATAATATCTCCGCACGCCTGGTGGAGCACCCCGTGGATGCGGCGGATGGAGCCGCCGGACAGTTTTCATACTCCCCACAATGAGTTCGGTACTCGGGCGCTGTGGCGGCAGAACGGCGGAGGTACCACGTCTACTCCTGACACAACTTGCGAACGATTTCGATAAATTCTCTGGTGTAGGCAGGCAGATAGCTGCCCCGCCGGGAGGCCGCCACAAAGTTGGACACCGCCCGGGGTTCTCCAAAGCTGTAACAGTCCAGGTTCTTCCCGTGGGCGTGGTGGCGCAGGTGGGAGTCAAAAATGAAGGACACCCCGTACCCCTCGGCCACCAGATCGATGATGGCGGGCAGGTTGCTGGTGCGCAGAACCTCCTTCCACTCCAGCCCGGACTGCTGGAGATACCCCTTCATGATCTGTCCGGTACGCTGGTTGTCCTGCATCAGGAGCAGCCGCTCATGTTGCAATACCTCCAGAGGGAGCTTAGGGTAGCGGCTGGCGGGATTTGGCTTGGCAAAGCGGCCCAGGGGGTGGTTTTTGCAGGTGCAGATGAGCAGCTCCTCCACCCCCAGCACCTCGTAGGTGATCTGGGCGCTGCCCTGATCCGGCGGCTCGGTAAAGAAGGCCACCTCCACGCTCTGGTCCAGGATCAGCTGCTCCAGCTGGTTGGAATTTCCTTCGTGGATCTGCACGGTGATGTTGGGGTACTTGGCCTGGAAGGCGGGCAGCACCCCGGGCAGCATGTAGGTGCAGCGCATGGTGGGAAAGGCCACGTTCAGCACGCCGATGTCCTTTTTCAAAATGTCTGCCAGCTCCGCGTCCAGCTGGGCCTTCAGGTGCAGAATCTCCTCCGCCCGGGCCACATAGCGCTGCCCGGCGTAAGTGGGGGTGTAGCGGTTGCCCACCCGGGTAAACAGCTTCAGCCCCAGATCATGCTCCAGCGCAATGAGGAATTTGCTCAGGGTGGGCTGGCTGATATACAGCGCCTCCGCCGCCCGAGTGATATTCTGGTGGCGGGCGATGGCCAGCACATAACTCAGTTCCCGAAAGTCCATGTAAAATCCTCCAAATTTCTTGCCTTTGCCCTTATTATATTAGATAATAACTATGAACGCAAGGCATAGTTTCTATTCCTGGAAGCTCTCCCACCCTTCTCCCATAGGGACATAAAACCTGAAATTACCGGTTTTTCGGCTCTTTATCATAGCTTTAAAGCATAGTTCTAATATAAACTATGAATTTCAGTTCCATCTTTTCCTGTGCTACACTCGAGACAACAAGAAAGCCCCTCCCCGTTGGGGAGGGCACAGAAACAGGAGGAGTGGACATGAATCAGAAGCGGCACATTCCCTGCCTGCTCATGCGGGGCGGCACCAGCAAGGGGGCCTTTTTCCTGGAAAACGACCTGCCCGCCCAGCAGGAGGCGCGGGACCGGGTCCTGCTCAAGGTGATGGGCAGCCCCGACCCCAAGCAGATCAACGGTCTGGGAGGAGCCACCTCGGTGACCAGCAAGGTGGCCATCGTGGGAGTCTCCCGGCGGCCCGACGCCGACGTGGACTACACCTTCGCCCAGGTTTCGGTGGATAAGCCCCTGGTCAGCTACAAGGGCAACTGCGGCAACATCTCCTCGGCGGTGGGCCCCTTTGCCATCGAGCGGGGGCTGGTGAAGGTCACCGAGCCGGTGACCACCGTGCGCATCCACAACACCAACACCGGCAAGATCATTGAGGCGGAGGTCCCGGTGGAACATGGCTGCGTGAAGTACGACGGCGACTACCAGATTGCCGGAGTAAAGGGCTCCGGCGCCCCCATCAAGCTGAAATTTCTCCGCCCGGCGGGCACCATCTCCCCCCGGCTGCTGCCCACCGGCCACGCCGTGGATACCCTGGAGGTCCCCGGGGTAGGCTCCATCCAGGTCTCCCTGGTGGACGCAGCCAACCCCCTGGCCTTCATCCGGGCCAGCGACGTGGGCCTCACCGGCGCCGAGCTGCCCGCCCAGATCGACAGCGACCCCGCCCTGCTGGACAAGCTGGAGCGCATCCGGGGCGTAGCGGCGGTAAAGCTGGGCCTCATCTCCGACTACACCACCTCCGCCTGGGAGTGCCCGGGCCTGCCCAAGCTCACCCTGGTGGCTCCCCCCCAGGACTACACCACCTCCGACGGCAAGGAGATCCCCGCCGGGGAGCTGGACCTCCTCTCCCGGATGATGTCCATGCAGAAGACCCACTCCTCTTACGCCATGACCGGCGCCATGTGTACGGCGGCAGCGGCAGCCGTGGAGGGCAGCGTGGTGCAGCAGGTGCTGGGCCCCCAGGCCGATCTCCAGCGGCTGCGCATCGCCCACCCCGGCGGCATTCTGGAGGCCGGCGTGGACTTCCAGCCCGGGCAGGATGAGCCCCACATTCTCGACACCTTCGGCTTCCGGACGGCCAACCTGCTCATGGAAGGCAACGTCTACTGCTGCGAATAAAGAAAGGAGCGTTTCCCAATGGCAGTCGTCTCTTTGATCGTCCTGGTCATCGTAGTGGCCATCGGCTTTATTAAAAAGGTGAACATCGGCTTTCTCTCCATCGGCGCAGCGGTGCTGCTGGGTATGGCCGGCGGCATGAGCAGCAAGGAAATTGTGGCCGGGTTTGACACCTCCCTCTTTGTCACCCTGGTGGGCGTCACCTTCCTGTTCGGCATGGCCTCCATCAACGGCACCCTGGAGCTCATCTCCAAAAAGATCATCGCCCTGGTGGGCCGCCGGACCTTCCTCATCCCCATCCTCATGTTCTTCCTCTCCGCCGGCATCTCCGCCCTGGGTCCCGGCCACATCGCCGCCGGCATCCTGATGACCACCTTCGCCGTCTACCTGGCCCTGGAGATGAAAATTAACCCCTTCGCCACCGCTCTCTACGCCAAGCTGGGGGCCAACGCAGGCTGCGCCTCCCCCCTCTCCCTCACCGGTGTGCTGGCCAAGGGACTGTCCGAGCCTCTGGGCTACTCCGGCTTCGGCGTCCACCTCTTCGCCACCACCCTCATCTCCGGCTTTGTGTTCACCCTGGTGGTCTATGTGATCTATAAGGGCTACAAGGTGACCGCCGAGAACCCCATGAAGCTCTCGGAGCTGCCCAAGTTCAACAAGAAACAGCTCTTCACCATCCTGGTCATGGCGGTGCTGGTCATTTTGTGCATCGGCTTCCAGATGGACGTGGGCACCCTGGCCTTTGTGGGGGCCGCGATTCTGGTACTTACCGGCTGCGTGGATGAGAAGAAGGGCATCAAGAACATCCCCTGGGGCACCCTGCTGATGATCACCGGCGTGGGCGTGCTGGTCAACGTAATGGACACCCTGGGCGGCATCTCCCTGATCTCCGACTTCCTCATGAGCGTCATGACCAAGGCCACCGCCGTGCCCATCATGGCTGCCACCAGCGGCATCCTCTCCTGGGTCAGTTCCACCACCGGCGTGGTCATGCCCACCCTGTACCCCGTGGCCGCGGAGATCGCCTCCAACATCGGCGCCAACTATGTGGAGCTCATCTCCGCCATTACCGCCACCTCCTTTGCCGCCGCCATCAGCCCCCTGTCCACCGGCGGTGCCATCATCCTCTCCTCCTACTCCGCCGCCAAGGAGCTGGAAATTGAGGAGCAGAACCGCCTGTTCAAGACCCTGTTCCTGCTGTCGGTAGCCAACGTAGCCATCAACGTCGTTCTGGCCGCTCTGGGCGTATTCAGCCTGTACGGCCTGGTGTAAGAAAGGAGTTTCCCCATGATCCAGCTTTCCAAGCAGGGTGTTTACCTGCTGCATAACGAGACCCTCGTAGATGAAACCGACCACGAGCAGCTCACCGGCCGCCTGGGGTCCGTCCCTGCCAAGGACGAGGCCAAGAAGGGCACCATGGCCTACTCCATCCTGAAGGCCCACAACACCGTGGACGATATGGAGCAGCTCTCTTTGAAGTTTGACTCCATGACCAGCCACGACATCACCTACGTGGGCATCATCCAGACCGCCCGGGCCTCCGGCATGAAG
>CALWYB010000021.1 GCA_944385665.1 uncultured Oscillospiraceae bacterium
TTGTCCTCCACCAGCTTCAGCTCAGCCTCGGTGTCGGTGGGGAAGCGGTTGATGGCCACCACGCAGGGCAGGCCGTAGACCTTGGTGATGTTCTCCACATGGCGCAGCAGATTGGGCAGGCCCTTCTCCAGAGCCTCCAGATTTTCGGTGTTCAGGTCGGCCTTGGCCACGCCGCCGTGGTGCTTCAGGGCGCGGACGGTGGCCACCATCACTACCGCATCGGGGGTGAGGCCGGCCATGCGGCACTTGATGTCCAGGAACTTCTCCGCGCCCAGGTCGGCGCCGAAGCCGGCCTCGGTGACGGCGTAGTCGCCCAGCTTCAACGCCATGCGGGTGGCCATGATGGAGTTGCAGCCGTGGGCGATGTTGGCGAAAGGACCGCCGTGGATGAAGGCGGGGGTGCCCTCCAGGGTCTGGACCAGGTTGGGCTTGAGGGCGTCCTTCAGCAGGGCGGCCATAGCGCCGGCGGCCTTCAGATCTCCGGCAGTGACGGGCTTCTCATCGTAGGTGTAGCCCACGATGATGCGGCTCAAGCGCTCCTTCAGGTCGGTGATGGAGGTAGCCAGGCAGAGGACCGCCATCACCTCGCTGGCCACGGTGATGTCAAAGCCGTCCTCCCGGGGTACGCCCTGCATCCGGCCGCCCAGACCGTCCACAATGTTGCGCAGCTGGCGGTCGTTCATGTCCACGCACCGCTTCCAGGTGATGCGCTTGACGTCAAGCCCCAGTGTGTTGCCCTGCTGGATGTGGTTGTCCAGCATAGCGGCCAGCAGGTTGTTGGCCGCGCCGATGGCGTGGAAGTCACCGGTGAAGTGGAGGTTGATGTCCTCCATGGGCACCACCTGGGCGTAGCCGCCGCCGGCGGCGCCGCCCTTGATGCCGAATACGGGACCCAGAGAGGGCTCCCGCAGAGCCACCAGGGCGTTTTTGCCCATACGGCGCAGGGCGTCGGCCAGACCCACGGTGGTGGTGGTCTTGCCCTCGCCGGCGGGAGTGGGGTTGATGGCGGTGACCAGGATCAGCTTGCCGTCGGGAGCTTTGGTCTCATTGAGCAGGCGGTAGTCGATCTTGGCCTTGTAGCGGCCATAGTACTCCAGGTACTCCTCCGCCACGCCGGCGGTTTTGGCGATCTCGCCAATGGGCTTCATGGGGGTGCTCTGCGCGATTTCGATGTCGGTCATCATAACACAATTTCTCCTTTGTCCGCGCCCTTTTACAAAAAAAGGGCGCACCGGTTTTTGAATCCGTGCGCCCAGACGGTCGGCATTGAGACGCTGAACGCGTCCGCTATACTTCATGTGGTACTCCACTTCCGTCAGTTGTATAGCTTATATCATGAGTGTATCACACCTGCTCTGACCCGTCAAGGGTCGGACAGGGCAGAGCCCCGGTCAAACTGGCGGTAAAAGTCCTTGATGAGGGCGATAAAGGCCCGGGTGGCGGGGGAGAGGAAGCTGTTTTTCTTATAAACCACCGCCATGGGGCAGGTGAGGGGGGGATCGCCCACCGTAAAGAAGGACAGGCGGTCCATGTAGGGGGTGCGGTGGAGACCGCTCTCCGGCAGGAAGGTAAAGCCCATGTTTTCCGCCACCAGGTTGATGGCGGTGGTGTTGTTGGTGGTGGTGAGGATGTTCACCGGCTCCACGTTCTGCACATTAAAGGTGTTGTAGAGCAGGCGGGAGAGACGCCAGTCCTCCGGCAGCATCATCAGCCGCTCGTGCTCCAGCTGCCGCAGATCTCCGAAGGGGAGGGGGTCGGAGCAGGGACTGTCCAATCCCTGGACCAGAGGGTGGTCCTTGTGGGAGATGAGGAGGATGCGCTCGTGCATCACCAGCTCGTAGCTCAGGTCGGTGAGGTCGGTGGGGGTGTGCATCAGGCAGAAGTCGGTGACGCTGCTGGAGGCCAGGTTGCCCAGCTGAGGCACCGGAGCCTCGTGGAGGACCACCTGCACGTCGGGATATTTGGCGGCAAAGCGGGGGAGAATGTCGGGCAGCAGGGTGGAGCCCCGCCAGGTGGACACGCCGATGTGGAGCTGCTGGTGCTTCTGCTCCTGAAGCTGCTGCAGGTCGCTCTCCAGCTGGCGGTCCAGGTAGCTCTGCCGCTCCAGATAGGCGTGGAACAGCTCGCCCGCGGCGGTCAGGCGCAGCGGAGTGTGGGAGCGGTCCAGCAGGGTGACGCCCAGGTTGGCCTCCAGCTTGGCCAGATACTGGCTGAGATAGGGCTGGGAGAGATAGAGACGGTCCGCCGCTTTGGAGATGCTGTGCTCCTTGACGATGGTCAGGAAGTATTCTGGATTTTTGACAAACATAATGGGCCTCCTGTCGGGCTGCGAAAGGGAAACGGGCCGCTTAGCGCCGCCTTTTTAAAAATATCATATCATAAATCGACAAAAAAGAAAATGTCCTGCGCCAACTGACGCAGGACATTTTATCTTGCCATATACCAATTACACAGCGCGGGTCACTTTACCGGAACGGAGGCATCTGGTGCAGACGTACACGTGAGTGGGAGTCCCATTCACAATCGCCTTCACGCGCTTCACGTTGGGCTTCCAGGTGCGGTTGGAGCGGCGGTGGGAGTGGGAAACCTTGATACCGAAGGTGACGCCCTTGTCGCAGAATTCACATTTGGCCATGTTGCTTACCTCCTCGCTATGAGAGTACGCTTTCATAGAAGCATCGAATGGTATTTTACCAGATTATTTTGGAGAATGCAAGAGCTTTTTAAAAAAACTTGATTTTTTTCTGGATGGGCGGAAGGGGGAAAAAGTGCGGCCCGGGAGGGAGAAATTTTTCCCTGTGCTTGCGCGGGCAGGACAAATCAGGTATACTAAAACCACTGTAATATGAAGCGCAAGGAGGAGACGATATGGCAGAGCATGGAAAAAATGTGAAGCTGGGTGAAATCATCCAGGAGTTCCAATTAGAGATCCTGAATCAAGGCCCCAACTATGAAAATGTCCCCCTGACCACGCTGGACGTGAACCGGCCCGGCCTGCCCCTGAGCGGTTTTTTTGAACACTTTGATGCCCGCCGCCTGCTGGTGATCGGCCTGACGGAGCATACCTACCTGTCCGGCATGGAGCCCCAGGCCCGGCTGGAGAGTTTTGACCGGCTGCTGGACTACCCGGTCCCCGGCCTGATCATCACCCGGGAGCTGGAGCCCTTCCCGGAGTGCATGGAGATGGCCGTCAAGCACGAGCGCACCGTGCTGCGCACCAAGGAGCACACCTCCGCCTTTATGAGCCGCCTCATCGGCAGCCTCTTTAACCACCTGGCGCCCCAGATCACTCGCTCCGGCGTGATGATGGAGATCTACGGTGAGGGCGTGCTCATCCAGGGCGAGTCGGGCGTGGGCAAGAGCGAGGTGGCCATTGAGCTCATTCAGCGGGGCCATCGGATCATCGCCGACGACGCGGTGGAGATCAAGGCTACCAACCACGGGACCCTTCTGGCCACCGCCCCGGAGCTTATCCGCCACTATATGGAGCTTCGCGGCATCGGTGTGGTGGATGTGCGCCGCCTGTTTGGTATGAGCGCCATCAAGACTGAGCAGGAGATCGACATGGTCATCAAGCTGGAGCCCTGGGATGACAATGCGGTCTATGACCGCTTGGGCCTGGAGGGGGCGGTGACCGAAATTCTGGGCGTGTCGGTGCCCTGTCTCACCATTCCGGTGAAGCCCGGGCGAAATCTGGCCAGCATCGTAGAGGTAGCGGCCATCAATAACCGGAACCGGAAGATGGGCCACAACGCGGCTCTGGAGCTGACCCAGAAGATGGACGCTCACTTTAAAAAACTCATGGAAGAGGGAGAACACTAAATGTATATCGGTATTGACGTAGGCGGCACCAACCTGGTAGCCGGTTTGGTGGATGAGAACGGCAAGATCCTGCACAAGGCCTCCTGCCCGGTGGATAAGAGCATGTCGGCGGAGGAGCTGACCCGGCAGCTGGCCAAGCTGTCCCTGCAGGCGGCCAAGGAGGCGGACTGCCCCCTCTCAGAGCTGAAGGCGGCGGGAGTGGGACTGCCCGGACTGGTGAACAACAAGACCGGCATGGTCATCAAGACCACCAATATGCCCTTCTACAACACCCCCTTCCGGGAGATTTTCCAGGAAGATTTGAAGATCCCCGTCTATCTGGGCAACGACGCCGACTGTGCCGCCGTGGGCGAGTACTGGGCGGGCTCTGCCAAGGGCTTTGATCCCGCCCTGGTCATCACTCTGGGCACCGGAATTGGCAGCGGCATGGTCCGGGGTGGTAAGCTGTATATCGGCCACGGCGGCGCCGGGATGGAGGCGGGCCACATGATCATCCACCCCAACGGGGTGCGCTGCGGCTGCGGCAACCTGGGCTGCTGGGAGCAGTACGGCTCCGCTACCGCCCTGATCCGGATGACCCGGGAGGAGATGGAGTACAACCGGGACAGCCTGCTGTGGAAGCTGTGCGGCGGAGATGCCGGCAAGGTGGAGGGACGCACCACCTTCCAGGCGGTGCGTCAGGGAGATGTCGCGGCCCGGAAGGCGCTGGACCGGTATCTGGAGGAGCTGTCCATGGGCCTGATCAACCTGGTGAACGTGCTCTTCCCCGAGATCGTCTGCCTGGGCGGCGGCATCAGCAACGCCGATGACGACCTGCTCCTCAACCCCCTGCGGGAGATGGTGCACCGGTGCAGCTTCGACAAGAACCACCTGCCCCGCATCGAGCGGGCCAGCCTGGGCAACGACGCCGGTGTAGTGGGCGCCGCCATGCTGTGCAACATGTTCTGAGATTCCCGTGCGGACCTGCGAGGTCTCCACGCCCCGGCCGGAGCGAACCCTCCGGCCGGGGCGTATTTTGCCTCATAAAGTTTTTTGGCGCTATTCTATTTCAAAGGATAATTTGCTATAATACATCTATTAGGCATTCCGGAAAGACGTGGGATGTTTTGGAGGTCAAAATGGATCGATTGGATCAGTTATATACCGATTTGACAAAGGGCTGCCCCGACCTGGAGCTGCTGAAAAACGAGCCCATGGCCCGGCACACCACCTTCCGCATCGGGGGCCCAGTGCCCCTCATGGCCCGGCCTGCCGCCGAAGAGCAGGTGGTTGCCTGTGTCAAGCTGGCCCGGGAGCGGGACGTGCCCCTGGTGGTGCTGGGCAACGGCTCCAATCTGCTGGTGGCCGATGAGGGCGTACAGGCTTTTGTGGTGGACATGACGGGACTCAGCCGTGTGGAGCGCACCGGGGAGCGGGAAATTACCGCGGGAGCCGGGGTGACTCTGGCCCGGCTGGCCGCCTTTGCCGCGGGAGAGGGCCTTACCGGCCTGGAGTTTGCCAGCGGCATCCCCGGCACCCTGGGGGGCGGCGTTCTGATGAACGCCGGCGCCTACGGGGGGGAGATGGTGCAGGTGGTGCGCCGCACCCGGTACCTGACCCCGGAGGGGGCGGTAAAGGAGGCCGTGGGGGAGGAGCATGACTTCTCCTACCGCCACAGTGCCTTTTCCGGGGGAGAGTATGTGATCCTCTCCTCGGTGCTGGAGCTGGAGCCGGACAACCCGGAGGACATCCGGGCGCGGATGGCCGAGCTGGCCCAGAAGCGGAAAACCAAGCAGCCCCTGGAGTACCCCAGCGCCGGGTCCATGTTCAAGCGGCCCAAAGGGTACTTTGCCGCCGCCCTCATTGAGCAGTGCGGCCTGAAGGGCTTTGCCGTAGGGGGAGCCCAGGTGTCGGAGAAGCACGCGGGCTTTGTGATCAACCGGGGCAATGCCACCTGTGGGGATGTGTTGTCCCTGGTAAAAGAGGTACAGCGCCGGGTGAAGGAGCAGACCGGTGTGGAATTGGAGATGGAGGTGCGCCGCCTGGGGTGAGAGCCGGGCAGCGCGGGGAGCCAGGCTCCCAGAGAGAGAAACCTGAGGTGTGTGTTTGTGGAATTTTTGATTATTTCCGGGCTGTCCGGGGCGGGAAAGAGCCGGGCGGCCTCGGTGATGGAGGATCTGGGCTATTTCTGCGTGGATAACCTGCCCGTCCCCCTGATCCCTAAATTTGCCGAGCTGGGCATGGGGGGAAATGGAGAGTATGACCGGGTGGTACTGGTGACCGACATCCGGGGCGGCACCAACTTTGAAGGGTTGTTTCAGGCGCTGGACCGGCTGAAGGATATGAAGTGCGGCTACCGCATTTTGTTTATGGACGCCTCGGACGCCACCATCATCAAGCGGTACAAGGAGACCCGGCGGGTCCACCCCCTGGGGGACGAGTGCGCATCCCTGGAGCAGGCCATCGAGCTGGAGCGGAAGGTCCTGGCCCCCGTGCGGGAGCGGGCGGACTGGGTGGTGGACACCACCGGCCTGACCCTGGGCCAGCTGCGCAGCAAGCTGCTGTCCCTGTTTTCCAAGGGAAAAGAGGAGGGGAAGATGGAGGTGCACGTCATGTCCTTCGGCTTCAAGCATGGGGTGCCCATGGAGGCCGACCTGGTTTTTGACGTTCGCTTTCTTCCCAACCCCTACTACGTGCAGGAGCTGCGCAGTCTCACCGGCCTGGATGAGGGAGTGCGCAATTACGTGTTTTCCTCGCCCCAGAGCCACAAATTTTTAAAAAAACTCATTGATTTTGTTACCTATCTGCTGCCCCGCTACGCCGAGGAGGGAAAGACCTCCCTGGTCATCGCCGTTGGCTGCACCGGAGGGCACCACCGCTCGGTGGCCATTGCCCACGCCCTGGCCCAGGCCATCGCCGGCCAGGGATTCCCGGTGAACGAGAGCCACCGGGACATGGGGCGCAACTGACTTTGCCAAAGGAGGCACTTGTGATGCTGGAAGCCATCCCCAACACCCAGCTGTGGGAGCGGGGGCCCAAGATCGTCGCCATCGGCGGCGGCACCGGCCTTTCCACCATGCTGCGGGGTTTGAAAAAGTACACCAAAAATCTCACCGCCGTGGTTACGGTGGCCGATGACGGGGGCGGCTCCGGCATGCTCCGGCGGGACATCGGTATGCCTCCCCCCGGAGATATCCGCCACTGTATGGAGTCTCTGGCCAATACGGAACCTATCATGCAGCGCCTGCTCACCTACCGTTTTTCCGACGGCGTGCTGGCAGGCCAGTCCTTCGGAAACCTGATCCTGGCCGCCCTCAACGGGGTGACCGGCTCCTTTGAGGAGGCAGTGCGCCAGATGAGCCAGGTTCTGGCCATCACCGGCCAGGTCATCCCGGTCACCAGCGCCGACGTGCAGCTGGAGGCGGTGTTTGAAAACGGAACCCGGGTGGTGGGGGAGTCCAAGATCTGCGACTTCAAAAAGCAGCAGGACTGCCGGATTCACCACGTGAACCTGATCCCGGAAAAACCACAGCCTCTGCCCTCCGCTCTGGAGGCCATCCGGGAGGCCGACCTGATTCTGCTGGGACCGGGGAGCCTCTACACCAGCGTGATCCCCAACCTGCTGGTGGAAGGCGTGCCCCAGGCCATCGCCCAGTCGGACGCGCTGAAAATTTACATCTGCAACATTATGACCCAGGACGGCGAGACCGAAGGGTACACCGCCGCCGACCATGTCCAGGCCCTGATGCACCACGGCGCGCCGGGCATGGTGGATCTGTGTCTGGCCAACTGTGCCCCCGTGCCGGAAAACCTGCTGGGCCGGTATGAGGAGGAGGGGGCCGTGCCCCTGGTGGTGGACAAGGAGCGCATTGCCGCCATGGGCCTGGAACTGGTGGAGCGGGCGGTGGCCCGGGATGAGGGGGACTTTGCCCGCCACGACCCGGATAAGCTGGCCGAGGCGGTGCTGGACATTTACCGCCAGCGTGCCATGCGCATCTTCCGGGGCAAGAACCGCTATATCATCGAGGAGTGAATACCATGACCTTTGGAGGCGAGGTAAAAAACGAGCTGTGCCGGGGGGAGCTGCACCGCAAGTGCTGCGCCCAGGCGGAGGCCTACGGGGTGCTGCTCTACTGCAATACCTTCACCGGCGGGGAGGTGCGCATCGTCACCGAGCACGACGCCTTTGCCCAGCGGCTGCCCCTGCTGTTCAAAAAGGCCTTTAAACTCACCTTTGACCGCCTTCCCCAGGGGGAGGGAAAACATATTTTTTCCATTCAGGACCCCCAAAAATTACAGACCATCCGCCAGACCTACGGGGCGGAGGGGGAGAGCGTGGCCCTGCACATCAACTTTGCCGTCCTGGAGGAGCCCTGCTGCCGCATGTCCTTCTTCCGGGGGGCGTTTTTGGCGGGGGGATCGGTGACCGACCCCAAGAAGGGTTACCACCTGGAGCTGACCACCTCCCACCAGAATGTGAGCCGGGAGATGCTGGCCCTGATGCGGGAGTGCGATTTCAACCCTAAGGCCGCCGCCCGGAAGGGGAACAGCGTCATCTACTTTAAACAGAGCGAGTACATCGAGGACTTCCTCACCGCCATCGGCGCGCCGGTGTCCGCCATGGAGGTAATGAACGCCAAGCTGGAGAAAAACCTGCGGGGGAGCGTGAACCGCCGGGTCAACTGCGACGCGGCCAACCTGGACAAGGCGGTGGAGGCCGCCCAGAGCCAGCTGGAGGCCATCCGCAGTCTGGAGCGGCAGGGGCTGCTGGACAAGCTGCCCGACAAGCTCCAGGAGACCGCCCGCCTGCGTATGACCTACCCGGAGGACACCCTCTCCCAGCTGGCCCAGCTGTGCGACCCGCCCATCACCAAGTCCGCCCTGAACCACCGCCTGCGCAAGCTGGTGGAGCTGGCCGGGAAAGAGAAATCCTGAGATGGTCCACCTCATCTGTTACGGCGCGGCCTTGGCGCTGAATCTGGGGTGGCTGCTGCTGGGGGACCACCTGAGCCTGTGGACCCAGGTGTCGGTGCCGGTTTTTACGGTGCTGATCGCGGGAATTGGGGTTGCGCTGCGCCTGTGGGAGCTGCCCCGGGGTGAGGCCCGGCGGCGCTACCTGCGGGGGGCCATGTGGGTGTTTCTCGTCTACTACCTGGCTATTTTGTCGGTGCTGCTGTTTTTCGGCGGGCTGTTCCACATGGACCGGGGCTGGGGAGGCAACATCAACCTGGAGCCCTTCCACACCATCCGCAACTATATCCGCTACTACCGCAACACCGGCAGCCACGTGAGCATTTTCAACCTCTTGGGCAATGTGGTCATCATGGTGCCCATGGGGGTGCTGCTGCCCGGCCTGTTCCGGCCTCTGCGCCGGTTCTGGCTGACCATCCCTCTGCTGGCCGCCATCCCCATGGCGGTGGAGTACCTCCAGTGGCGCACCGCCACCGGAGCTGCCGATGTGGATGACGCGATTTTGAATTTTATCGGCGGGGTGCTGGGCTACATCTTTGTCCGCACCTGCCAGATGCTCCATGCCCATTGGGAGAAAAAGCGCGCGCAATAGAGAAAAGGAGAAGTTTATGTCCTTTGTCCACCTGCATCTTCATACGGAATTTTCCCTGCTGGACGGGGCCTGCCGCATCCAAAAGCTGGTGCAGCGGGTGAAAGACCTGGGCCAGGAGGCGGTGGCCATCACCGACCACGGGGTCATGTACGGCGTTATCGACTTCTATCGGGCCTGTAAGGGGGCGGGCATCAAGCCCATCATCGGCTGTGAGGTCTATGTGGCCCCCCGGGGCCGCACCCGGTTCCAGAAGGTCCACGAGTACGACGCCGCCTTTTCCCACCTGGTGCTGCTGTGCCGCAACGAGGAGGGCTACCGGAACCTGTCTTACCTGGTGTCCCAGGGGTTTTTGGAGGGCTTTTACATCAAGCCCCGCATCGACCTGGACCTGCTGCGGGAGCACTGCGGCGGACTCATCGCCCTGTCCGCCTGTCTGGGGGGCGAGATTCCCAAGCTGCTGATGGCCGGGGACTATGACAAGGCCAAGGAAGTGGCCCTGGAGATGCGCTCCCTCTTCGGGGAGGACGGCTACTACCTGGAGCTCCAGGACCACAACATCCCCGCCCAGAAGAAGGTGAACGAGGGGATTTTGCGCCTCCACGAGGAGACCGGCATCCCCCTGGTGTGTACCAACGACGCCCACTACCTGCGCCGGGAGGACGCGGAGACCCAGGACATCCTCATGTGCATCCAGATGGGCAAGACGGTGGACGACCCCGGGCGGATGAAGTTTGAGACCCAGGAGTTTTACGTGAAGAGCGAGGAGGAGATGGCCGCCCTCTTCCCCCGGGAGGCTCTGGACAACACGGCGAAAATTGCGGAGCTTTGCAACGTGGAGTTCACCTTCGGCAAATACCACCTGCCCCACTTCCAGCTGCCGGAGGGGTGGACCGACGGCTACGCCTATTTTGAGAAGCTGTGCCTGGACGGATTTGCCCGGCGCTACCCTGACCAACCCCCGGAGTACCGCAAGCAGTTAGACTATGAGATGGCCATGATCCGGAAGATGGGCTTTGTGGACTACTTCCTCATCGTCTCCGACTTTATCGCCTACGCCAAGGGCAACGGCATCCCGGTGGGACCGGGGCGCGGCTCGGCGGCGGGCTCCATGGTGTCCTACTGTCTGAACATCACCGACTTAGACCCCATGAAGTACAACCTGTACTTCGAGCGCTTCCTGAACCCTGAGCGGGTCACCATGCCTGATATCGACATCGACTTCTGCATCCGCCGCCGCCAGGAGGTCATCGACTACGTGGCCCGGAAGTACGGCGCTGACCACGTGGCTCAGATCGTCACCTTCGGTACCATGGCCGCCCGGGCGGCGGTGCGGGACGTGGGCCGGGTGCTGAATATGCCCTACGCCGACGTGGACGTCATCGCCAAACAGATTCCCAGCGGCCCGGGAGCCCTGCATATTACCCTGGAGGAGGCTCTGAAGATTTCCAAGCCCCTGAAGGAGTCCTATGACGGCAGTCCCCAGGTGAAAAAGCTCATCGACACCGCCATGGCCATCGAGGGTATGCCCCGGAACACCTCCACCCACGCCGCCGGCGTGGTCATCACCAGCCGGCCGGTGAGCGACTATGTGCCGCTGGCTAAAAACGATGATTTGGTGGTCACCCAGTACATCATGACCACCCTGGAGGAGCTGGGCCTGCTGAAGATGGACTTCTTGGGCCTGCGGAACCTCACCGTGCTGGACGACGCGGTGAAGCTGGTGCGGCGGAAGGAGCCCGATTTTGACATCCACAAGATCCCGGAGGACGACGCGGCCACCTTCCGCATGATCTCCGAGGGGCGCACCTCGGGCGTGTTCCAGATGGAGTCCTCCGGTATGACCGGTGTGTGCGTGGGCCTCAAGCCCCGGAGCATTGAGGACATCACCGCCATCATCGCCCTCTACCGCCCCGGCCCCATGGAGTCCATCCCCCGGTTTATTGCCTGCTCCCAGGACCCCAAGAAGATCGTCTACAAGCACCCCTCCCTGGTGCCCATCCTGTCCAACACCTACGGGTGCATCGTCTACCAGGAGCAGGTCATCCAGATCTTCCAGCAGCTGGGCGGCTACTCCCTGGGCCAGGCCGATATGGTGCGCCGGGCCATGTCCAAGAAGAAGGTCAAGGACATCGAGAAGGAGCGGGAGACCTTTCTCCACGGCGACCCATCCCGGAACATTGCCGGCTGTGCCGCCAACGGCATCCCGGAAAACGTGGCCCAGAGCATCTACGACGAGATCTACGACTTCGCCAACTACGCCTTCAACAAGGCCCATGCGGTGTGCTACGCGGTGGTGGCCTACCAGACGGCCTGGTTCAAGTGCCACCACCCCAAGGAGTATATGGCGGCCCTGCTCACCTCGGTGCTGGACTCCAGCGAGAAGGTGGCCGAGTACATCGCCGAGTGCAAGGAGTGGGACATCCAGCTGCTGCCCCCCGACGTGAATGAGTCGGAGACCAACTTTACCGTCTCCCCCCAGGGCATCCGCTTCGGTCTGGCCGCCCTGAAAGGGGTGGGCCGGAATGTGATGAACGCCATGCTGGAGGAGCGGACCAAAAACGGCCCCTTCACCGACTTTATGGACTTCTGCGACCGGATGTTTGACCACGACCTGAACCGGCGGGTGCTGGAGAGCCTCATCAAGGCGGGGGCCTTTGACCGCATGGGCTGCCGCCGCTCCCAGCTGATGCAGGTGTTCGGCCAGGTGCTGGACGGCATTGCCGCCAGCCGCAAGCGGAACGTGGAGGGTCAGATGGACCTGTTTGGCTTTGGCGGGGGAGAGGGGGAGAGCGCCCCCCTGCCCGCCCTCCATCTTCCCGACATCCCGGAGTACAGCCCTCAGGAGCTGATGACCATGGAGAAGGAGGTCACCGGCCTCTACCTCACCGGCCACCCCATGGACGCTTACCGGGAGATGGCCCGGAAGCGGGGGGCGGTGACCATCGGCTCCATCCTCAACGACTTTGACGGGGAGGAGGGACCCACCCGGTTCCGGGATGGGGAGCGGGTGACGGTGGCGGGCGTCATCTCCACCTACCGGACCCGTACCACCCGAAACAACACTCTGATGGCCTATGTGAACCTGGAGGACGACACCGCCACCATGGAGCTTTTGTGCTTTGCCCGGGTGCTGGGGGAGAGCGGCGGCTACATCCGGGAGAACAACGCGGTGCTGGTCACCGGGCGGATCTCGGTGCGGGATGAGAAGGAGCCCCAGATCATGGTGGACTCCATCGTTCCTCTGGGCCAGGAACCCCAGCCCCAGGAGAAGCCGCAGCGGCTCTACATCCGCATGTCCAGCCGGGAGGACCCCAGACTGCGGAAGGTGGAGCTGGTGCTGTCCTTCTTCCCGGGGGAGAGCCAGGCGGTGCTGTACTTTGCGGATACCAAGAAGCGCTACGGCACCCGGTGCCTGCTGCACCCCGCTCTCATTCAGGATCTGAAGGAGCGGCTGGGGGAGGAGAACGTGGTGGTGAAATAGGGCCCCTACCTTATATATAGAATCTTTGAATTGGAATCAGAGAGAATACGAATAAAAGGGCTCCTCCGGCGAAAAGCCGGAGGAGCCCTTTGCGTAAACATTTACTTAGATAAATACGGCCTGCACCAGGACCATATAGAGGATAGTGCCGCCGAAGATGGACAGCAGGTTGTTGTGCTTCCACACGTGGAGAATTACCACCACGGCCACGGACAAGAGGGCTGGCAGCCACTGATTGAGGACCGCCGGGTCCAGCAGGGCGGTGAGGTTGGCCTCCACCGCTAAGATATTGCTCTTGAGACAGTAGATGATAAGCATGGCGATGACGGCGGGGGGGAGTACCCGGCCTAAGTACAGCACCAGCTTGGGGGGATGGTCTCCCCGGTCAAAGAGCAGGAAGGGGAGGGCGCGAGTCAGAAAGGTGACGATGGCCATGACTGCGATGGCGGCGATGGCCTGGGCGGTGGTCAGCATACCGGGTTCTCCTCCTTTCCCTTCGAATGTTCCTCTGCCTCGTCCAGACGGCCCCGCAGCAGAAGCAGGGCGGCCACGATGACAGCCAGGGCAGGCAGCAGCATGTTGTCCGCTCCCACCAGGGTGAGGCTCACTAGGGTGACAACGGCCCCCAGCAGAGCGGGCAGGTGTTTTTTGTAGGCTTTCCACTGGTCTACGGCGATAACCACAAACAGGGCAGTCATGGCAAAGTCGATGCCGGTGGTGTCAATGGGGAGCAGAGCCCCCGCCACCGCTCCGATTACCGAGCCGATGATCCAGTAGGAGTGGTCCAGCAGGGCGATGGTGAAGTAGAAGCTGTGTGGTTCCACCCCGGCAGGCACCCGGACCGAGCTGAGCAGGGCGTAGGTCTCGTCGGTGAGGGAGAAAATCATGTAGAATTTCCGCAGTCCCATGCCCCGGAATTTCTCCAGCATAGACAAGCCATATACCAAGTGGCGGAAATTGATGAGCAGAGTCATCAGGGCCACCGTGCCCAGGGCGGCGTGGGTGTTGAGCAGCTGCACGCCCAGGTACTGGCCCGACCCGGCATAGATGGTCAGACTCATGAAAAAGGCCCAGATATAGTTGTAGCCGATGGCCTGGAGCATAAAGCCAAAGGCCATACCAATGGCCAGGTATCCCATGAGCACGGGAACGGTCACCGGAAAGGCAGCGGACAAGGTCTTTCGGTTCACAAAATGTCACTTCCAACTCCTCAGATTTCAATGACACATTTTACTAAAGGTTGCGGAAAAAAGCAAGGGCAGGAGTGGGAAGCCGAATGCAGCAAAGGAAAAGAATTGTTGCATTTCTGTGGGAAAGGGTGTATGATATGGTCTGTAAAATAAGCCGGGCGGGTGTAAATCCTGTTTTTTACCAAGAGCGCGGCTTATTTGCGGCGGTTGCCGGTTCCCTGTGCCAGTGCCGTATGATTGGGCGGTTGGCATGAATTTGGAGGCGGCACACGCCTTCCGTATGGCAATTTGCCACTCAGAGGGCGAAGCGCAGCAAGTTTTTTCTGGCGGAGAGGTCTGTCTCAAGCAAAAGAAGACGTTGCAGGCCGGAGGGGGCATTGGATGCGTTTGCATGGGACCCAGGGATGTGAACCGGCGGTTTCTTTTTGAAACAGGAAAGAGACCGGCGGATTTTGTCATGCCGGAGCACCTGCATGAGCCGCATAAAATTTCAAGAGGACTTTAGGGAGGGCTGCATGAACGCCGGTGTACTCCGTGGGAAGATCGGGCCCCGGCAGAAAGAGATACGTTGATTGTTCCCCAGCGATTGCAGTATAGGGAGGTTGAAATCCGAATGAGTAAATTTCTCAAACGCTCTGCGCAAGGTGCGGGAGTTCCCCACGACAAGAGGACTTCCAACCTTGAGACGGTAGCGATGCCGCTTCCGTCAAAGATCGTCCTGTCCATGAACCAGCACATCGGCGCCCCCGCGGCGCCTGCTGTGGCCAAGGGCGATCAGGTGTACGTAGGCACCATCGTGGGCAAGGCCGGCGGCTTCGTCTCCGCCGACATCCACTCCGGTGTGTCCGGTACGGTCTCTGAGATCACCACCATCACCGGCTCCAACGGTTCCATCCAGACCGCCGTGGTCATCGTGCCCGACGGCGAGCAGAAGGTGGACCCCTCCATCGCGCCCCCTCAGGTCACCGACCTGAAGTCCTTCCAGGATGCCGTGCGTGCCAGCGGCCTGGTGGGTCTGGGCGGCGCCGGCTTCCCCACCGCGGTGAAGCTTGCCCCCAAGAATCTGGACGAGATCGATACCTTGATTATCAACGGCGCCGAGTGTGAGCCCTATATTACCTCGGATAACCGTTGTTTCATCGAGGACACTCACTTCATCCTCAGCGGCATCAAGGCTGTCATGAAGTATCTGAACATTCCCAAGTGCATCATCGGCATCGAGGGCAACAAGCCTGAGGCCATTGCCAAGATGAAGGCCGCCATCGACGTGCCCGGCGTAGAGGTCAAGGAGCTGCCCTGCCGCTACCCCCAGGGCGCTGAGAAAGTGCTCATCGAGAACTGCACCGGCCGGGAAGTTCCCTTCCCCGGCCTGCCCGCCGATGTGGGCGTGATCGTGATGAACGTCACCTCCACCGCCTTTGTGGGCAAGTACTTAGAGACCGGCATGCCTCTGACCACCAAGCGCCTCACCGTAGACGGCGACATCGTCAAGGAGCCCAAGAATGTGGAAGTCATCATCGGCACCCCCATTGAGGAGCTGCTGAACTTCTGCGGCGGCCTCACCGAGGAGCCCGGCAAGGTGCTCTACGGCGGCCCCATGATGGGTACCTGCGTGGCCAGCCTGGACCAGCCCATTCTGAAGAACAACAACGCCGTTCTGGCTTTCTCCAAGAAGTTTGCCCACATCCCTAAGGCCACCAACTGCATCCACTGCGGCCGGTGCGTCAACGCCTGCCCCTTGGGTCTGGCGGCCAAGGACATCGTCAAGGCCTATGAGAAGGGCGATGTGGATCTGCTCAAGGAGCTCAACGCCGACCTGTGCATGAGCTGCGGCACCTGCTCCTTCGTTTGCCCGGCCAAGCGGCCTCTGGCTCCCTCCATTGCGCTGGCGAAGATCATGATGAAGAATGGAGGTAAGAAGTGATGGGCAATAAATTGATTGTCACTGCCGCGCCCCACATTACCAGCGCGGACAGCACCCAGAAGATCATGCAGCGGGTGTGCATCGCCCTGCTGCCCACCCTGGTGGCTTCGGTCATCATTTTCGGCGTCAACGCCCTGATCCTCACGGTGATCACGGTGGCCGCCTGTGTGATTTTTGAGTACCTGTACTGCAAGCTGGTGGGCCGTGAGGTCGCCATCGGCGACTTCTCCGCCGTGGTCACCGGCCTGCTGCTGGCCTTCAACCTGCCCTCCACGCTGCCCTGGTGGATGCCCATTGTGGGCGCCTTCATCGCCATCGTGGTGGTCAAGCAGCTCTTCGGCGGCCTGGGCTACAACTTTGCCAACCCCGCCATTGTGGGCCGTATCGCCATGGCCATGGGCTTTGCCGGCGCCATGTCCTCCTACGGCTTCCCCCAGGGCGTGGACGCCACCTCCGCCGCTACCCCGCTGTCCTCTGCCGCTCAGGGCATTGACTATGTCACCCTGCTGCTGGGCAACCACGGCGGCGTGCTGGGTGAGACCTGCGCCATTACCCTGATCATCGGCGGCCTGTATCTGATCGCCACCAAGGTCATCAGCCCCACCATCCCCGTGACCTACCTGGCCACTGTGGCTGTGCTGAGCCTGATCGCCGGCAAGGACCCCATCTATCAGCTGCTCTCCGGCGGCCTGCTGCTGGGCGCCTTCTTCATGGCCACCGACTATGTCACCTCTCCCACCACCACCAAGGGCAAGCTGGTCTTCGGTATTGGCCTGGGTGTTATCACCTGCGCCATCCGTTTCCTGGGCCGGATGAACGAGGGCGTGTCCTTCGCTATCCTGCTGATGAACCTGGTTGTCCCCTACATTGAGGTCCTGACCCGTCAGGATCGTCTGGGCATCGCCAAGGTGAAGAAGAGCAAGGAGGGTGCCGCAAAATGAGTAACTGGAACAAGATTTTTAAGCCCATTGTTGTGCTGGTGGTCATCTGCATCGTAGTGACCGGCGCCCTGGCTGCCACCAACAGCAAGACCGCCCCCATCATTGAGGCTGCTACCATCGAGGCCGAGCGGCAGGCTCGTTCCGAGCTGCTGCCCGAGGCCGAGGACTTCGAAGAGGTCACCGGCGTGGACGTGGCCAATGTCTCCGCCATCTATAAGTCCACCAACGACGTGGGCGTGGTCATCACCAGCTCCGCCAAGGGCTACGGCGGCGACGTGGTGGTTATGACCGCCATCACCCCCGACGGCACCATCAAGCAGATCAAGGTCACCGAGCAGGCCGAGACCAAGGGCATCGGCAGCAAGGTTGTGGACACCCCCTCCTACTGGGAGAACTACCAGGGTCTGGACGCCTCTCAGCCTCTGGTCCTCAACCAGGACGTGGACGCGGTGACCTCCGCCACCATCTCCAGCACGGCTTTGATTACCGCGGTGAACTCCGCCATCGAAGCCTACAACGCGATTCCTTGAAAGGCAGGTGTATGAGATGAGTAATAAACCCAGTAAACTTAAGATACTGACCAACGGTATCTTGAACGAGAACCCGGTACTGCGGCTTGTCCTGGGCACCTGTCCCACTCTGGCCACCTCTACCATGGCCTCCAACGGCATCGGCATGGGTCTGGCGGCCACCTTCGTGCTGCTGTGCTCCAACATCGTAATTTCCGCCCTGCGGAAGGTCATCCCCGACCAGGTTCGTATCCCCTGTTACATCACCGTCATCGCCGGCTTCGTGTCGGTGGTACAGATGCTGGTCAAGGCCTTCGTGCCCGCCCTGGACTCCGCTCTGGGCGTGTACCTGCCTCTGATCGTGGTAAACTGCATCATCCTGGGCCGTGCTGAGATGTTTGCCTCTAAGAACGGCGTCTTTGATTCCGCTCTGGACGGCATCGGCATGGGCATCGGCTTTACCATCACCCTGACCCTCATGGGCACCATCCGTGAGATCCTGGGTTCCGGTACCTGGATGTCCGGCCTGGACGGCCTGTTCCCCTTCCTGCCTGACGGCTTCGCGATCCAGGTTCTGCCTGAGTCCATTGATCCCTTCACCATCATGACCAGCGCCCCCGGCGGCTTCTTTGTCTTTGGTGTGATGATGGCCGCTGCCACCTGGCTGACCACCCGCCCCAAGAAGGAGAAGACCTCCGCTCCTGCTGAGACTGCGGAAGGAGGGAATGCGTAATGAACGCTATGCATCTTGCAAGCATCTTCTTCACCATGATCCTGGTGGATAACTACGTTCTGGTGAAGTTCCTGGGTATCTGCCCCTTCCTGGGCGTGTCCAAGAAGCTGGACAGCGCCGTGGGCATGTCCCTGGCCGTTACCTTCGTCATGGTGCTGGCTACCGCCGCCACCTGGCCCATCCAGATGTTCCTGCTCACCCCCGCCAGCGGCGCCTGGGATCTGGGCTACCTGCAGACCATCGTCTTCATTCTGATCATCGCCATCCTGGTACAGCTGCTGGAGAACATCCTGAAGAAGTTCATCCCCGCTCTGTATAAGGCTCTGGGCGTGTATCTGCCCCTGATCACCACCAACTGCACCATCCTGGGCGTGACCGTGCTGAACATCGACAACGGTTACAACTTCCTGGAGAGCATCGTGTGTGCCGCCGGCGCCGGCCTGGGCTTCCTGGTGGCCATGGTCCTGTTCTCCGGCGTGCGCCGCAAGGTCGAGGAGGCTGTCACTCCCAAGTGCTTTGAGGGTCTGCCCATCACCCTGGTGGCTGCTGCGGTGACCTCCCTGTCCTTCATGGGCTTCGGCGGTATCATCGAGTCCATCTTCGGCGCTTGATTAGGAGGGAGAGTGTAATATGAGTCCGATTCTTATGGCAATCGTTCTGGTCACGGTCATTGGCCTGATCGGCGCGATTATTCTGGTGGCTGCCTCCATCTTCATGTATGTTCCCGTGGACGAGCGGGTGGAGAAGATCACCGCCGTTCTGGCCGGCGCCAACTGCGGCGCCTGCGGCTGCGCCGGCTGCGCCGACTACGCCAAGAGCATCGTAGAGGACGGCAACGCCATCAACAAGTGTACCCCCGGCGGCGCCAAGTCCATGGCTGCCATCGCGGAGATCATGGGTGTCCAGGCGGAGGCCACCGTGCCTATGAAGGCGGTTGTGGCCTGCTCCGGTACCTGCGACAAGACCTCCAAGAAGTACGAGTTTGAGGGTATCCAGAGCTGCCAGGCCGTCAAGGGCCTGTACGGCGGCGACGGCATGTGCCAGTACGGCTGCCTGGGCTACGGCGATTGTACCCGGGCCTGCGTCTTTGACGCCATCCACATTGTGGACGGCATCGCTAAGGTGGACCGGGAAAAGTGCACCGGCTGCGGCGCCTGCGCGGCGGCCTGCCCCAACCACGTGATCAGCGTGATTCCCGAGCACAAGCGCAAGCCTGTGGTCGCCTGTCAGAACAAGGACAAGGGCGCTCAGACCCGCAAGGCCTGCACCGCCGGCTGCATCGGCTGCATGAAGTGCGCCAAGGCCTGCCCCAAGCAGGCCATCACCGTGGAGAACAACGTGGCCTACATCGACCAGTCCATCTGCGTGGGCTGCCAGCTGTGCGTCAAGGAGTGCCCCGTGGGCGTCATTCACGTGCCCGCCACCATGTGATTGGTTTCGCGACCAGCAACAAGAATCTAAAAAAGAGGAGGAATCCCGGAAGGGATTCCTCCTCTTTTCTATGTTTTCCCCCAAAAACCGGAGCGGTTCCGATGTACGAAACCACTCCGGTTTATCTCAGAGGCGAAACGAAGTTTCGCAGGAAGTTCTTTGCCAAGCTTTCTTTCAAGAAAGCGGGTGGTAGAGCATGCAGGGGCGGCCGCCGGTGTCGTAGTTCATCTGGCTCACCGCCTCCCCCTCGTCCACCAGATAGGAGAGGTACCGGCGCACTGTGACCGCCGAGAAGCCGGCCCGCTCCGCAATCTCGTCGCAGGTAGCGCCGGCCTGGGGGACCTGCCTCAGACAGGCGCGGATCCGGTCCAAGGTGCGGGCCTGGAGCCCCTTGGGGATGGATGGGGATGAGGCGGCAGGAGAGGCGGGGAAGAGAGCGTCCAGCTCCTGCTGGCTGACGCTGTCGTGGGAGACAGCCTCCCGGTGCTGGCAGAAGGTGTCCAGGGCCTGCTGAAAGCGGCTGGAGGCGAAGGGTTTGACCAGGTAGTCGATGACCCCCAGCTTCAGCAGGGCATCCACCGTCTTGCTGTCGTTGGCGGCGGTGACCATGATGGCGTCAATGCCGATGCCGGCGGAGCGCAGAGACCGCAGCAGCTCCAGGCCGGTCATCTTGGGCATATATACGTCCAAAATAATCAGATCGGCGGGGTGGTGTAGCAGCCAGGTCAGGGCGGCGTCGCCGTTGGCAAAGGCGTGGGCCAGAGAAAATCGATTGTCCCGGGCCAAAAAGGTCCGGTGGAGCATGGAGATCGTGGGATCGTCCTCCACGATAACAGTTTGATACATAGAGACCTCCAAGGTATCAGGAAAAAACGGGGGTCAGTTCCGTTTTCCCTGGGCATAGAACGTAAGGAAGAAGGAGGTGCCCGACTTGGGCTCACTCTCCACCCGGATCTCGCCCTGGTACACGTTGACCAGGTCCTTGATCCGGGACAGGCCGATGCCGTGTCCCTCTCCCTTGGTAGAGACGTTGGGCTCGAAGATGTAAGGCAGCAGTTCAGGCACGATTCCCGGGCCGGTGTCCTCTACACACAGCAGCAGCTGATCCTCCTTTTCCCGGATGCTCACATTGATCTCTCGAAGCTTCCAGGAGGAGCGGTTGAGGACCTCGGTGGCGTTTTCGATGAGATTGCCCAGAATGGTCACCAGCACGCCGGAGGGGAGGAAGCGCTCGTCCGGGGACAGGGAGCTCTTGGGGTCCAGCTGCAAATGGATGCCCAGCTCGGTGGCCCGGCTGGTCTTGCCCACCAGCAGGGCGGCTACAGCGGTGTCCTGGATCTGGTTCATGACCCGGCTCACGGACTGGTGGTGGACCTCCGAAATGTCCAGAATGTACTGCTCCGCCTTGTCCGCCTGACCCAGCTGGATCATGCCCAGGATGGTGTGGAGCTTATTGACAAATTCGTGGGTGTAGGCCCGCATGGCCTCCACCAAATGGCGCACGCCGGTGAGCTCCTCCGCCAGAGCGGTGGCCTCGCTGCGGTCCCGGAAAATGGCTACCGCGCCCACCACCTTGCCGTTTTCCAGAATGGGCATCCGGTCGGACAGGGCGGTGCGCAGGCCGGGGACATGGGAGAGGTGGACATTGTACTCCGACTTGCCGGTGACCAGCAGACGGGAGAGGCGGGAGTCGGGGTAGACCTCATGGAGCTCCTTGCCCAAAACACTGTCCAGGTCCTTGGCGTTGACCATGCGCAGGCCCGCCTGGTTCATGTAGACGATGCGGGAGTCGGTATCAATGGCCAGAATGCCCTCCTCCAAAGCGTCCAGAACGCCCTCCCGCTGGTGGAACATGCGCTGGAAGGTGTCTGGCTCGTAGCCCATGAGGGACTCTTTAATCGAAAGAGACAGGTGCCGGGACAAAACCAGACCTACGCTGGTGGCCACACAGGTGAGGATCAGAAAACAGGCCACGGTATCCAGTACGATGCGGTTGACGCTGTGCACGCCGATGCCCACGGAGACGAAACCCAGCAGAGTGCCGTCCTGGTCGTGGACGGCGGCCTGGGCCCGGTGCTCTACGCCGGAGATGCCCGCGCCGGTATCCACCTCGCTGTCCTGGCCGTGGAGGACGGACAGGGAATCCAGCTCCGGATAGGTAGAGCCCACATAGGAGGCGTCAGGGCTGTATACAATGGTACCCTGAGTGTCGGCCACTACGATGGCGTCGATATCCGTCACCCGGGAGATGGTTCCGTCCAGGTAGTCGGTGAGCACCTCCTGGTTTGAGCGCCCCGCCAGCACATCGGCCACGTCGGGGGACTGGGCCAGCACGAGAGCGGAGTTCATCAGGTTCCGGTCCAGATTGTCGTACTCCATGCGCAGGGAGAAGGCCAGGGTGGTGGTCATTCCCAGCACGGCGGTGGTCAGGATCAGGAACAGGCTCAGGGTCTGGATCTTTTGACGTAAGGTTTTAGAACTGTAAAGCTTCACTCCTATACCCCTCCCTAAAAATACAGCCTCTGGACACAAAACGGGTGAGCTGGGGCTGACGGTGGACCTTGACATTTTTATTATAAGGATTTTCCTTTCTACTGTCAAACACCTGGGGAAAAACAAACAAAATGAGACAAAAAAGAAAAGAAAACGCATAAAATAGCTGAGTGCCTCCGGAGACAGGAAGCGGGGGATATTTATTTTTTTTACTTTAAAAAGACTGTTCAAAGCAGGAGCACATGTTTAAGATAAGGATGGTCTTTTGTGGTGCGGGGGAGCCCGCACCCGACTATCCGGGAGGTGGTTATTTGGAACAGATCAAGGAGAAGCTGCTGGAGGAGCTGCAAACGCCCACGGCCTTTACCATTTCCATAGGAAAGGGGATCCCAATCACCGAGTCGGTGGTGGTGTCCTGGATCGTGATGGCGGTGCTCATTCTGGCGGCCCTGCTGCTCACCAGGAACCTGAAGGTGGAAAACCCAGGCAAGCTTCAGGTGGGACTGGAAGAGGCGGTGAAGTTTTTAAACAACTTTGCCAACAGCAGCATCGGAAAACACGGCGGACGGTTTGCGTCCTACCTGGGAACCATCGCGCTCTACATTCTGCTGAGCAACATCATAGGCATCTTTGGCCTGGTGCCCCCCACCAAGGACATCAACGTCACCGCGGCTCTGGCCGTGATGAGCGCGTTTTTGATCTACGGAGCCCAGTTCCGTTACCGGGGACTTCTGGGCGGACTGAAACAGTTCACTAAGCCCATGGCCCTGCTGCTGCCCATCAACCTGATGGAGATTATCATCCGGCCCCTGGCTTTGTGTATGCGTCTCTTTGGCAACATCTTAGGCGCCTTCATTATTATGGAGCTTATCAAGCTCCTGTGCCCGGCGGTGGTGCCGGTACCCTTCAGCATCTACTTTGATCTGTTTGACGGCACCATCCAGGCCATCGTATTTGTATTTTTGACCGCGCTGTTCACCGGCGAAGGAATTCAGGACGAGGAGTAAGGCCAAAGCCGCTCCCCAATTTTAAGGAGGAACTTTACCATGGAAATCGGAATGCTTGCGATCGGAATGTCTGTTATGACCGGCATCGGCGCCGGTATCGGAATCGGGATTGCCACCGGCAAGGCCAGCGAGGCCATTGCCCGTCAGCCCGAGGCCTCCGGTAAGATCAACAGCGCCCTGCTTCTGGGCTGCGCCCTGGCAGAAGGCACCGCCATCTTTGGCTTTATCACTGCTCTGCTGATTTTGTTCATGGGCTGAGCCCGGAAGGAGGAACGCTGCCATGTTGGAATTTCAGATTTCCACCATTGCACTCACCGTCCTCAATCTGCTGATCCTCTATGTGATCCTGAAAAAGCTGCTCTTCGGGCGGGTGAACAAGGTACTGGAAGATCGGGCGGCCCTGATCCAGCAGACGCTGGATGAGGCGCAGAGAGAAAAGCAGAAGGCCGATGAGCTGAAAAAGGAATATGAGGACCGTCTGGCCCAGGCCCGCACCGAGGCCAACGGCATCCTGTCCCAGGCCAAGACCCGGGGCGAGAAGGAGTACCAGTCTATCCTGGCCCAGGCTCAGGAGGACGCCCAGCGCACCCGGGAGCAGTCCAAGGCCCGGGCTCAGGCGGAGCGGGACGAGATGCTGCGCACCGCCCGGCGTGAGGTGGCCCAGCTGGCCATGGAGGCGGCCTCCAAGGTGACCCGGAAGGCCCTGGATTCCGATTCGGATCGGGCAATTCTGGACGATTTCCTGGCGGAGGCAGGTGAAAAGAAATGACAGAACTGATTCAGCGTTATGCCGCCGCCCTGTATGACTTGGCCCAGACCGATGACATGGGACTGACCGGCGCGGCCCAGGAGCTGCTGGAGCAAAAGCAGCTGTGGAAGGCCCTTACCAGCTCTGCGGTGCAGGTGGAGGAGAAGAAGGAACTCATCCGCTCCGCCGCCCCTCTGGCCGGGATGGAGCCGCTCCAGGCGTTCCTGTGCCTGTTGGCGGAAGAGGGCCAACTGGACCTGTTCCCCGACATTCTGGAGGAGGTCCACCAGCTGGAGCTGGCGGCCGACGGCGGCGCGGTATGTGTGATGACCTGCGCCCACAAGCCCGACCAGGCGGCGTTGGCAGAGGTGCGCAAGGCGGTGTGCCGCCTGCGGAATCTGGACCGGGTGGTCCTCCAGGTGAAGATCGACCCGGAGCTGCTGGGCGGCTTTGTGCTGGAGGTCCAGGGCGTGACCTACGACCGCAGCGTCAAGGGCCGGCTGGAGCGGCTGGCCAAGGGCCTGGAGAAGGGTGCCTCGGTGAGCGAGAGCATGGAGGAGCTTATGGGAAGCCTGCGGGAGACCGTGAAGGGCTTCCAGGTGGGCCAGGACAGCAGCGAGACCGGCCGGGTGCTGGAGATTGGCGACGGCATCGCCACCGTCCAGGGCCTGGACCGGGCGGTCTACGGCGAGCTGGTGGAGTTTGAGACCGGCGTGAAGGGCATGGTCATGGACCTGTCCCGGGAGACGGTGGGCTGCGTGCTGCTGGGCCGGGAAGAGGGCCTGGGAGAAGGCAGCCGGGTCACCCGTACCGGCCGTCCCGCCGACGTGCCGGTAGGCCGGGCTCTGCTGGGCCGGGTAGTGGACGCCATGGGCAACCCCATCGACGGTCTGGGTCCCATCCACGCCGCCGATACCCGCCCCATCGAGCGGGAGGCCAGCGGCGTCATCTCCAGAGAACCGGTCAACGTCCCCCTGCAGACCGGCATTCTGGCCATCGACTCCATGGTGCCCATTGGCCGGGGCCAGCGTGAGCTGATCATCGGCGACCGGCAGACCGGCAAGACGGCCATTGCCGTGGATACCATCCTCAACCAGAAGGACCAGGATGTGATCTGCATCTACGTGGCCATCGGCCAGAAGGCCTCCTCGGTGGCCCACGTGCGGGACACCCTGCAAAAGCACGGGGCTATGGAGTATTCCGTTATCGTCTCCGCCCCCGCCAGCGACCCCGCCCCCCTGCAGTATATCGCCCCCTATGCCGGCGCGGCCATGGGCGAGTATTTTATGGAGCAGGGACGGGACGTGCTCATCGTATACGACGATCTGAGCAAGCACGCCGTGGCCTACCGGGCCCTGTCCCTGCTGCTCAAGCGCTCCCCCGGCCGTGAGGCCTACCCCGGCGACGTGTTCTATCTCCACTCCCGTCTGCTGGAGCGGGCATGCCGCCTGACGGAGGAGTACGGCGGTGGCTCCATGACCGCCCTGCCCATCATTGAGACTCAGGCGGGCGACGTGTCCGCCTATATCCCCACCAACGTCATCTCCATCACCGACGGCCAGATCTATCTGGAGACCGACCTGTTCTTCTCTGGCCAGCGGCCCGCCGTCAACGTGGGCCTGTCCGTCTCCCGTGTAGGCGGCGCGGCCCAGACCCGGGCCATCAAGCGTACCGCCGGTACCCTTCGTATCGACCTGGCCCGGTTCCGGGAGCTGGAGGTCTTTACCCAGTTCTCCTCGGATTTGGATCAGGCCACCCAGAAGACCCTGGACCACGGCAAGCGGCTGCTGGAGCTGTTAAAGCAGCCCCTGTACCAGCCTATGAAGGTAAGCCAGCAGGCCATTCTCCTTTACATTGCCACCAACGGGCTGCTGGACGATGTACCCCTGGATCAGGTGCGGGCGTTTGCCCTGGAGTTTGCCAAGCGCATGGAACAGGAGCACTGGGAGCTCACCGCTGAGGTGCAGCGCACCGGCAACCTGTCCGGCGTGGCGGTGGAGACCATCCGTGCCGCCCTGGCGGACTACAAGAAGGAGAAGCTGCCCCAGGCCCAGGCATAAAAAGGAAGGCGAGGACCGATGGCTGGAATCAAAGAGATCCGCACCCGGATCAAAAGCGTGCAGCAGACCCTGAAGATCACCAACGCCATGTACCTGATCTCCTCGGCCAATCTGCGCAAAGCCAAAGGACGGCTGGACAACACCGTCCCCTATTTTAAGAAAATATTTGAAACCATCGCCCACATCCTCCACCACTCTCCGGAGCTGGAGCACAGCTTTTTCGATCAGCGGCCCAATGTGCCCCAGGACAGGCGGAAAGTGGGCTATATCGTGGTCACCGGCGACAAAGGTCTGGCCGGTGCGTACAGCCACAATGTGCTGAAGCTGGCCCAGCAGCGGGTGGAGGAGCAGAACGATCCCACCCTGTTTGTGGTGGGCATTGTGGGCCGGGTCTACTGTCAGAACCGGGACATCCCCTTTGAAGAGGACTTCAACTATGTGGCCCAGAACCCCACCATGCGCCGGGCCGGTGAGATCACCGACGAGGTGGTGGGCCGCTTCCTCAACCGGGAGTTGGATGAGGTGTACATCATCTACACCGAGATGGTCTCCGCCCTGCGCCTGGAGGTGCGGGAGCAGAAGCTGCTGCCCCTGGTGCGGGAGGACTTTCCCTGGGACAAGGCGGGCGACCCGGAGTACCGCCAGGAGGTCCGCTATATCCCCTCGGAGGAGGCGGTGCTGGACAATATCGTGCCCAACTATGTTCAGGGTATGATCTTCGGCGCCCTGGTGGAGTCCTACTGCTCGGAGCAGAGCGCCCGGATGACCGCCATGGAGTCGGCCAGCGACAACGCCAAGGATATGCTCAAGAAGCTGTCCCTGACCTACCACCGGGCCCGTCAGGCGGCCATCACCCAGGAGATCACCGAGGTGGCCGGCGGAGCCCAGAACGCCCGCAGATGATGGGGCGGATACAGTGTCACAGAAAGGTGTGTGGCGAATTTGCAGCATAAAGGAAAAATTGTACAGGTCCAGGGACCTGTGGTTGACGTCGCATTTCCCGCTGACGCCCTGCCCTCCATTCAGGACGCCCTGTATGTGATGGTAGGGGAGGACAAGCGGGTGATGGAGGTGGCCCAGCACGTGGGCCACGATACCGTGCGCTGCTTCATGCTGGCCCCCAGTGAGGGGATCGGCCGGGGCATGGAGGTCATTGCCACCGGCGGCCCCATCAACGTCCCCGTGGGCAAGCCGGTGCTGGGCCGGATGTTCAACGTGTTGGGCGAGCCCATTGACGGCAAGGGGGAGATCAAGACCGATCAGCGCTGGTCCATCCACCGCCAGGCCCCGCCCTTTGCTGACCAGAGCCCGGTGGTGGACATCTTTGAGACCGGCATCAAGGTCATCGACCTGCTGGCCCCCTACGCCCGGGGCGGCAAGATCGGCCTGTTCGGCGGTGCCGGCGTAGGCAAGACGGTGCTCATTCAGGAGCTGATCCACAATATTGCCACCCAGCACGGCGGCTACTCCATCTTCACCGGCGTAGGCGAGCGTACCCGTGAGGGCAGCGACCTGTGGCGGGAGATGAATGAGTCGGGGGTCATCGAGAAGACCGCCCTGGTCTTTGGACAGATGAACGAGTCCCCCGGCGCCCGTATGCGTGTGGCCTTTACCGGTCTGACCATGGCCGAGTACTTCCGGGACCAGCAGCACCAGGACGTGCTGCTCTTCATCGACAATATCTTCCGTTACGTCCAGGCGGGCAGCGAGGTCTCCTCCCTGATGGGCCGGATGCCCTCCGCCGTGGGCTACCAGCCCACCCTGGCCAACGAGATGGGCGCGCTCCAGGAGCGTATTACCTCCACGAAAAACGGGGCTGTCACCTCGGTGCAGGCGGTCTACGTCCCCGCCGACGACCTGACCGACCCCGCTCCGGCCACTACCTTTACCCATCTGGACGCCACCACGGTGCTCTCCCGTAAGATCGTGGAGCAGGGCATCTATCCGGCCGTGGATCCCCTGGAGTCCAGCTCCCGAATCCTGGAGCCGGACATCGTGGGAGAGCGGCACTACAAGACCGCCCGGGCGGTGCAGGAGCTGCTCCAGCGCTATCGGGAGCTGCAGGACATCATCGCCATCCTGGGCATGGAGGAACTGAGCGAGAGCGACAAGCAGGCCGTAGAGCGGGCCCGCCGCATCCAGCAGTTCTTCTCCCAGCCCTTCTCGGTGGCCCAGACCTTCACCGGCCTGGAGGGCCGCTTCGTGAAGCTGGAGGATACCCTGCGCAGCTTCGAGGCCATCCTGGGCGGTGAGCTGGACAACCTGCCCGAGGCCGCCTTCAGCATGGTGGGCAGCGTGGACGAGGTACGCAAGAAGGCCAAGGACATGGGGGTGGTGTGATATGGCCGAGGAGCGGCAGTTCCACCTGGAGATCGTGACCCCTGACCGGCAGTTCTTCATCGGTGAGGCCCAGGAGCTGACCGTGCCCGCCATCGACGGCTCTCTGGGGGTGCTGGCCGGCCACGAGCCGGCGGTGACCGCCCTGGAGCCCGGTGAGCTGCGCTACCGGGCCAACGGGGAGTGGCACGAGGCGGTGGTCAGCCAGGGCCTGGTGGAGATCATGCCCGAAAAAGTCATGGTGCTGGTGTTTTCCGCCGAGCGGCCCGAGGAGATCGACCGGGCCCGTGCCGAGGCCGCCAAGGAGCGGGCCGAGGAGCGCCTGCGTCAGAAGCTGAGCATGCGGGACTACTACAATTCCAAGGCCGCCCTGGCCCGAGCATTGGCCCGGCTCAAAGCGTCCAAGCGGCACTAAATCAATATTCCCTCTCAAACGGCAGAAAAAAGCCGCGGTTTCCAACGAAACCGCGGCTTTTTTGCGTCTTTGGTCAGTCCACAGGCAGCTCCCGCACACAGGCCACGCCCAAAGCGCCCGGGCCGGTGTGGCAGGCGATGCTCATGGGGAGCACGGTGGAGTAGACCTGGAACTGGGGGAAGGCATTCTGGACAAACTGGTTCCACTCCGTCCCCAGCTCCGGAGCGCCAGAGTAGGCGGTCTGGACGATCAGCTTGCCCTCCCCCTCCAGACAGGGGAGCTTGGCCTCCAGCGCCCGGACCAGTTCCGTCTTGGCAGCCTTGGTGCCCCGCACCTTCTTATACGCATCCAGCTTGCCGGCCTGGAGCTGAAGGATGGGCTTCAGGTTCAGAGCGCTGCCCAGCAGGGCGGCAGTGGGGGTGATCCGGCCCCCTTTTTTCAGATAGTGGAGGGTGTCTACCATGATGTAGATCTGGGAGTGGAGGGCGGCATCCTCCAGGCGCTGCTTGATCTCCGGCGCGGATTTGCCCCGCTCCCGGAGCGCCAGCGCGTCCAGCACCGACTGGCGCTGGGGGGCGGAGATGCGCTTGTTGTCCGCCACAAAGACCCGGCCCTCGTAGGGGTCATCCTCCGCCAGAATGGCGGCGGTGGCGGCGGTGCCGCTGAGCCCGCTGGACATGGGAATATAGACCACCTGATCATACTCCTCCAGCAGCTTGTCCCACAGCTCCAACGTGTCGGCGGGGGAGGGCTGGGAGGTGGATACCTCCGCCCCCTGGGCCAGACGGGCATAGAATTCCTGGGGAAACAGATCGACTCCCTCCAGATAGAGCGTTCCGTCGATCTGGATGGGCATGGGCAGCAGAGCTACCCCCAACTGCTGAGCTTCCTGGGCGGTGATGCCGCTGTTGCTGTCCGTCATAATGGCGATCTTCATTTCATGTTCTCCTACCTTACCAGAAAACTTGCCCTGTTTGCAGGACAATGGCGGAGCTTTCCTTCGTCCGCAACATGAATATATTAAAAATATTTTATGGTTCCAGAGAGAACTTGAGTAGATACAAAATCAGACAAATGCACAAAAATAGGACACATGACAGATTTTGTACTAAACGGGAGGGACAAGGTCATGCTCCGTTCGGGTGGACAGGATCTGGTGGACGGTATCGCTGGAGAGCAGCTTTTCCAACATGTTGACGGCGGGCTCCGGGTCGGCGGTCATGCCGTTGTGCGCCCAGTCCAGCAGGATGCCGGTGATGCCGTAGGCGTAAAAGCGGGAGACCGTGCGGATCTGGGCAGGGGAGAGGGCGGGCTGGCTGTCGGCGTGAAAGAGCAGATGGGCCACCAGCCCCTGGTAGAAGTCCATGAGACACTGGGTAAAGCTGTTTTGCCCCTGAAACTGGAGGACGTTCAGGTAGAAGTCCCGGTTTTCCTGCATGTATTTGCACAGGGCCAGCAGACTCTCCCGCCAGTGGCCCAGAGAGATGTCATCCTGGAGGACCGAGGAGATCTCGGTGTGGAAGATCCAGGCGATCAGGTCATATTTGTCCTTGAAGTGATAGTAGAAGGTGTTGCGGCTGATCCTGCACTCCCGGGCGATATCCCCCACCGAGAGGTTGACAAAGGACGTGGTCTTCAGCAGACGCTTGAGTCCCTGGGCGATCATGAGTTTTGTAAAAGCAGCGTTGGACACCGGCGGTACCTCCTTTTCTGCATTGGGAAGAATACTATTTTACCATCCTTCCGGGGATGAGGCAAATTTTTTGGCGGGGCTGGAGAGACAGACGGCTGGGAGCCGGAGGCAACATGTATAGAATGACGTTGTTGGTCAAAAATATGGCGTAGTGCATTGACAGACAGAGGGGGGGATGCTATACTCCCGCCAGAATCAGCCTTGATCGGCGGGGGACTGGACTGTCGGGCACGAACCTTGACTATTGCATAGAGAGATGCAATAGTTTTCGGTTTGTGCTTTTTGTTTCGGGTGGTTGGCGGGCAGAGTTTATGTAAGGAGGTCGCACGATGCGAGAGAAGTTTTTTGGCGTACTGCAGCGGGTGGGGCGGTCATTTATGCTCCCCATCGCCATCCTGCCGGTGGCGGGACTGCTGCTGGGCCTGGGCAGCTCGTTTACCAGCGAGACCACCCTGGCCACCTATCACCTTTTGGACCTGATGGGGCCGGGGACGGTACCCTACTTTATTTTCTCCGTGCTCAGCAAATGCGGCGGGGTGATTTTTGACAACCTGCCCCTGATTTTCGCCATCGGGGTGGCCATCGGCATGGCCCGCCAGGAGAAAGAGGTGGCCGCCCTGGCCGCCGCCGTCTCCTTCCTGGTGATGCACGCGGGCATCTCCGCCATGATCGGCCTGACCGGCGGAGCGGACAAGCTGCTGGAGGGCTCCACCGCCATGGTGCTTGGCATTCAGTCCCTGCAAATGGGCGCCTTCGGCGGCATTATCGTGGGGTTGGGGGTGGCCGCCATCCACAACCGATTCCATCAGATCCAGCTGCCCCAGGTGCTCTCCTTCTTCGGAGGCTCCCGGTTTGTGCCTATCCTCAGCACGCTGGTCTTTGCCCTGGTAGGCATCCTCATGTTCTTTGTCTGGCAGCCCATCCAGGGGGCCATCAACGCCTTGGGTATGCTGGTTTACAGCTCGGGCTATTTCGGGACCTTCCTGTTCGGCATGATCAAGCGCCTGCTGATCCCCTTCGGCCTGCACCACGTGTTCTATCTGCCCTTCTGGCAGACCGCTCTGGGCGGCACCATGGAGGTGGCGGGCACCATGGTGTCCGGCGCCCAGAACATCTTCTTTGCCCAGCTGGCCGACCCCACCGTCACCCACTTTTCCACGGCGGGGACCTGGTGCTTTACCGGCGAGTTTGTGCTGTATATCTTCGGGTTCCCCGGCGCGGCTCTGGCCATGTACCGCTGCGCCCGGCCGGAGCGAAAAAAGCAGGTGGGCGGTCTGCTTCTGTCCGCGGCCCTCACCTCCATTCTCACCGGCATCACCGAGCCGCTGGAGTTCTCCTTCCTGTTTGTGGCTCCGGCGCTGTTCATCATCAGCTCGGTGTTTGCGGGGCTGGCCTATATGCTCTGTCACCTGCTCAACATCACGGTGGGCCTCACCTTTTCCGGCGGGCTCATTGACCTGGCCCTGTTCGGCATTCTTCAGGGCAACGGGAAAACCGGCTGGCTGCTGCTGATCCCCCTGGGGGCGGCCTTCTTTGCCGTCTATTACTTCACCTTCTCCTTCCTCATCCGGCGCTTCCAGTTCAAGACCCCCGGCCGGGAGGAGGGGGACCAGGAGACCAAGCTGTACACCAAGGCCGACTACCACGCCCGGAAGGAAGAGGGAGAAGGGGTGTCCGCGGCCATCGTCCGGGGACTGGGAGGGGCGGCCAACCTGGCTGATGTGGATTGCTGCGCCACCCGTCTGCGCTGCACCGTTCACGACGGGGACAAGGTGGACCAGCAGATCCTCAAATCCACCGGGGCAGCCGGGATCATTCAGAAGGGCCAGGGGGTCCAGGTGGTCTACGGCCCCCAGGTGAATCTCATCAAGGCCAATCTGGAGGCGTACCTGCGCTCCGGCGCGGCGGAAGCAGAGCAGCCTATTATCCAAGGAGAGACAGAACACCGGGAGGAGGCCGAGCCTGAACACGGAGAACTCCTGCGCACCCTGGTCATCGGCAGCCCCTTCCGGGGGGAGGCCGCCCCCATTACCGCCTGTCCCGACGAGGCCTTTGCCCAGAAGATGATGGGGGACGGGGCTGCCGTGATTCCCTGGGAAGGGGTGGTGACCGCTCCCTGTGACGCAGCGGTCTCCATGGTCTTTGATACCCAACACGCCATCGGCCTGGAGCTGGAGGAGGGGGTGGAGCTCCTGATCCACGTGGGCATCAACACGGTGGCCCTGAAGGGCCAGGGGTTCAAAGCTCTGGTACAGGAGGGGGACCGGGTAAAGAAGGGAGACAAGCTGCTGGAGTTTGACCTGGACTATATCCGGGAACATGCCTCGTCTACCTCCTCGCCGGTGCTGTTTACGACCATGGAGGACAACCAGCGGCTGCGCCTGCTCAAGACCGGCCATGTTAAGCCCGGAGAGGATCTGCTGGCGCTGGATATCTATGGGGAGTGACGTCTCTGGAAAAGGCGCGTCTTGTCTGCGGACAGGTTCGGTGGTAAAATATAAGAAAGGAATGTATGATATGAAACAGTTTTCCTATGTGATCCAGGACCCGCTGGGCATCCATGCACGCCCTGCTGGGGCTCTGGGGAAGGCGGCCAAGCCCTTTGCCGGTACCGTCATTTCGGTGGCCAAAGGGGACAAGAGCGCCAAGGTCACCCAGCTGATGAAGCTGATGGGGTTGGGGGTCAAGGCCGGAGATACGGTCACCGTCACCGCGGAGGGACCGGACGAGCAGGCCGCTGCGGCCGCCATGGAGCAGTTTTTCAAGGAAAACCTGTAAGAGAACCAGCAAGATGACTTCCCGCTGCCGGATGGAGGCGGGGAGGAGCGGAAGAAGAAACGGAAAGGGAAGCGGACATGAAGATCATGCAGGGGCAAGGGGTCTCCAAAGGGATCGAACATGGGACGATCTACTTTTATCACCGTTGTGCCGCCAAGGTGGAAAAGCGCACCGGCGCCCACCGGCAGGAGGAAGAGGCACGGCTGGAGCGGGCCAAGGAGCGCTCTGCCCGGCAGCTGGGTGAGATGGCGGAAAAAGCCAGAGCGGAGGCCGGGGACGAGGCGGCGGTGCTCTTTGAGACCCACGCCATGTTTTTGGAGGATGAGGACTATCTGGCGGCCATGGACGAGCTGCTGGAGCAGGGATTCAATGCCGAGTACGCCGTCCAGCAGGCGGGGGAAAAGTTTGCCTCCATGCTGGCCAGTATGGAAGACTCCTATATGCAGGCCCGGGCGGCCGACGTCAGGGACGTCACCGGGCGCATTTTGAATAATCTCATGGGCGTTGTGGAGGGCGGAATCCATGCGGATGGCCCTGTGATTCTGGCGGCGGAGGATCTGGCGCCCTCGGAGACCATTCAGCTGGATAAGAGCAAGATTTTGGCCATCGCCACCCAGAAGGGGTCCGGCAACAGCCACACCGCCATTCTGGCCCGCACCATGGGCATTCCCGCGGTCTGCGGCCTGGGGGAGGAGTTTAACGAGGACTTCCACGGCCGGCAGGCCTATATCGTGGGGGAGACCGGCCAGGTGATTTTGGAGCCCGATGGGGAGATGCTGGCCTCTCTGGAGGCCCGCCGCGCCAAGCAGGAGGAGACCCGGGAGCTGATGCGCACCATGGTGGGGCAGGAGGACGTGACCCTGGACGGCAAGCAGGTGCATGTGTACTGCAACATCGGCTCGCCGGAGGATGTGGCCTCGGTGCTGGCCAACGATGGCCAGGGCATCGGTCTGTTCCGCTCCGAGTTTCTCTATCTGGCCGCCCAGGACTACCCCACCGAGGAGGAGCAGTTCCGGGCCTACAAAGAGGTGGCCGCCGCCATGCAGGGCAAGCGGGTCATCATCCGCACCCTGGACATCGGCGCGGACAAGCAGGTGGACTATTTTCACCTCCACAAGGAGGAGAACCCGGCTATGGGCGTGCGGGCCATCCGCATCTGCCTCAACCGGCCCCAGGTGTTCCGTACCCAGCTGCGTGCCCTCTACCGGGCCAGCGCCTACGGCAAAGTAGCCATCATGTTCCCCATGATCGCCAGCGTGTGGGAGGTGAAGGAGTGCCGCCGGGCCTGCCAGCGGGTGATGGACGAGCTCACCGCCGAGGGAATCCCCTTTAACCCGGATACCGAGCTGGGCATTATGATCGAGACCCCGGCGGCGGTGCTCATTGCCGATGAGCTGGCCCAGCTGGTGGACTTCTTCTCGGTGGGCACCAACGACCTGACCCAGTACACCCTGGCCTGCGACCGGCAGTGCAACGACCTGGGCAAGTTCTTTGACCCGCACCACCCCGCCCTGCTCCGAGCCTTGAAAATGACCGCCGACGCCGCCCATCAGGCGGGCATTTGGGTGGGCATCTGCGGAGAACTGGCGGCGGATCTGAGCCTGCTGCCCACCTTCCTGGCCATGGGCATCGACGAGCTGAGCGTCACCCCCACAGCGGTGCTGCCCCTGCGGGCCGCCATCCGCAAGAGCATTGCCAAGACCTGTACTCTGGAGCGGCTCAACAGCTGAATTCAATCAAACATTCTGAGCCGGAGGCCCTGTGGCCTCCGGCTTTTTCCATTTCGCTCTTGCGGGAACCGGCGGATGGGTGTAGAATATTAAAATCGCGTAAAAAATTGAGAGAAGAGAAGGAGGCTCCGGGGGATGGTGCAGACCCACGATTTTTCCCAAGGTAAGATTTCCAAAAACATTATGTCGCTGGCGGTGCCCATGACTGCCGCCCAGCTCATCAATGTGCTGTACAGCGTGGTGGACCGGATGTATCTGGGACGGCTGCCCGGACATCTGGCTCTCACCGGCTTGGGTCTGACCATTCCTATCATCTCCATTATCATGGGCTTTGCCAATCTGTGCGGCACCGGCGGCGCGCCCCTGTGCTCCATCCACCGGGGCAGGGGAGACAATGAAGAGGCAGAGTATGTGATGGGAAATGCCTTTACCCTGCTTCTCATCTTCGGCACCGTGGTGACCGTGTTTTTCCTGGCCCTGCGCCGTCCTGTTCTCTATCTCTTCGGCGCCAGCGACGCCACCTACCCCTATGCCAGCGCCTATATGACCATCTACCTGATGGGCACCTTGTTTGTGATGATTGGCCTGGGCATGAACCCCTTCATCAACTCCCAGGGCTTTGGCCGGGTGGGGATGATGACGGTGGGCCTGGGCGCGGTGGTGAACATCGTGCTGGACCCCATCTTTATCTTCCTGCTGGATATGGGAGTCAAGGGAGCTGCCTTGGCAACGGTCATCGCCCAGGGCTGCTCGGCGGTGTGGGTGCTGCGCTTTCTCACCGGACCCAAGGCCATTTTAAAGCTGCGTCTGCGGTGTATGAAGCTGCGCGCCCGGCGGGTGAAGCGGATTGTCACCCTGGGCCTGTCCGGCTTCTTTATGAACCTGACCAACAGCCTGGTGCAGGTGGTGTGCAACGCCACCCTTCAGGCCTACGGCGGCGACCTGTACGTGGGCATTATGACTATTATCAACTCCCTGCGGGAGGTATGCACCATGCCGGTGCAGGGCCTGTCCAACGGCGCCCAGCCGGTGACCGGCTTCAACTACGGAGCCAGGCTCTACGACCGGGTGCGCCAGTCCATCCGGTTCAGCGTGACGGGCACGGTACTCTACGCCGCCGCCTTCTGGGCCATCGCCATGCTGTTCCCCGGATTCTTGATCCGGATCTTCAGCAACGAGCCCGACGTCATTGAGCACGGCATCCCCGCCTTGCGGATCTACTTCTGCCTGTTCATTCCCATGTCCCTCCAAATGGCGGGCCAGGGCGTGTTTGTCAGCCTGGGCCGCTCCAAGCAGGCGGTGTTTTTCTCCCTGCTGCGGAAAGCCATCATCAACGCCCCTCTCACCGTCATCCTGCCCATCTGGATGGGCACCACCGGCGTGTTCACCGCCGAGGCGGTCTCCCAGCTGGTAGGTGGTATGGCCTGCATCCTCACCATGTATGCTACCGTCTACCGGAAATTGGGCAAAGAGACCGCTCAACCCGTTTAAAACCCAACCACCGACGCGCCGCAAAGTTTGCGGCGCGCTTTTTCTTGACTTGGTAGGTTTATTGTGATAAACTCCAAGTAGAGAAAGGGTTTATAAAGATAAACCTTCCAAATTAAGGAGGTGACACCATGGAAAAGCTGTCGGAAGGCGAATTGAAGCTGATGGAAGTGCTGTGGGACCTGGCTCCCATCAACTCCACCCAGCTGGTGGCCGCCTGCAAGCAGCGGCTGAGCTGGAGCAAGAGCACCACCTATACCGTCCTGCGCCGCCTGGTCCATAAGGGGGCGGCAGAGAACCACGAGGCCACTGTGACGCCCAAGTGCAGCCGGGAGGAGGTGCTACGGGAGCAGGGCAGCGAGCTGCTCCACCAGGCGGGGGGAATGCTCAGCCTGTTCAACGCCTTTTTCAGCGGGCGGCGGCTCACTGCCCAGGAGGCCCAGGAGCTGAAGGAGCTGATCGACCGGCATACCTGGGAGGAGTGAGACCATGGAATGGGTGCAGCTCATTGGAAGAAATCTGATGAACATCATGTTCGGGCTGTGGAATGTGGGCGTGACAGCCGGGCTGATATTGGGCACCATGCTGGTGCTGCGGCCTCTGCTGCTGAAAATCCTCACGGCCCAACAGCGGGCGTGGCTGGGGATGCTGGGGTGGTACGGGACTGGCCTTGTATCCATGTTCCAGCTGTTGGGGAGAGTGCATTTGCTCCCCGTCACCTTCCGGGATCTGATCACGCCGCGCACCGGCACGATCAGCTATGACATCCCGGCTTATCTGCCCGTCCGCTATCAGGGGACCGGCGAATACGCCGTGGCCCTGCCCGGGGGCAAGGCGGTGTGGGTGGAATTCAGCGACGGAGTGGTGATTGCCCTGGGCCTGCTCTGGATCGGTGTGGCATTGGCTCTGTACCTGTGGCAAAAGCGCCGCACTGACCGGCTGAAAGCCCTGGGACGGCAGGGGCAGCTGTTGGCAGACGATGATCCCCTGCTGTTTCGCGGCCTGTCCCGTCGGCCGGACGATAAGCCGGTGGCGGTGCGGCTGTGTCGGGGCCTGCCCACCAGCTTTGTCTACCAGAATGGAGAAAAAATTCAGGGGAAGAAGCACAATATGATCTACCTTCAGGCGGAGCTGTCCCCCCAGCGGCGGGAGCTGGTGCTGCGCCACGAGTGGAACCACATCCGCCTGCACCACGGTTGGATGAAGTGCTGGGCCAGCGCATTGCTGGTGATGTTCTGGTGGAACCCCATCCTATGGGCGGCCTATTACTTCTTCTGTCGGGACCTGGAGATGGCCTGCGACGAAAAGACGCTGGACGACCTGCCCGGGCCGGAGGAGCGCAAGCAGTACGCCCAGACCCTGGTGGAGCTGGCGGCGGGGAAAATCCTATGGGACGTCCCCCTGGCCTTTGGGGAGTGCGACGCCATTCCCCGGGTGAAGGCGGCGGTGGCCTGGCACAAGCCTGAGAAGTGGGTCAAAAACGGCAAGTGGTGCGCCTTTGGGCTGTTGTTCCTGTTCTTTGTGGGCGGACCGAAATATATGCCCTACCTGCCCCAGGAGCTGGTTCAATACTGGCAGCAGGAGGCGGTGGACGTGGAAGTGCCCGACAGCTGGACCCCGGAGGAGCGCTGGATGAGCGCAGACCCGGAGGGCTTTGTGACCCTGCTGGCCAAGGATACCCGGGGGATCTGGCACAAGCAGATGTATGTCTATTGGACCCGGGACCGAGGTTTTCATGGCAGCGACAGCTGGTATACTATGTCTGAGCCCCCCGACCTCACCGGGTTCCAGCAGGGGCTTTGGTAAACAAAGAAATGCGAGACGCCTGGGAGATGTGAGACCATGAACATACTGGCAAGGTTCGTTTTGATGTTTGGAAACATAGGAATGGCCGCCGGACTGATGCTGGGAGGCATGCTGGTGCTGCGGCCGGTGCTGCTCCGGCTTCTGACGGCCCAGCAGCGGTCCTGGCTGTGGACGCTGGTGTGGTATGGCACCGGAATGTTTTATGTCTTTGGTATGCTTGGGTGGTTCCATTTCCTGCCCGTCACCTTCCGGGATCTCATCACGCCCCGCACCGACGGAGATACCTACGATTTTCCGGCTTACCTTCCGGCCCGCTACGATGGGTCGGGAGAGTACGCCGTGGCCTTGCCGGGGGGCAAGGCGGTGTGGGTCCAACTGACGGATGGAGCGATCCTGGCCCTGGCCCTGGTGTGGCTGGCGGGGATCGCTGCCCTGGCTGTCTGGATGTGGCGCAGGAGCCGGCGGCTGAAGGAGCTTGGGCGGCAGGGGGAGCTGCTGGACCCAAAGGACCCTCTGATGGACGGCATCCGGGGAGGCGGGGTGGGGGATCGCTTGGTGGCGGTACGCCTGTGCCGGGACCTGCCCACCAGCTTTGTCTATCCCAACGGGGAGAAGCTGGACAACGGCGATGTGTACGACATGGTTTACCTCCAGGCGGAGCTGTCCCCCCAGCGGCGGGCGCTGGTGCTGCGCCACGAGTGGAACCACCTGCGGCTGCGCCACGGCTGGATGAAGGGCTGGGCCAATCTGGTGCTGGTGCTGTGGTGGTGGAACCCCATTTTGTGGGCGGCCTACTACTACTTCTGCCGGGATCTGGAGCTCTCCTGCGACGAAAAGACCCTGCGGGATCTGGAGGGGGGAGAGCAGCGAAAACAGTACGCCCAGACCCTGGTGGAGCTGGCGGCGGGAAAGATGCTGTGGGGGGAGCCTCTGGCCTTTGGAGAGTGCGGCGCGGTGGGCCGGGTGAAGGCGGCGGTGGCCTGGCGCAGGCCACGGTGGTGGATCAAAATAGGCAAGTGGTGCGCCTTTATAGTGGTACTGCTGTTCTTTGTGGGCGGACCCCAAAACATTCCCTTCCTGCCTGTGGAGGTGGTCCAAAACTGGCAGCAGGCGGCGGTGGAGGTAGAGCTGCCCGGAGGCTGGACACCGGAGGAGCGCTGGATGAGCGTGGAGCAGGACGGCGACGTGACCTTGCTGGCCAAGGACACTCAAGGGAAATGGCACGAAATGAGCTATTGGTGCAGCTCGTGGGACGGGCGCTTTTTCCCTCTGGGCGTCTGGGAGACCCTGTCCGGCACCCCCGACCTCACCGGCTTCCAGCGGGGACTTTGGTAGACCACATCATATCAAAAACAGGCCCGGGAAACCATGGTTTCCCGGGTCCGCTGTTTGCGCCCACTTGTCAAACGGCATGAAATATGAGAAAATAAGGCATCCTTGAAATGAACACTGAAACGGGAGGAAACTATGACCGACCTGTTTGAAAAATCGATGATCACACTGGAGCTGCCCCGGGTGCTGGAGCAGCTCTCTGCCTGTGCCGCCACCCAGGAGGGCAAGGAGAAGGCCCTGAAGCTGCGGCCCATGACCGACCTGGATGACGTACAGCGGGCCCAGGAGGAGACCACCGCGGCGGTGAAGCTGCTGGTGCTCCGGGGCAGCCCCGGCCTGTCCGGGGTCAAGCCGGTGGGGGCCATTCTCCACCGGGCGGACATGGGGGGCAGCCTCAACACCCGGGAGCTGCTGGAAGTGGCGGCGGTGCTCCGCTGCGCCCGTACCGCCAAGGAGTACGGGGACAGCGAGGAAAAGACACCCATCTCCCACCTCTTCCACGCCCTCACCCCCAACCGCTTTCTGGAGGACACCATCACCAACTCCATCGTGGGGGAGGACGAGCTGGCCGACTCGGC